>NZ_JBGCAQ010000004.1:0-413362 GCF_041261405.1 Streptacidiphilus sp. EB103A | reverse complement strand
TCATCCTCGCCGCCCACTCACGACGCACCACAACCACCCACCCCACCAACAACGACCCCTGGACGATCACCAGCTACGAAAATCTTGTATGAGCCCAAATGCATAGGGCACTTACCTGAAGAATCGTTTCCGCAGGCACCACCAACCGCCCCGCCGCCCGGCAACGGCGCTCGGCCTGCACCCCTCCCGCTCCTGTCGCCGCGAGCGGAGCGAGCAACAGCAACAAGCCACGGGCGGGGGTGGGCGGCAACGGAGGCGCCATGTAAGCCACCCACAGCTGCCGCCCCCGCCGCCACCCGCGCCAATGCCACCACTGCTGGGGGGAACGGGTTCCGCATCGTCGACGCCCAATGAGGCCGACCGTCGGCTTTGCGCCACTGCGCGCTACTGCGTCTGCGGTAGCCGGTTTGTCGGCAGGCGCACGACGACGGGAGGGGGTCGGCACGGACATTCTGGTGAACGTTCCCGGGGCTCCGAAGCACGTGGTCGGGCAGTGCCCAACCCCTGCGGCAGGGTGCCTTGAGAATGTACGTTGCTTATAGAGAGAGTGATGTTCTCGTACCTGCGAAGGAATCCGCACCCCGCACGGGGCGCAAGCAAGGGAGACACCATGGTGGTCGTATGTTGAACCCGGAGGACCAGTTCCACGTCGGCATCGTCGTCGAGGACTTCGAGGCGACGCTGGAGCAGCTCTCGTCGCTGTTCGGGTACGAGTGGTGCGACGAGACCGGCGGCCCGGTGGCCCTTGAGCTGCCGACCGGGTCCGCCGTTCTCGACATGAGGTGCACGTTCTCGCGGACGTCGCCACGGCTGGAGATCGTGCGACGCATCCCGGGGACCCTGTGGGAGCCCGTGCCCGGCTCCACCCTCCACCACGTCGGCTACTGGTCCGACGATGTGGCCGGGGACACCGCGAAGCTGGAGGACCACGGCTATGTGATCGAGGCGACGCGCCAGGGTGCCGACGGCGGTCTGTTCTTCGCGTTCCTGCGCAGCACCAAGGGGCCCAGGGTCGAGCTGGTCACCCGGGGCGTCCAGCCGCATCTGGAGCAGTACTGGGCGCAGCCGTCGGCGACGTCCGGAGCGATTACTGGAAGGGACGACTCATGACGACCGTAGGTATCGCCACCGGCGCCGGACGCGGGATGGGGCTGGACTGCGCCCGCCGGCTCGCGCACCAGGTGGATGTGCTGCTGCTGGTCGACCGGGACGAGGAGGCCGTGGCCGCGGCTGCCAAGGAGCTCTCGGGGGACGGCTGGGGCGCGGTCGTCGAACCGTTCGCCCTGGACGTCACCGACCGGGACGGCATCGCCCGGCTCGCCGCTCGGGTCCGCGAGCACGGCACTCTGCGGGCCGTGATCCACGCCGCCGGGATCTCGCCCACGATGGCCGACTGGCGCCGGATCTTCGAGGTCGACCTCGTCGGGACCGCGTTGCTCGCGGAGGGTCTGCGGCCGCTCGCCACCGCCGGGACGGCGCTGGTGTTCTTCGCCTCGATGGCGCCGATGATCGCCGGCGTCGACCTCGACCCCGACCCGGACATCGCCGCGGTCCTGGACGATCCCCTCGCCGAAGGGTTCCTCGACCGGCTCCGCGACACTGTCGGACCGGACATCGAGAACACCGGACTCGCCTACACCTGGGCCAAGCACGGCGTGCACCGCTTCGCCCGCGCCGAAGCGGTACGCCTCGGCCCGTCCGGCGCCCGGGCCTGCTCCATCTCGCCCGGCGTCATCTTCACGCCGCAGGGCAAGCAGGAGGCGGCCGACAAGGCCTCGATGCAGCGGCTCATCGACAGGACCCCGCTCGGCCGGCCCGGCGAGTCCGATGACGTCGCCGCCGTCGCGGCCTTCCTGGTCTCGGACGACGCCCGCTTCCTCAGCGGCATCGACGTCCTGGTCGACGGCGGTGTCGTCGCGGCCCTGCGCAGCTGACGTTCCGTCCGGCGCGCCGACCTGTTCCTGTGCAGGCTCCTGCAAGAGCAGGTCGGCGCAGTCATGCCCTGATCCTGAGCCTGAGCCTGATCCTGAGTCAATCCGAGGAAGAGACCATGCACATGTCTGTGAAACACCGACGCCGACGCCGCGCGTCCGCCATCGCCGTCGCCGTGAGCGCCGTTCTGCTTACCGGGGGACTCGTCGCCGGTTGCGACGGTGTCAACGGTTTCAACAGTTCCGCCGGCTGCTTCGGCAATGCCGGTACGATCGCCGACAGCCTCATAGCGATCCATGAGGCCGGCCTGGACTCCGCTTACGACCCCACGCGGACCCGGGAGTCGATCGACACCATCAACAAGATCCTCGCCGAGATCGGCGACAGGACCAGCGATGACAAGGTCAACAAGGCGGTTGACAACCTGGACAAGTCCATCGCCGACTACAACAGGGCCATTCTGAACGGCGACACCAACCCGGACTCCAGCAGGATCAATGCCGCAGCCGCCAAACTCAGGGATGTGTGCACGTCGTGACCATCCGTCACAACGGGTCGGCGTCAGGTCCGTTGTGTTCGCCCAGGCCGGGCGGCGGGCGGTAGTCCGGTTGGTGGCCGGCTATCCGGATGGGGCTGGCGACCAGGCGGAAGTCGCCGGCGGTCACGACCATGTCCGGGGTGTCCGCCAGCGCCTCCGGCAGGCTGCGGACGGCGGCGGCGGGGACGCCCAGGGGGCGGAGCCTGGACTCCCAGGAGCGGGCGGTGTCGGTGGCCAGGGCCTCGGTCACGGCGGCCAGGACCTCCTCGCGACGGGACGCGCGGTCGGCCATCGTCGGAAAGCCGGCGACACCCGCCTCCGCTGCGAAGGACTTCCAGAAGCCGTCGTGGGTGATGAACAGGGCCAGATGCCCTTCCAGGGTCGGGAAGATCTGGGCCGGGACGTAGTAGGAGTGCGCGCCGCGGGGCAGGCGCTTCGGCACCACTCCGTCGTTGAGGTAGGCCGATGCCCGGTAGTTGAGCTGAGAGAGCATCACATCCCGTAGCGACACGTCCACCTGGCCGCCGCGACCGGAGACGATCAGGGCGAGCAGGCCGATCGCGGCGGTCAGTCCTGACGAGTTGTCAGCCGCGGAGTAGCCGGGCAGGCCCGGCGGCCCCGATGGCTCGCCGGTCAGCGCGGCCACGCCGGTGGCGGCCTGGACCACGTAGTCGAAGGCCGGGTCGTCGCCGTTGTGGAGACCGTAGCCGGTGATGGCGACGCAGACGAGCCGGTCGTTCCACTGCCGCAGGGCGTCGTAGGTGAGGCCGAGCCGGTGGATCGCCGACGGTTTGAGGTTGACGAGCAGGGCGTGCGACTCCGCGACGAGCTCATGCAGGCGGGTCCGGTCCGGCTCGGAGTCCAGGTCGAGGCGGATGCTTCGCTTGCCCCGGTTGAGGCTGGCGAAGTAGGAGGCGCTGACCTGGCGTGAGATGTCCCCGCCGGGTGGTTCGATCTTGGTGACCTCGGCGCCCAGGTCGCTGAGCATCATGGTGGCGTAGGGGCCGGCCAGCATGGTGCCGACCTCCAGGATGCGGATGCCCGCCAGCGGCCCCGCACCCGCATGACCCGAGCTCACCGCACCCGCGCCCGCCGCACGCCCGCTCACCGGAACTCCGCCGCGAGCCCGGCCAGCATGTCCCTGGTCCGCTGCTTGGAGGCGATCAGTTCGTCCCGGTTCTCGCCGATGGGAAGCAACCGCACCGACAGGTCCGTTGCCCCCGCGTCGGCGAATCGGCGGAACCGGGCGGCGATGGCCGCCTCGTCGCCGACCGCGCAGAGGCCGCCGATGTCCTGGGCGTCGCCCTGGTCCAGCAGGCGCTGGTAGTTGGGCGATATCTCCGCCTCCCCGAGGATCCGGTTGGCGCGTTCGCGGGCCGCGTCCTCCTCGCCCGGTCGGCACAGGCAGACCGGGATTCCCGCGACGATCCGCGGGGCCGGACGGCCCGCGCCCTCGGCCGCCTTGGTGATGCGTGGCACGACGTGCTCGCCGACCGCGCGCTCGTCGGCCATCCACAGCACGGTCCCGTCGGCCCGTTCGCCCGCGAGTGCCAGCATCACCGGGCCGAGCGCGGCGATCAGCACCGGCAGTGGAGCCACCGGGCCGATCTCCAGCGGATTGTGCACGGTGAACGAGGCGTTCTCGACGTCGACCGGGCCGGGGCCGTGCAGCGCGGCGTCCAGGACGTCCAGGTAGTCGCGGGTGAAGCCGGCGGGACGGTCGTAGGGGAGGCCCAGCATGTCCCGCACGATCCAGTGGTGCGAGGGGCCGACGCCCAGCGCCAGCCGCCCGCCGGTCGCCGCCTGCGCCGACAGCGCCTGCCGGGCCAGCGCGATCGGATGCTGCGCCTGCAACGGCACCACCGCGGTGCCCAGCTCGATCCGCGAGGTCCGCGCCCCCATCAGCGCGACCGCCGTCAACGCGTCGAAGTCGCTGGGGATCTGCGGCACCCATGCCGTGTCGATCCCCGCGCCCTCGGCCCACTCCACATCCGCGATCATCCGCGCGACCTTGCGCGCGGAGTCCCCGCGTTCCGGCCCGATCATCACCCCGACCCGCACAGTGCCTCCAGTTATTCTCAGGTGGTTCAGGTGGTTGACGTGTCGTCAGACAACCCGTGCGGCCGTGGCCGTCAGCGCGCGAACACCCGCCACCACCGCGTCCAGCGGGGTTCCGGTCGGGAAGACCGCTCCGGCTCCGGCCGCGTGCAGCCGGGGTACGTCGGCTGCGGGGATGGTGCCGCCGACCACGACGGCGATGTCCGGTGCGTCGGCGGCCCGCAGGCCCTCGACGACGCGGGCGGTCAGGGCGAGATGGGCGCCGGACAGGATGCTGAGGCCGACCACGGCGACGTCCTCCTGTACGGCGGTCGCCACGATGGACTCGACCCGCTGACGGATGCCGGTGAAGACAACCTCGAAGCCCGCGTCGCGCAGCGCCCGCGCCACGATCTTGGCCCCGCGGTCGTGGCCGTCCAGGCCGGGTTTGGCGATCAGGATGCGGGCGGCGGCGGCCATCAGAACACCACCGGCTGCTGGAACTCGCCCCAGACCGCCTTGAGGGCGGCGACCATCTCGCCGACCGTGCAGTAGGCGTTGGCGCAGTCGATCAGATAGGGCATCAGGTTGTCGGTCCCTTCCGCGGCGCGGGCCAGGTCGGCGAGAACGGTGCGGACGGCTGCGGCGTCCCGGGTGGCCTTGACGTCGGCGAGCCGCTTCAGCTGCCGGTCCAGGCCCTCGGCGTCCAGCTCGTAGGTGGCGAGTTCGGGAGCCGGCTCGTCCGCCGTGAACCGGTTGACCCCGACGACCGGACGGGTCCCCGACTCGACGTCTTGGTGGATCCGGTAGGCCTCGTCGGCGATCAGGCCCTGCAGATAGCCGTCCTCGATGGCCCGGACCATGCCGCCGTGCCGCTCCAGATCCTCCATGATCTCCACGATCCGGGCCTCGGTGGCGTCGGTGAGCGCCTCGACGAAGTAGGAGCCGCCGAGCGGGTCCGCGACCCTGGCCACCCCGGTCTCATGGGCCAGGATCTGCTGGGTGCGCAGGGCCAGCGTGGTGGACTCCTCGCTGGGCAGCGCGAACGGCTCGTCCCAGGCGGCGGTGAACATCGACTGGACCCCGCCCAGCACCGAGGCCAGCGCCTCGTAGGCGACCCGGACCGTGTTGTTCCGGGCCTGCGGGGCGTAGAGCGAGGCGCCGCCGGCGACGCAGCCGAAGCGGAACATCGACGCCTTGTCGCTGCTCGCCCCGTAGCGCTCGCGGACGATGGTCGCCCAGCGTCGGCGTCCGGCCCGGTACTTGGCGATCTCCTCGAAGAAGTCGCCGTGGGTGTAGAAGAAGAAGGAGATCTGTGGGGCGAACTCCTCGATCGTCATCCGGCCGCGGGCCAGTACGGTGTCGCAGTAGGTGACGCCGTCGGCCAGGGTGAAGGCCATCTCCTGCACCGCGTTGGCCCCGGCGTCGCGGAAGTGCGCGCCGGCCACCGAGATGGCGTTGAAGCTGGGCACCTCGGCCGCGCAGAACTCGATGGTGTCGGCGATCAGCCGCAGCGAGGGGTCCGGCGGCCAGATCCAGGTGCCGCGGGAGGCGTACTCCTTGAGGATGTCGTTCTGGATGGTCCCGGTGAGCTTCGTCCGGGGGATGCCCCGGCGCTCGGCGGCGGCCACGTAGAACGCCAGCAGGATCGCGGCGGTCCCGTTGATGGTGAAGCTGGTGCTGATCTTGTCCAGTGGGATGCCGTCGAACAGCACCTCGGCGTCGGCGAGGGTGTCCACGGCGACGCCGACCCGGCCGACCTCCTCGCTCACCTCCGGGTCGTCGGAGTCGTAGCCGCACTGGGTGGGCAGGTCCAGTGCCACGGAGAGACCGGTGCCGCCCTGCCCCAGCAGGTAGTGGTAGCGGCGGTTGGACTCCTCGGCGGTGCCGAACCCGGAGTACTGCCGGAAGGTCCACAGCCGCCCCCGGTAGCCGGAGGGGTAGTTGCCGCGGGTGAACGGGAAGCGGCCCGGATCGGGCGGCTCGGTGACCCGGTCTGCCGGTCCGTAGACCGACTTGAGCGGGATACCGGAGGAGGTCTGCGTCGCTGCGGAGTTCTGGGGGTGGTCGTTCACTTCAGCTGGTCCTTCATCACCTTGCCGCTGGCGTTCAACGGCAGCTCGTCGAGGAAGTCCACGTACCGGGGCGCCTTGAAGCCGGCCATCCGGGTGCGGCTCCAGGCGATCAGCTCCTCCTCCGTCACCGGGCTGCGCCGGACCACGAAGGCCTTGCCGACCTGGCCGAGCCGCTCGTCGGGGACGCCGATCACCGCGGCCTGGGCGACCGCCGGATGCTCCATCAGAAAGCCCTCGATCTCGGCCGGGTAGGCGTTGAAGCCGCCCGCGATGAACATGTCCTTCTTGCGGCCGATGATCCGCAGCCTCCCCCCGTCGTCGAGTTCCCCGAGGTCGCCGGTGTGCAGCCAGCCGTCCGGGTCGATCGCCTCGGCGGTCGCTGACGGATCGTCAAGGTAGCCCTGCATCACGGTGTAGCCGCGCACCAGCACCTCGCCGTCGTCAGCGATCCGGAGCTCGACGCCGTCGCAGGGGGTGCCGACCGTGGTCGCGATGGACTCGAAGGAGTCACCGGGCCTGGACGCGGTGGCGGTCCCGGCCTCGGTCAGGCCGTAGCCGGTCATGACCGACCGGAACGGCAGCTCGCTGACGATCCTGCGGATGAGTTCGACCGGGATGTCGGCGGACCCGGTCACGGCCACCCGGAGCGAGGACAGGTCGTGTCCGCCCGGTGCGGCCAGCAGCGAGTGGTAGAGCGTGGGCGGTCCGGGCAGCACCGTGACCTTCTCGCGCTCCACCAGGTCGAGCACCTGGTCCACGTCGAAGACCGGCACCGGGAGGATGGTCGCGCCGCGGATCAGCGAGGCGATGCAGCCCGCCTTGTAGCCGAAGATGTGGAAGTACGGATTGACCGTCAGATAGCGGTCGCCCTCCCGCAGATCGGCCAGGTCGCACCACTCCGCGTACAGCCGCAGCGTCTGCGCGTGGTTCATCATCACGCCCTTGGGGCGTCCGCTGGTCCCCGAGGTGAACATGATGTCGCAGACGTCGGTGCCGAGCACCTCGCGCTGGAACGGCGAGCCGCTGGCGAGGAAGTCCGACTTCAGGTCGATCACCGGCACGCCGGGCGGGGCCGGGTAGTCCTGTCCCAGGAAGCCGCTCTGGACCAGGACGGCCTTGGCGCCGCTGCGGCGGATGATGTCCTGCGCCTCGTCCGCCTTGAAGCGGGTGTTGACCGGGACCAGCACGCCGCCTGCGGTCAGCAGGCCGAAGGCCGCGATGATCCATTCGGCGGAGTTGGGCGCCCAGACGGCGACCCGGTCGCCGCGTTCGATCCCGGCCGACGCGAACGCTCCGGCGGCCACCCGGACCCGGTCGACCAGGTCGGTGAAGGTGAGCCGCAGCGGGCCGTCCACCACGGCCTCGGCGTCGCCGAAGCGGTCGGCCGCGCTCAGCACCATCCCCGGGATGGTCTCCCAGGTTTTTGGGGTGCTCAGCATTCCGCGATCAGCCTGGCCAGGTTGCCACCCATGATCTTGGCCTGGTCCGCCTCGTCGAACTTCGAGAGCGTGTCGACATAGGTGACCGGGTCGGCCAGTCCCTCGGGGTGCGGCCAGTCGGAGCCGAACAGCACCCGGTCGACGCCGACGACACCGGCCAGTTCGTGCATGTCCTCCTCCCAGAACGGGCTGATGTGGATCCGGGTCCTGACCTCTTCGACCGGGTCGCCGAGGAAGCCCCGCGGCTGCTTCTTGTAGACACTGGCGAGCTGGTCGAGCAGCGGCACCAGCCAGGACGAGCCGTTCTCGATGACCGAGACCTTGAGCTCGGGGAAGCGGAACAGCGCGCCGTGGCAGACCCAGGACGACACCGCGTCGGTGACCGGCCGCCACTCGTTCATCATCCGGAAGACCTGGGCCTCGAAGGGCCGCATCTCCTGCCCCTTGCCCTCCCAGTCGTTGGAGTAGCGGGAGTAGCCGCTGTCGGAGGAGTGCATCGCCACCAGGACGCCCGCCTGTTCGACCCGCTTCCAGAACGGGTCGAACTCCGGCAGCGCGAACGACCGCGAGCCGCCGTAGCCGGGCACCGGGGCCGGCCGGACCAGGATCGTCCGGGCCCCGCGCTCCAGGCACCACTCCAGCTCGGCGATGGCCTTGTCCAGGATCGGCAGGCTGATCACCGGGGTGGTGTAGATCCGGTCCTTGTGGTTGAAGCCCCAGGTCTCGTACAGCCACTGGTTGAGCGAGTGCACGACGGCGTGGATCAGCTCGGGCTCGTCCCGCATCCGCTCCTCGACCAGGCTGGCCAGGGTGGGGAACATCAGCGTCTGCTGGATCCCCATCTCGTCCATCAGCTCGAGGCGGGGAGCCGGCTCCCGGAACGCCGGTATCGACTTCATCGGGGTTCCGAAGAGCTCCCGGTGCGACTTGCCGTCCGGGTTGCCCTCCCGGAAGTACTGCTCCCACGCTCCCGGCCGGGCCACCACCTCGAAGGTGGGGTTGGGGATGTAGTCACTGATCTGGCCGAGCACCGCGATCTTCTTGCGGCCGTTCACCACCGGGTACTGGATGGCCGACCGGTACCGCTCGGGCAGGTACCGGGTGAGTGCGTCCTCGGTCTCGTACAGGTGGTTGTCCGCGTCGAAGAGCGGGTACGGCAGCTCGCGTGATGGCATGAGATCCTCCTTTGCTGAATAAGAGAACCTTATTCTCCGTCGTGGCGCACTGCAATGTCCCGACGGAGATGAAACTTCTGGATCTTGCCACTCGCGGTGCGCGGGAAGTCGTCGACGGTGTGGAGCTCCTCCGGCCACTTCTGCCGCGCCAGGCCCGCCTGTTCGAGGTGGGCGCGCATGGCGTCGATGGTGGGCGCCGGGTGGCCGGGCCGCAGCCGTACGACGGCCGCGGCGTGCTCGCCGAGCCGGACGTCGGGGGCGGCGACCACGGCGGCCTCGGCCACGCCGTCCATGGCGAGCAGCAGTTCCTCGACCTCCACCGCGCTGATGTTCTCGCCGCCGCGGATGATGATGTCGGCCTTGCGGTCGGTGATGGTCAGGTAGCCGTCCGCGTCGAGCACGCCGATGTCGCCGGTGCGGTACCAGCCCTCGGCGTCGAAGGCGCTCTCGGTCAGGGCCGGGTCGGTGTAGCCGAGGCACAGGTCCGGGCCCCGGCTGAGGATCTCGCCGTCGCACTCCAGCCGGAACTCCACGCCGGGCAGCGCGTTCCCGTCGGTGTACAGCCGCTTGTGCTCGGGCGCGGTGTGCAGCGAGCCGGTGATGGACGGGTGCTCGGTGCTGCCGTAGGAGCGGAAGGCGGTGATGCCGAGGGCCTCCAGCCTGGTGGTGACCGAGGTCGGGACCGACGCGCCGCCGAGGCCGGCGTACTTCATGTGCGCCAGGTGCCCGGGGGTGAAGTCGGGGTGGTCGAGCAGGCTGGTCATGTAGTAGGCCGCGCCGCCGCCCACGGTGAGGTCTTCATGCGTCATCAACTCCAGTGCCTGGCCCGGGTCCCAGGTGTCGGCGAGGTTCACCGGCGAGCCGTCCAGCACCGGGATCAGGAAGGCGTTCACCATGCCGATGAAGTGTCCGACCGGCGCCGAGGTGAGCTGGCTGCCCCGGTCGGGCGGGTAGAAGCCGGCGAGCTGGCGCGTCTCGCAGCCGAGGGTCTGGTGGCTGTGGACGACGCCCTTGGGGTCGCGGGTGGTGCCGGAGGTGAAGGCGATCAGGGCGGGGGCGGCCGGGTCGGTCCGGATGACGCCGGGCATGGGTTCGGCGCTGAGCAGCTCGTCGAAGTCCCGCCCCACCACCCCGACCACGGGCACCTGCGCGCTCAACTCGGCCTGGTACTCCATCCGCCCGAACCGCTCGGCCGTGACGAAGACCTTCGGCGCGACGGAGTCCAGGATGTAGCCGACCTCCTTGCGCCCGTAGAAGTGGACGATCGGCACCACGACCGCTCCCAGCAGCGCCGAGGCCCAGAAGACCGCGGCGGCCTCCATCCAGTTGGGCAGTTGGAACGCGACGGTGTCACCGGGGCCGACGCCGCGCTCGCGCAGCCCGCCGGCCAGCCGGCGCGCGATCCGTTCGACCTCGCCGAAGGTCCCCTCCCAGGGCCGCACGGCCGAGTGCACCCGGAACTCGGTCCCCGGTGCGGCCTCCAGGCCGCGGGCCAGCAGATCGCCGATGGTGTCCTGGGTCCACCAGCCCTCGGCCTCGTAGCGCTGCACCAGCTCGGCGGGGATCTTTCGCATGACGAGAGCTCCTTCCTCGACGTTGAGAATTGCACTCTCTCAGCAAGAGAAGCTAAATTCCATACATGGGACGAGACCACAGCCTTCACCCGGCCCGAATCATCCGAATCATCCAGGAAACCGTCGACACGCGCACGTATGTGCTCGATGTCCCCTATTCCTACCGGGCCGGACAGTTCCTGACGGTCAAGGTCTGCGACACCCTGCGCAGTTACTCGATGTCGAGCTCCCCGGACACCGACACCGAGCTGATGACGACGGTGAAGCGGGTCCCCGGCGGCCTCGTCTCCAACTGGATGCACGACCATCTGCAGCCCGGCGATGTCATCGAGACCACGCGTCCCACCGGACTCTTCTGCCTGCGGGAGACCTCCGCGCCACTGCTGGCGTTCAGCGGGGGCAGCGGCATCACGCCGATCCTGTCCCTGGTCAAGACCGCGCTGGCGACGACGGAGCGACGGGTCCGGGTGCTGGCGGCCGACCGGGACGCCGACTCGGTCATCTTCGGGCCCGCGATGGACGAGCTGGCCCGGCAGTACCCGACCCGCTTCGAGATCCGGCACCACCTGGACGACCGGTCGGGGTTCGTCACCGAGGACCAGGTGCGCGGCTTTGTCCTGGGCGACCGGGGTGCGGACTTCTACCTCTGCGGGCCGGCGCCCTTCATGGACCTGACGGAGCGTGCGCTGCTGGCCCACGGCGCCGATCCCGAACGGATCTTCGCCGAGCGCTTCGCCGCCCCTGTCGCGGTGGACGACGCCACGGACGGGGAACTGGACGGCACGGTCTCCATCGTCCTCTCCGGCAAGCGGCACACCGTCGCCCAGCACTCCAACGAGACCCTGCTGGAGAGCGCACGCAGGGCCGGCCTCGCGCCGCCCTTCTCCTGCGAGGCGGGGAACTGCGCCACCTGCATCGCCCAGATCACCGAGGGCAAGGCCCGGATGCGGGTGAACAACGCGCTGGAGGAGGACGAGATCGCCGACGGCTGGATCCTCACCTGCCAGGGGGAGCCGGTGACGCCGCACGTCACCGTCGTCTACGAGGACTGACGGTCTGGACTGGGGTACCAGTCGGCGAATACGATGTTCGCTCATAACGAGAATGCTCATCTCTCATTCGGAGAAGCCTGCATGGTAGAGCTGGAGCTGGACCAAGGGCTGGCCGTCGTCACGATCAACCGCCCGCAGGCCCGTAACGCCATCGCCCTGAGCACCATGGACGAGCTCGACAAGGCTCTCGACGCGGCCGAAGGAGCCCGGGCCCTGGTCATCACGGGCGCCGGTGACCGGGCCTTCGTCTCGGGCGGCGACCTCAAGGAACTCGCCGCGATCCGGACCGAGGAGGAAGCGATGGCCATGGCCCTGCGGATGAGGGGGATCTGCGACCGACTGGCGGCCTTCCCCGGCCCGGTGATCGCGGCCCTGAACGGACACGCCCTCGGGGGCGGCGCCGAAGTCGCCCTGGCCGCCGACATCCGGGTGGCGGCCGACGACATCAGGATCGGCTTCACGCAGGTCACGCTCGCGATCATGCCCGCGTGGGGCGGCGCCGAGCGGCTCGCGGCACTGGTCGGCCGAGGACGGGCGCTGCTCCTCGCGGGCGCCGGGACCACGCTCGACGCCGCCGAGGCCCAACGCGTCGGCCTGCTGGACCAGGTGCTGCCACGGGCCGACTTCGACCAGGGCTGGCGCGCACTGGCCGGATCGCTCGCCAACGCCCCGGCGCAGGCGGTCAAGAAGGTGATCACAGGAGACGGATCGGCCGAGGAGGCGGCGCGGCTCTTCGCGCAGCTGTGGGTGGCCGACGAGCACTGGCAGGCAGTGGACGGAGTGATGTCGCGTGCGAAGTGAGACACGGGTCGAGACGGGATCGGTCGGCGTGGTCGTGCGTCCGCCGAACCCCACCGAGACGGTCGTCCTCTACCTCCCCGGTGACCGGAGGCTCTCCGGCGCGCTGGAGCCGGCCCCCGGCCTGGCCGAGCGGCTGGCCCTGCGCACCGGGGCGGTCGTCGTCTGCCCGCGCTACCGGACCGCCTTCCCCGCCGCGCTGGAGGACGTCCACTCCGCCTACGACTACTGCCGGACCCAGGGTCCGGTTGCCGTGGTGGGGGAGCGGCAGGGAGCGGGGCTGGCCGCCGCCCTGCTGCTGCGGCTGCGGGACCTCGGCGAGCCGCCGCCGCAGTGCGGGGTGCTGGTCTCGGCCCTGCTCGACCTCACCATGCAGGCGCCCAGCCTGCAGCTGAACGCGACCGCCGATCCCACCTTCGACGTGGCCGAACTCGGACGCTGGGCCGAGCGCTACGCCGCGGGCACCGCGCCGACCAACCCGCTGCTGAGCCCGCTGCTCGCTAATCTGCACGGGCTGCCGCCGGTCCAGCTGCTGGTGGCGGGCACCGATCCGCTGCTCGACGACTCGGTGGAGTTCGCCAACCGCGCGGCCCGCTCCGGGGTCACGGTGGACCTGCACGTACGGCCGGACGCGGCGAGTCTGCGCTCGGAGGCCCTCACGGCTATGGCCGCCTTCATTCGGACGTGGGGCTCTCGGTCGGGGGGCGTTCGGCCGCGGACCCCAGCAGCACGGACATCACATCCCGCATGATCGTCGGATAGTCGGTCTGCTCCGGCTCCAGCAGCCACTGGATCTGCATCCCCTCGACCAGGGCCAGCACGGCCGTCGCCGCGGTCTGAGCGGTCAGACCGTTGGGCAGTCGGGGTCCGTAGCGCTCGATGAACAACGCGACGGTACGGTCGTGCAGGAGCTGCTGGTGGTCGTGGAGGTACTGCTGGTCCGGGTCGCTGCCGGTGATGCTCTCAGCCAGCAGCACGCTGTGAACCTCGGCCAGCACCGGATTCTGGTGGTCGAAGGCCACCGCTTCGGCGAGCTGGCTCGGCCAGTCCTCGTCCGCGTGGTCGGCGGCCAGGTGCTCGCGGCTGCGGTCCTCCCGGAACTGGAGCAGCGCGATGAGCAGCTTCCGCTTGCTCGGGAAGTGGTGCAGCAGGCCCTGTCTGGTCAGTCCGACGCGCTCGGCGACCGTGTCGAGCGAGGTTCCCCGATAACCGCGCTCGGCGTACACCTCCAGCGCCGCGACGAGGATCTCTTCGCGCTGGGTCGTCATCGCAATCATTCCGCACCCTCCCGGCACACCACACCGTGTCCCGGGGCCACACTATGCGCGCCTTCCCGCCCGGACGAGGCTTTTGGCCCTGCTGCTCCCAGGCCGGATCTCAGGACCGGAAGCGGAGCAGGGCCTCCTGTGCGAACGAGGCGACCAGGGAGCCGTCCCGGGTGAGGATGTCGCCCCGGCCGAAGCACCGGCCGTGCGCCAGCAGCGGGCTGTGCTGGCGCAGCAGCAGCCAGTCGTCGGTGCGGAACGGACGGTGGAACCACACCGTGTGCGAGGTGACGGCGGAGGTGAACGCCGTGCCCGCGTCGTTCTGGGTGACTCCCTCCAGGGGGCGCAGGGCGGTGCCGATGAGGGTCAGGTCGGTCGCGTAGGCGGTCAGCGCGGGGGCCAGCTGCGGGTCGACCGACGGTGTGCGCATCCACAGGTCGAACTCGGCAGGTTCCGCGCCGGGGGTGTCCAGGCTCCGGACCGAGCGGGTCTCCCAGGGGATCAGGTCGAGACCGATCCGGTGCTCGTCCGTGGGTACCTCGGGGACCTTGACGTCGGTCTGGCGGTCGAGCCCCTCCTCGAAGGCGTGCAGCGAGACCGAGGCGGTGGCCACGACGCCCGACGTCTGCCGGGCGACCACCGTGACCTTGGCGAAGGTGCCGCCCTCGTGGTGGCGCTCCACCTGGTAGCTGACCGGTTCGTCGGTCTTGCCTGCCCGGGGGAACAGCGCGTGCAGGGACTTGACGGTCTTTCCGGGGCAGGCGAGCGAGGCGGCCTGGACGAACTGGGCCAGCAACTGCCCGCCGAACAGGCGGTGGTAGGGCAGTCGCTGGTTGGGACCGGTGTAGCGCAGGCCCGGTCCGCCCTCCTGCTCGCGCAGGTCCACGCAGGCCAGCAGGTCGGTCCAGAGGTCGGTCACGGGTGCTCCCGGTGCGGGTCGGGTTCGGGTGGGTGAATCTGATTCTCTTTCACGAGAATGAGATTTCGCAACCCTCAGCAGCACGCGCGCAGCCGCTCGACCAGGTCCGCGACCGCGTCGCGGGCGAGACTGGTCGGAGGGGTGAAGGTGATGCGGGTCAGCAGCCCGTCGTAGCGTTCCGCGACGCGGGCGGGCAGTTCGTCGGGACCGGCGACAATCGCGAAGGCGTCGACGATCTCGTCGGTGACCAGGCCGGCCATCTCGGCCCAACGTCCTGCCTTCGACAGTGCGGTCAACTCCTCATTGAGACCGCCCCATCCGTGCAGCTCGAACACGCCCCGGTAGGCGGGGGTTGAGGCGTAGAACGCGATCCGGCCGCGCAGCAACGGGAGCGCGGCCTCCATCTCCCGCTCGGTGCCGGTGATGATGAACGGGGTGTTGGCCACCTCGAAGCCGTCCATGGTGGCGCCGACCCGCTTGCGCCCCTCGGTCAGGGCGGGGAGCGTCCGTTCGCGGATCCAGCGTGCGGTGGTGTAGCCGTGGCAGAGGAAGCCGTCGGCCACCTCGCCGGCGGTACGCGTCATCAGGTCGCCGACGCCGGCCAGCAGGATCCGGGGCGGGCCGAAGTCGTGGCGCGGGGGCGTGAAGTCCGGGGGCATCAGGGTGTGCCGGTAGTACTCGCCCTGGAAGTCCAGCGGCGTGCCGTCCTGCCACGACGACCAGATGGTCCGCATGGCCAGGACGTACTCGCGCAGCTGCGCCGCGGGCCGGCCCCAGGGCATGGAGTAGCGGCGTACCACGTGCGCCTTCACCTGGGACCCGAGGCCGAGCAGCAGCCGTCCGCCCGAGTGCCGCTGCAGGTCGTTGGCGGTGTAGGCGAGCGCCATCGGCGAACGTGCGAACGCGACCGCGATGGAGGTGCCCAACTCGATCCGGTCGGTCACCTCGGCGGCGACGGCCAGGGGGAGGAAGGGGTCCTGGTTCACCTCTCCTGCCCAGGCGGCGTCGTAGCCGTCGGCCTCAAGGCCGCAGGCCCGCGCCGCGGCTCCGGTCAGCCCGGTGATACCACCATCGATTTTCATCTTTGGATAGTATGATGTGCATCTACTGAGAATCTAGTTCTCTGTGAAGAGGTGTCCCTTGCCCGAGCCTGTCGTTCTGGTCGACATCGAGGACCGCGTTGCGACGGTGACGCTGAACCGGCCCGAGGCCCGCAATGCGCTGAGCCGCGAGCTCACGCTGGCGCTGTGGGACGCGATGACCGAGGCCGGGCAGAACACGGACGTCGATGCGGTGATCCTGACCGGAGCGGACCCCGCGTTCTGCGCCGGCGTCGACCTGAAGGAGGTCTCGGGGGAGACACCCCCGACCGCCGCTCCCCGGACGTCGGGACAGGGGCCCGAGCGTGACACCAACGGCCTCTACCGGTTCCTGCCGGTCATCGGACAGCCCGTGATCGGCGCCGTCAACGGTGTCGCGGTGACCGGTGGGCTCGAAGTGGCCCTGCAGTGCACCTTCCTGGTGGCGTCGGAGCGGGCCAGGTTCGCCGACACCCATGCCCGGCTCGGCATCATGCCGGGCGGTGGCGCCACCGTCCTGCTGGCCCAGTCCATCGGGCTGCGCCGGGCCGTGGAGATGTCACTCACCGGCAACTTCCTCACCGCTGCGGAGGCGCTCGACCTCGGGCTGGTCAACCATGTGGTGCCGCACGAGGAACTGCTGCCCCGGGCCCGGCGGTTGGCGGCCGACATCGTCAGCAACGACCAGCGCAGCGTGCGCCGGCTGCTCCGGCACTACCGTCAACTGGCCAATGCCGCCACCCTCGACGAGGCGCACCACGTCGAAGGAGTCATGGCCGAGACCTGGCGACCCGGGACGAGCCAGGTCGCCGCCCGGCGCCGTGACGTCACCGCTCGCGGCCGTGCGCAGACGCGGACCTGACGTCGGCTCAGAGCTGGATCAGGCGGGGGGCCGTGCCGGTCTCCCGCAGCAGTGCTCCCGCCTCGCGGGTCAACTCCCGTGCGCCGCCCAGCAGTCCGTCGAGCACCAGGGCCCGCCGAATGTGCTGGTGCAGGCTGTGCTCTGCCGTGAAGCCGATCCCGCCGAGGACCTGTTGGCAGTGCCGGGCCGCCGTCAGCGCGGCCTGTCCCGCCGCCGCCTTGGCGAGCAGCGAGCCGAGGTCGTCCTCGGCGGCCAGCAGCACCGCCTCGGCGCCCTCCAGGTCGACCAGGGTCTCGGCGAGTCGGTGCCGGACGGCCTGGAAGGAGGAGAGCGGGCGGCCGAACTGGGTGCGGTCCAGGACATGGGTGCGGGCGAGCGCGAGCATGGCTCGGCCGGCGCCCAGCAGCCACCAGCCGAGCGCCCGGCGGCCTGCGGCCAGCGCGGGGTCCGTGAGCGGCTCCCCGGTGGGGACGATGCGCAGCGGCAGCTCGCTGTCGAGTGCGGTGCTCTCCTCATCACTGCGCTCCCAGACCACCCACGCACCGCCGGTGTACGGCAGCGGCGGGGGGCCGCCGAGCGGTTGTCCGGCCGCGTGGAGCAGTACGTCGTTCAGCAGCGGGGCGTGGGCGCCGGTCTCGCCGAGCAGTCGGAAGGCCAACGGGACGGCCAGGTCCGGCAGTTCGGCGAGCAGGTCGGTCCAGCCGAGGTCGGTCAGGGTCGCGTCCAGGGCCTGGCCCGAGGACGCCGTCATGGTCTTGCGGAGGGTCTCCGCGAGCAGGTCCCGTTCGGCGGCCTCCATGGTCAGTCCTTCCCCAGGTCGAGCAGTCGGCGGGCGATGATGTTGCGTTGGATCTCGGCGGTGCCGCCGTAGATGGTTGCCGCCCGCGAGTAGAGGTATTCGGTCCGCCACGGGGAATCCGTCAGCTCCACGACCCCGGGCAGCAGGTCGCGGGCGGTGTCGAACAGCCGCTGCTCGGCGGTGGCCAGCAGGACCTTGTCGACCGAGGTCTCCGGGCCGAGGGCGGCGCCGGCGGCAAGTCGTCGCTGGGTGGCGTGGGAGCGGGCCCGGGCGGTGTGCAGGGCCAGGTAGGCGGCGCCCAGGGCGCCGTCGTCCGGATGCTGGGTCTCGTCGAGCAGCCGGTCCAGCCGGGTGAACAGATGGGCGATGCGGTGCCAGAAGCAGGTGGAGCGCTCGTGCGGGAGCAGGTCCATCGCCAGTTGCCAGCCGTCCCCGGCGCGGCCCAGCATCCGGTCGGCGGGGACGACCACGTCGTCGAAGAACACCTCGGCGAACTCGTCCACGCCGTGCATGGTCCGCAGTGGCCTGACGGTGATGCCGGGGGAGTCCATGTCGACGAAGAAGGCGGTGATCCCGCCATGGCCCGGGCCGGTGCGGGTGAGCAGGACGCAGCGGGCGGCGTACTGGGCCAGGCTGGTCCACACCTTCTGACCGGTGATCACCCAGTTGTCGCCCTCGGGGACCGCCCGGGTGGTGAGCGAGGCGAGGTCGCTGCCGGAGCCGGGCTCGGAGAAGCCCTGGCACCACTGCTCCCGGCCGCTGAGCAGCCGCGGGACCATGGTCTCGGCCAGCTGGGGCGGCGCGTACGAGATCAGTGTCGGGACCAGCACCTCGACCATCGAGTAGATGCCCGGCTCGGCCAGGTCGCGGGTGGCGACCTCCTCGCCGAGCACGGCGCGCAGCACAGCCGGCCCCCCCAGTCCCTCAACGGTGGGGGGCCAGCCGTACCGCATCCAGCCCGCGTCGAAGAGCGCCCTTCGCACCCGGGCCAGTTGGGCGACCTGTCCGTCGAGGGAGTTGTCCGGCCCGGGGGACAGGTCGTTCTGGTCCAGCCAGGCCCGCAGGCCCGACCGGAAGTCGGTGACGTTCATGTGCGTGCCGTCCACGTGCGTGCTGCTCATGCGTCCGGGCGCTGGTAGGCGTGCGGGCGGCCCGAGTCGTGGGTTCCGCTGCGGCGGATGAACGTCATGGCCCGGGTCTGCAGCCGCCAGCCCTCGGCGGTGCGCAGATAGGTGTCGTTGTAGTAGCCGATCCGCATGTCGTGGGTGGCGTGGTCGACGAAGCAGAGCGGCTGGGTGCCGGTCGCGCTGTCCCCCGACAGCTCGACGGCGGGGGTGCCGGTGAGGAAGAGCCCCTTGGGGGCGGCGGCGACCAGCGCGGGGAACTCGTCGAGCCCGTAGCTGTCGCCGAAGGCGCTGTAGCTGCCGTCGGGGGTGAAGACGGCGATCACGCCGTCGATGTCCCCGCGGGTCATGTGCACCGCGTAGCGGGCCAGCAGTTGCTGGATCTCCATCAGGTCGTCAGTGGACAAGGACCCGACCGCCCTTCCTGGCACCGGCATGTATGAGAATTTAATTCTCACTGAACGGATGGAAGGTTCTCACGAGGTCGGCGGCGGCGTCAACGGACGCTGCCGCAGCTTGGCGAAGTCCCAGCTGACCACCGTCTCCGGCAGCAGCCGGAGCCAGCCGTGCCGGCCGTCGTAGTGGAACTCGCCGCCACCCGCGTACTTGTCGGCGAAGAGCTTCTCGGGGGTCACCAGCTGGTCCACGGGCTCGCCCCGGCGCGGGGCCTCGCCGACGGTCTCGACGCTTCCCTGCAGCTCAACGCCGCACAGCGCCATGAAGTCGGTGCCGCCCTCGTCGACGATCACGCTGCACCGCGGATCGGCCGCGAGGTCGGCCCAGCGCTTGCTGCGGACCAGTGAGTTGAGCCACAGCGCGCTCCCGTCCCAGACGAACCACAGGGCGCTGACATGGGGACGTCCGTCCGGGCCGACCGTCGCGACCCGGCAGATGGGCCGGGTCCGCAGGAAGGCGTCCCGTTCGTCGTCGGTCAGCGCGATCGAGGTGCCGAACCGCTGCTTGGCCATGTTTCCTCCTTGGTTCGAATGATTGATTCTTCATTAACGAGAAGATAGCTTCCATCTGTGGAGAGGAGCAGACTCACTCACTGGAGTCTGCAACGAGGAGGACATTTCATGGATTTGCCGAGAGCGGTCGCCAACAGGCCCACAGGCGGCGAGTAATGGACCAGTTCATCACCTTCGGGATCGTCGGCCTGAGCACCGCCGCGATCTACGCGGTGATCGGCAGCGGGTTGGTGCTCACCTACTCCACGACCGGCGTGTTCAACTTCGCGCACGGTGCGGCGGGCATGCTCGCGGCGTTCTCCTACTGGCAGTTCACCGTCGGCTGGGGCTGGCCGGTACCGGTGGCCCTCGTCCTGGTGCTGCTGGTGCTCGCGCCGGCCTTCGCGCTGCTGGTCGAGCGGGCCGTGCTGCGCCCGGTCCAGGCGCTGGGCGAGGCCGAACGGCTGGTGATGACGGTGGCGATGCTGAGCGGCCTGATCGCCGCCGCCCGGTGGATCTGGGACCCCAATGTGGCCCGGCCGCTCCCCACCTTCTTCGCCGACAAGAAGCCGTTCCACATCGGTCCGGCCACGGTGACCTGGCATCAGGCCATCACCATGGCCGTGGCGGTGGCCGTCGCGATCGGTCTGCGGGTGCTGATGTACCGGACCCGGACCGGCGCGGAGATGCGGGCGACCGTGGACGACCGGGCGCTGGTCGGGCTGGCGGGGGCCAGGCCGGTGCGCGCCAACCAGGTCGCCTGGATCCTGGGCACGCAGCTGGCGGCGATCGGCGGCATCCTCATCGCCCCGACCGTCACCCTGGACGCCTCCCAGCTCTCGCTGCTGATCGTCAGCGCCTACACCGCGGCCGTCTTCGGCAGGCTGCGCAGCCTGCCGATGACCTTCGTCGGCGCGATCGTGGTCGGCTGCATGGAGAGCTACCTGGCCGGCTACCTGCCGCAGAACGCCTACCTCCCGGGCCTGCGGCTGGCCGCCCCCGCACTGCTGCTGTTCGCGGCGCTGCTGGCCTTCCCGCACCGGCGGCTGCGCGGACGCGACCGGCGGCTGCGGCAGATCCCGGTCCCGACGATGGGCGGGACGGCCCTGTTCGCCCTGGCGGTCGTCGCGTTCGGGGTGGTGCTGGCCACCGTGCTCAGTCCGCCCGACCTGATCACCTACGGTCCGATCTTCTCGCTCGGGGTGGTGGCGCTGTCGTATGTGCCGCTGGCCGGGTACGCGGGGCAGATCTCGCTGTGCCAGCTGAGCATGGCCGGGATCGGCGCGGTCGTCTGGGCGCACCTCGGCGCGCACGGGGAGCTGTGGGCGCTGGTCGTCGCGGTCCTGGTCTCCGCCGTGGCCGGAGCGCTGATCGCGCTCCCCGCGCTACGGCTCTCGGGTGTCTACCTGGCGCTGGGGACCGCCGCGTTCGCGGTCGTCCTCGACCAGTGGATCTTCACCCTGCCGACGTTCAAACTGTTCGGAGTCCAGATCGGACTGTTCGACCAGGGCTCGGTGACCGCGGTCGGACCCGACCTGTTCGGCCTGCACCTGGACAGCGAGTCCCAGCTGATGGTGTTCGCCGCGGTCTGCCTCGCCCTCGCCTCCATCGGGGTGGCGCTGCTGCGCCGCAGCCGGTTCGGACGGCGGCTGATCGCGCTGCGCGACAGCGAGGCCGCCTATGCGACCCTCGGCGGCAACCTGCTGCTGGCCAAGGCCCTGGTGTTCGCCCTGGCCTCGGGGATCGCCGGACTCGGCGGGGCGCTGTTCGGGATGCAGCTGCAGTCCATCTCGGCCACCCAGTTCAATCTCGTGGCCGGGCTGCCGATCTTCCTGGTCGCGGTGGTCGGCGGCCTCGGCGCGGTGGGCAGCGGGCTGTTCACCGGGACGGCCTTCGTCGGGCCGATCAACGCGCTGATCGCCATCGCGCCCTGGTCGCAGAACGCGGTGGCACTGCTGCCCGGCCTGGCCGGGGTGGGGCTCGGCCGCAATCCCGACGGGGTCGTGCCCACCCTGCGCAACGACTGGGCGCCGGTGGCCCGGGACCGGATCGCGCTGCCGGTGCTGGTGGTCGGGATCGCGGCGGCCTGGGTGCTGCGGCTCGCGGATGTGATCAACGGATGGGTCTTCTGCGGCGCCGCGCTGGTCCTCGCGCTGGCGCTGCGGAGCTGGGCGGCGGCGCGGCAGCGGGCCCTCCTGGCCGCCTCCGCCGACCGGGTCGAAGCGGCCGAGCCGGAGGACGTGCCAGTCGAGTGGCTGGGCATACGGCGCGCCTGGCGCCCGGAGGACGAGGAGGTGCTCGCCCGTGGCATCGCTGCAGGTTAGCGGGGTGACGGTGGCCTTCGGCGGCAACCGGGCACTGGACGGCGTCGGCCTGACCGCCGAATCGGGTCAGGTCACCGGGCTGATCGGACCCAACGGGGCCGGCAAGAGCACCCTGTTCGACGTCGTCTCAGGACTGCGCCGGCCCTCCTCGGGCCGGGTGTTCCTGGACGGCCGGGACGTCACCCGGGCCAGGCCCACGGGCCGGTCCCGGCACGGCCTGGCCCGGACGTTCCAGCGGCTGGAGCTCTTCGGCCGGCTGAGCGTCCGTGACAATCTGCTGGTCGCCGCCGAGTTGGGGCCCGAGCGGCGCAGGGCGGCGGTCCTCGTCGACGAGCTCCTGACCAGGCTCGGCCTGACCGCGATCGCCGACAGCTCCCCCGACTCGCTCCCCACCGGCGTCGGCCGGCTGGTCGAGGTGGGCCGGGCGCTGGCGATGCGCCCCAAGGTGCTGCTGCTGGACGAGCCCGCGGCCGGCCAGGACGGCGAGGAGACCGAGCGGTTCGCGGCCCTGCTGCGCGCCCTGGCCGACGACGGGACCGCGGTCGTGCTGGTGGAGCACGACATGGGCCTGGTAATGAGCGTCTGCGACCAGGTGTACGTGCTCGACCTGGGCAAGGTCATCGCGGTGGGCCCGCCCGAGCTGGTCCGCAACGACGAGACCGTCCTGGCTGCCTACTTGGGGGACGCGTGAGCGCGCTGCTGGAACTGCGCGGCATCCGTGCCGCCCATGAACGGATCAATGTGCTGCACGGCGTGGACCTCGCGGTCGACGCCGGGCAGGTCGTCGCCCTGCTCGGCCCCAACGGCGCCGGCAAGACCACGGTGCTGCGGGTCGCCGCCGGCGTCCACCCCGCCGCCTCGGGCCGGCTGCTGGTCGGCGGACGGGACGTGACCGGGGCCGACCCGCGCCACCTGGCCCGCGCCGGAGTCTGCCTGATCCCCGAGGGCCGCGGGGTGTTCCCCAACCTCTCGGTCCGGGACAACCTGCTGATGATGACGTTCACCGGCCGCAGCCGCGCCGAGATCGAGGAGATCGCGTTCGCGCGGTTCCCGATCCTCGCCAAGCGCGCCTCGCAGGCGGCCGGCACCCTGTCCGGCGGCGAGCAGCAGATGCTGGCCCTCGCCCGCGGCCTGGCCACCGACCCGGCCGTGCTGCTGCTGGACGAACTCTCCATGGGGCTGGCGCCCCTGGTCGTCGGCCGGCTGTACGAGCAGGTGGCCGAGATCGCCCGGCAGGGCGTGGCCGTGCTGGTGGTCGAGCAGTTCGCGGCGGCCGTCCTCGGCATCGCCGACCACGCGGCCGTGCTGGTGCGCGGCCGGGTCCAACGGCAGGGCCACCCCGACAGCGGGTTGCGCGCTGAACTTTCCGCCCTCTACATGGGGAGTCCGCTGTGACATCGACCAGTCCCACCTCAACCGCCGGGACGCCCACCGCCGAGACGTCGACGGAGACATCCGCCGGGACCCGCGCGGACCGTTTCGTCCGCGACCTGGCGGCGCTGAAGATCCCGGACCCGGCCGCGGGCAGAGCCACGCTCTGGCTGCGCCTGGGAGTCGTTCTGATGCTGGTCGGCCCGGTGCTCGCGGTGACGGCCTATCTGATGTCGCGCGGCACCACCGACGCGCTCACCCAGGGGGACGCCCTCACCGTCGCGCTCGCCGGGATCACCGCGAGTGTGGTGGGCGCGGCCCTGTTCCTGCGGTACTCGCTGATCGGGTTCCTGCGGTTCTGGCTGGCCCGCCAGTCCTACGACCTCTCCCTCCTCGCCGACCGCCTGCTCGAAAGGGACCACCATCATGACCTCACCGGCAACGAGGCTGCGCCCCGGTGACCAGCTCGCCAGCACCGTCTGTACGACCAGGGTGGTGGTCATCCGCGCCCCCGAGGGGCAGCCGCTGATCGCCTGCGGCGGCAGCCCGATGGCCGCCGCGGCCGCCGGCACCCCCGCGAAACCCGCGCCGTCCGGCGGACCTGACGTCGCCACGCTGATCGGCAAGCGCTACACCGACGCCGCCGGGACGCTCGAACTGCTCTGCACCGTCTCCGGTGCCGGTGCGCTGACCTGCGACGGCGTCCCGATGACCATCAAGGCAGCGAAGCCGCTGCCTGCCTCCGACTGAGCGAAAGGCAGTGCCATGGACCGCGACGACATGATCCTCATCAGCGTGGACGACCACATCATCGAGCCGCCCGACATGTTCGTGAACCACCTGCCGCAGCGCTACAAGGACGACGCGCCGCAGCTGGTCCACCAGGAAGACGGCACCGACACCTGGAAGTTCCGGGAGACGGTGATCCGCACCGCCGCGCTGAACGCGGTGGCCGGGCGGCCCAAGGAGGAGTACGGCCTGGAACCGCAGGCCCTGGACGAGATCCGCCCCGGCTGCTACGACGTCAACGAGCGCGTCGCCGACATGAACGCCGGCGGCATCCTGGCCCAGATGAACTTCCCCTCCTTCCCCGGGTTCGCTGCCCGGCTGTTCGCCACCGACGACCCGGACTTCTCGCTGGCGCTGGTGCGCGCCTACAACGACTGGCACATCGACGAGTGGTGCGGGGCCCACCCCGGCAGGTTCATCCCGATGGCGATCCCCGCCATCTGGGACCCCGAGCTGTGCGCGGCCGAGGTCCGCCGGGTGTCCGCCAAGGGCTGCCACTCGCTGACCTTCACCGAGAACCCGGCCGTGCTCGGCTACCCGAGCTTCCACGACCCGTACTGGAACCCGCTCTGGAAGGCGCTGTCGGACACCGACACCGTCATGTCGGTGCACATCGGCTCCTCGGGCCGGCTGGCGATCCCGGCGGTCGACTCGCCGCCCGACGTCATGATCACCCTGCAGCCGATGAACATCGTCTCGGCCGCCGCCGACCTGCTGTGGTCCCAGCCGCTCAAGGACTACCCCGACCTGAAGATCGCCCTGTCCGAGGGCGGGACCGGCTGGATCCCCTACTTCCTGGAGCGGGTCGACCGCACCTTCGAGATGCACTCCGCCTGGACCCTGCAGGACTTCGGCGGGAAGCTGCCGTCGGAGGTCTTCCGCGAGCACTTCCTCACCTGCTTCATCAGCGACCCGGTGGGGGTGAAGCTCCGTCACGACATCGGCATCGACAACATCGCCTGGGAGTGCGACTACCCGCACAGCGACTCGATGTGGCCGGAGGCGCCCGAGGAGCTGATGGGCGTGATGAAGCGGTTCGACGTGCCCGACTCGGACATCGACAAGATGACCCACGAGAACGCCATGCGCTGGTACTCCTTCGCCCCCTTCTCGCACGTCCCGCGCGAGCAGGCCACGGTGGGAGCTCTGCGTGCGCTGGCCAAGGGCCATGACGTGTCGATCCAGTCCCGCAGCCACCGGCTGATCGAGCCGGAGGAGAAGCTTGAGGCGTACCGCTCCCGGGCCCGCGCGGCGACTGCGGCGGCGGCCAAGTGAGCGACGTCGTGCTGACCGAGCGGATCGGCAATGTGCTGGTGGCGACCCTCAACCGGCCCGAGGCGCGGAATGCCCTCAGCCCTGAGCTGATCGACGACCTGTCGGACGTGCTGCGCTCGGCGGACGCTGATCCGGAGGTCCGGGCGGTCGTGGTGACCGGGGCGGGAACGGTCTTCTGCGCCGGGATGGACCTCAAGGCGTTCGCCAAGGGCGGCAAGTTCGACGGGCTGGTCTGGTTCTTCCGCGAGGGCATCGCCACCCCGGTCATCGCGGCGCTGAACGGCTCCGCGATGGGCGGCGGGTTCGAACTGATGCTGGCCTGCGATCTGGTGGTGGCGGCGGAGGAGGCCAAGCTCGGGATGAGCGAGGTCAAGCGCGGTCTGTTCGCGGCGGGCGGCGGCACCACGCTGGCCGCGCGGGCGCCGCTCTCCGTCGCCCTGGAGATGGGGCTGACCGGCGACCCCGTCACGGCCGCGCAGGCCCACGGCTTCGGCCTGGTGAACCGGGTCGTCCAGGCCGACCAGGTGCGCCCCGAGGCCCTGGCCCTGGCGAGCCGGATCGCCGAGAACGGCCCGCTGGGCGTCGCCATGACCAAGAAGCTGATCCGGGAACGCCGTTGGGGCGAACCCGAGGAGGTGACGGCGGTCTTCCGCAGCGCGGACGCGACCGAGGGCGCGCGAGCCTTCGCGGAGCGGCGGCCACCGGTGTGGACGGGCGCCTGACGAGGAATCAGTCACGCCTGTTCGAGCCGGCGCTCGATCCACTCGGCTGTCGCATCGGTGATCAGATCCATCGTCACCGAACGGGGAATGGCGTTCGGCGTGCCATAGGTGTGGTTCGCGGCCGGGACCTCGACGAGCTCGATGCCGGCCGGCAGTGCCGGGAACTGGTCGGCCCGGCCGAAGGGGTCGGCGGTGCCCTGCACGACGAGGGTCGGACGGCCGGTGGCGAGCAGTTCTGCGGGACTGCCGGGCCCGAGCAGCGGATAGGCCAGTGCCAGCACGGCATGGGCGCCGAGGCGCTGGGCGGTGCGGCAGGCGACCTGGGATCCCGCGCTGCGGCCACCGGAGATCACCGGGACGCCGAGGTCGGCGGCGCGCGGCCACAGCGCCGTCCACGCCGCGTCGAGTGAGGCTTCGTCGGCGCCGGTACGCGTCCGGCTCAGCCGGTACGGCTGGGTGACCAGGGCGACCGTCACTCCCCGCCGGGGCAGGGAGGCGGCGAGCGACTGGAGGTCGGGCGACTCGACCCCGGTGGCCGAACCGTGCCCGAGCAGCGCCGCGGCACGTGCCGTGCCGTGCGCGGGGTACCAGGTGATACCCGCCGTGCCCACGGGGGTGGGGACGCGTTCCATGGTCGGGGGTGCGCCGGTCCTCGCGTTCGCGTTGCTACTCATCGTCGCTGCCTTTCCGACCGGCGAGGAAATCGGCGATGGGCCGGGCCACCGCGTTCTGGGACGGGATGGTGTGGCCGCCGGGGTGTTCGAGGATCAGCGGGTCCGCGAACCGGTCGGCGAGGCGTAGTGAGTCCCTGGCGGGGACGATCACATCGCTGCGCCCGATGACATGCACGGAGGGGGTGGCGAGCCTGTGTCGGAACAGCCCCGCGTGCTTGGGCAGTTCGCTGGTGAAGCCGCCGACCATGACGGCGAAGTCGAACTGGAACTCGGGCGGCGCGCCCGCGCTCTCCATGACCGCGGTGAGGAGGCCGGCCAGCGCCGCGCCCTGGCTGAAGCCGAAGATCCCGTCGAACCGGGGCCCGGCGCACACCAGCTCGACGGCCCAGTCGCGGGTGCGCTCCCAGCCGTCGAACCCCTCGTGCCACCAGCCGAAGTCGCCGATGGACAGTGAGGGAGCGTCCGGGTAGACGAACTCGACGTCCGGCCGCAGTGTGGCGGCCAGCGACTCCGCCTGGTCGCGCAGAATCGCACCGCTGCCGTGGTAGCCGTGCAGGCAAAGGATGCGCAGGTGAGACATGAGGTCACCGTCCCAGCACCGTGGCTGCCGCGTCGGCCACCTTCTCGAAACTGCTCAGGGAAATGCTGCCGGACATGGCTGTCTGCCTCCTGATTCGCGGTCGCCACACCACTGTGGTGACCGGGCTTCCATGCTGCGGCGAGCGCTTGCCATGTGTCCAACAGATAGAATGTCTAGGAGTGATAGATTTTTTGCATGGCAATCTCCCTGCGCCAGCTCGAGTACTTCATCACCGTCGTCGACGAGGGTTCCTTCACCCGCGCGGCCGAACTGCTCTGTGTGAGCCAGCCGGGCCTGAGCCATCAAATTCGGGCCCTGGAACGCGAACTCGGCGGGCCGCTGCTCGAACGCCTGCCGCGCAAGGTCCGGCTCACCCCGGCCGGCCGCACCGCCCTGCCGCACGCCCGGGCGAGCCTGGCGCACGCCCAACGCGCAGGCAGCGCCGCGCGCCGCGCCTCGGGCGTGGAGACGGGTGAACTGCACGTGGGCACCCTCTACTCGATCAGCACCGGCGTTCTGCCCGGTGCCTTGCGCACCTGGCGCCGCAGCTACCCCGAACTCCAGGTGCATCTCGTCGAGTTCCCGCACACCAACGAGCTGGTCGCGGCGATGGAGGCAGGCCAGGCCGACGTCGCGGTCGGTCCCGTCCCGGCCGGATGGGACGGGCCCTGCCGGGTGATCGGCGTCGAGGAGTTCGTCATCGCCGCCGCGCCGGACGCGCTGCCGCACGGCGACGGCGCATCAGTTCGACTGGCCGACCTGGCGGAGCGGGAGTGGGTGCACTACACCCAGCGCAGCGGCCTGTCCGACATCCTCAACCTGGCCTGCGCGCAGGCGGGCTTCGAGCCGAAGCTGTCCGTGCGCACCGAACAGAGCTCGTCCGCGCTGGGCATGGCTCGGGCCGGGGTCGGCCTCGCCCTGCTGCCCGGCAACGTTGTTCCGCCTCACTTCGACGGCGTGCTGTTGCGCCCGGACCCGCCCGTGCGACGCCCCCTCGCGGTCTACACCCGGGTGCGCCCCGACCCCATCACCGCGGCCTTCGTATCGGCGATATCGGTTGAAACCCTGGTCACGCCGGTACACATCACCGAACGCCTGGGACCGCCGCCTGACTAGGAGTCATGCACTCAGGTTATCGACACGATTCAATCCACTTGTTGGACATATGGAATCGCCCTCCGTCACGATCCTTCCCAAGCCGCCCGTCAGTTGACGGGCAATCGGAATCGTGGGGAAGGAACGCGTGACATGAAGGTCAACAAGCTGAGGGCAGCCACCGCCACCGCAGCGCTCGGTCTCGCTGTGGGCGCTGCCTACGCCTTCGGCGGCGGGAGCGCCGTGGCGAGCAGCGTGCCCGGCTCAGCTCCCGGATCAGCCGTGGTCTCCGCCGGCTTGTCGCATCACCTGGGCTCCCCGGACCCGTACGAGTTCCTACCGAAGGTGCCCTCCTTCAGGCTGTCCAGCAGGACCGTGTGCAACGGGCACCCGCTGTCGACCGCGCAGCTGTCTGGGATCTTCGGTGTGCCCGGCGGCAAGGACATCTCACCGCAGCTGTACTGGTCCGGCTTCCCCAAGAAGACCAAGAGCTTCGTGGTGTCGATGTACGACCCGGAGGCGCCGACGGGAAGCGGATTCTGGCACTGGATCGTGGAGGACATCCCGGCCGCCACGACCTCCCTTCCGGAGAACGCGGGTGCGCTGGGATCCACCATCCTTCCCGCCGGGGCGATCCAGCTCGACGGGGATGCGGGTACCGCCCGCTACATCGGCGGGGCTCCGCCCGCCGGCTCCGGCGTGCACGACTACACCGTTACGGTGACCGCGCTGGACGAGGCCGTCACCGGGCTCCCCGCGACCACCAGCGGCGCCCTGCTGGGCTTCGAGATCGACAGCCACACGATCGCCCGGGCGACGATGGTCCTCCCGACCTCGATCAAGTGAGGCGGTCCTTCGCCGTCCGTCCTCAGACGCTGTAGCCGCCGTCGACCCCCAGGGCCTGGCCGGTGATGAAGCCGGCCGCGTCCGAGGCGAGAAACGCGACCGCTTCGGCGATGTCCACCGCATCGCCGAAGCGGCGCATCGGGATGTTGCGCTTGGTGATCTCCAGCGCGGCCGCGTCGAGTTCGCCGGAGTCGATCAGACGGGCGGCGATGCCGTCGGTCAGCATGCCGGGAGCCACGCAGTTCACCCGCACGCCGAACCTCCCCTCCTCGGCGGCCAGCGCGCGGGCGACGGCCTCGACCGCCCCCTTGGTGCCCGATGACAGACCGTCACGGACCGGGAAGCGGCGGGTGGCCACGGTGGTGACCGCGACGATGCTGCCCCGGCTCTCCCGCAGCAACGGCAGCGCGGGGTGCACCAGGTTGAAGAAGGCCGCCGCGTCCGCCACCAGCTGCGCCCGGTACTGACCTGGCGTCACCTTGCTGAGGTGCGTCATCGGCACATGCGGGCCCGCCGCGTAGACCACGGTGTGCAGGCCGCCGAAGGCCGCGGCCGCCTGGGTCACGGCCTCGGCGGTGGCCGTCTCGTCGCTCAGGTCGAGCTGGAGTGTCAGGGCCTGGCGACCGTACTCCTTGACCTCGCCGGCGAGGCCGTCGGCCGCGGCCCGGTTGGCGCGGTAGGTGAACGCCACATCGCTGCCGCGCCGGGCCAGGATCCTGACGATCGCGGCGCCGAGCCCGCCGCTGCCGCCCGCGACGAACGCGGCGCCCGGGCGGTCGGAGAAGTCCTTCATACGGTGTGCCTCACAGTCAGAGTCCCAGGGATTTGGCGATGATGACCTTCATGACCTCGCTGGTGCCGGCGTAGATCCTGGCGACCCGTGCGTCCGCGTACAGCCGGGAGATCGGGTACTCCAGCATGTAGCCGTAGCCGCCGAAGAGTTGCAGGCAGCGGTCGACGGCCCGGGCCTGAACCTCGGTGCAGAACAGCTTGACCTTGGCCGCGTCGGCGCCGGAGAGCGAGCCGTCGACCAGCTCCAGCACCGCGCGGTCCAGCATCGCCTGCGCCGCCTCGACCTCGGCGGCCACCGCGGCGAGCTCGAACTTGGTGTTCTGGAAGGAGGAGACAGCTGATCCGAACACCTTCCGCTGCTTGACGTATTCGATGGTGGTGTCCAGCGCGGCCCGTGCCTGGGCGACCGAGCCGACCGCCACGGTCATCCGCTCCTGCGGCAGATTGTGGCCCAGGTAGCCGAAGGCCGCCCCCTCCTCGCCGAGCCGGTTGGCGACCGGGACCCGGACATCGTGGAAGGCGAGCTCCACGGTGTCCTGCACCTTGATGCCCATCTTCTCCAGGACGCGGCCGCGGGTGAACCCGGGCATGCCGTCCTCGACGACCAGCAGGGTGAGCCCGGACCGGCGGTTGCCGGGGTCGTGCGAGGTGCGCGCCACCACGACGACCAGGTCGGCCAGCAGCCCGCCGGTGATGAACGTCTTGGCGCCGTTGAGGACGTAGTGGTCCCCGTCGCGCACGGCGTTGGTGCGGATGCCGGCGAGGTCGGAGCCGGTTCCGGGTTCGGTCATGGCGATGGCGGTCAGCAACTCCCCAGCGGCCAGGCCGGGGAACCAGCGCTGCCGCTGGCTCGCGTCGGCGTAGGTGAGGAAGTACGGCAGCACCACGTCGAGTTGGGTGCGTACGGTGCCCAGGGTGACCACGGCGCGGGCGGCCTCCTCCTGGAGCACGACGTTGTAGCGGTAGTCGTTCAGCCCCGCCCCGCCGTACTCCTCGGGGATGGGGATGCCCAACACCCCGAGTGAGCCCAGCTGTTCGAAGACGGTGCGGGGCAGCCGGCCGGTGTGCTCCCAGTCGCTGTAGTGCGGGACCACCTCCTTGGCGACGAAGTTCCGCACCAGTTGCCGGAACGCCTCGTGGTCGGCGGTGAATACATCTCGGCGCACAGGTGATCCTCCGTCAGGAAGCCAGCTCGACAAGGGTGGCGTTGGCGGTGCCGCCGCCTTCGCACATGGTCTGCAGGCCGTAGCGGATGCCCTGGTCGCGCATGTGGTGCACCAGCCGGGTCATCAGCACCGCGCCCGAGGCTCCGAGCGGGTGACCGAGCGCGATGGCGCCGCCCAGCGGGTTGAGCAGTTCCGGATCGGCGCCGGTCTCGGCGAGCCAGGCGAGTGGTACCGGCGCGAAGGCCTCGTTGACCTCGAAGGCGCCTACCTCCGCCAGGCCGACTCCGGCCTTCCGCAGCACCTGTTCGGTGGCCGGGATCGGCCCGGTGAGCATCAGCACCGGATCGGCCCCGACGACCGTGCCGAAGCGGTAGGTCACGATCGGCGTCAGCCCCAGCTCGCGCGCCTTCTCCCGGGTGGTCACCAGCAGCGCGGCTGCCCCGTCGGAGATCGGGGAGGAGCTTCCCGCGTGGATCAGGCCGTCCTCCAGGAAGGAGGGCTTGAGCCCGGCCAGCCCCTCGACCGTGGTCCCGCGCCGGATGGTCTCGTCGAGGGTCACGGTCACGGTCGCATCGTCCACCGGGACCGGGACGATCTGGGCCTCGAAGGCGCCGCGGTCCTGTGCGGCCGCCGCCCGCTGGTGCGAGAGCGCGGAGAACTCGTCGAGCCGGGTGCGGTCGAAGCCCCACTTCTGGGCGATCAGCTCGGCCGAGACGCCCTGGTTGAAGGCGAAGTTCTGGTACCGCTCCAGGGCCCTGGGCCCGTACGGCGTGCCACCGGCCTTCGCGGCGCCCAGCGGGACCCGGCTCATGACCTCCACGCCGCCCGCGACCACCACGTCCTGCTGGCCGGACATGACCGCCTGCGCGGCGAAGTCCAGCGCCTGCTGGCTCGACCCGCAGGCCCGGTTGACCGTCGTCCCGGGGACGCTCTCGGGCCAGCCGGCCGCGAGCACCGCGTAGCGTCCGATGTTGCTGGACTGGTCCCCGACCTGACCCACGCACCCCCAGACCACGTCGTCGACCACGGCCGGATCGATACCCGTCCGCTCGACCAGCGCGTTGAGGACCACCGCGGACAGATCGGCCGCGTGCATCCCGGACAGGCCGCCGTTCCGCCTTCCCACGGCGGTGCGTACCGCCTCCACGATCACGACCTCACGCATGGTTACTCCCACTCTCGTCCCGACTGGGTACGGCCCAGTGACCGGTGAAACGCGGCTCGCGCTTCTCTGCGAAGGCGGCGTACGCCTTCGCCACGTCCCCGGTGGCGAAGTTGACGGCCTGTGCGCGCGCCTCGCCCGCCAGGGCGTCGCGCAGGGTGCGGTCGGCGCCCTCGTTCAGCAGTGCCTTGTTCTGGGCCAGCGCGACCGGGGCTCCGGCCGCCAGCCGGGTGCCGAGGTCGGCGACAAAGCCGTCGATCTCCGCCGCCGGTACCACCCAGGTGACCAGGTTCAGCGACCGGGCCTCCGCGGCGTCGATCGTCTCGGCCAGCAGGGCGAGCCGTTTGGCCTGCTGCAGTCCGACCAGCTTGGGCAACAGCCAGGAGCCGCCGAGGTCCAGAGACAGTCCGCGCCGGGCGAAGATCTGCGAGAACGTGGACTCCGGCGTGGCCACCACGAAGTCGCAGCCGAGGGCCAGGTTCCAGCCGGCGCCGACGGCCACGCCGGTCACCTTCGCGATCGTGGGGATCGGCAAATCGTGCAGCAGCAGGGCGACTTCGGTGAGGGTGCGCATCCGGTACAGCGGATGGACACTGCTGGGGCCCCCGGAGATGTCGGCGCCCGAGCAGAACGCGCCACCGGCCCCGGTGAGCACGACCGCACGCACCGAGCGGTCGTTGCCGGCCGCGAGCAGGGCCTCGCGGAGGGCGTCCCACAGCTCCTGGTTGATCGCGTTCTTGCGGTGCGGCCGGTTCAGCGTCAGCGTGCGCACACCGCCGGTGTCGGCGGAGAGCAGCGCCGGCTCCTCGCTCACAGGACACCCGCGGCGCGCAGCGAGGCGATCTCGTCGCCGTCGATCCCGAGACCCGCGAGCACCGCGTCGGTGTGCTGGCCGAGCGCGGGGATCGCGCCCATCGGCGCCTCGTAGCCGGAGATGACCGGGGGCGGGAGCAGGGCGGGCACTGGGCCGCCGGGCGTGTCGATCTCGCGCCAGCGGTCCCGTGCGACGAGGTGCGGGTGGGCGATGACGTCGCTCGGGGTGTTGAACCGGGAGTTGCCGATCCCGGCGGAGTCCGCGCCGTTCTGAATGCGCGTCAGATCGTGGCGGGCGCACCAGGCTCCGATCTCCGTGTCCAGGAGCTCGCGGTGCTCGACGCGGTCGGCGTTGCTCGCGAACCGCTTGTCGTCGGCCAAGTCGGGACGGTCGAGCAGTTCCCGGGCGAGGCGCTGCCATTCGCGGTCGTTGGTGGTGCCGAGTACCACGGTCTGGCCGTCGGCCGTGGCGTAGGCGCCGTAGGGCGCCACCGCGGGGGAGCCCATGCCGCGCGGCTGCTGGTCAACCCCGGTGTGCCGGGTGTAGTTGAGCGAGTAGCCCATCAGCTCGGTCATGGTGTCGAACAGGCTCACCGCGACCGAGGCGGGTCCGCTGCTGCCGTGGCGCTCCCTTCCGTAGAGCAGTGCCACGATCGACAGGGCGGCGTAGAGGCCGGTGCTGACGTCGGCCATCGGCGGTCCGGGCTTGGCCGGTGCGCCGGGGGAGCCGGTGGTCGCGCAGGCTCCCGACTCCGCCTGGATCAGCAGGTCGTAGGCGCGCTTGTGGGAGAGCGGGCCGCCGGGACCGTAGCCGTCGATCTCCACCGCGATCAGGTCCGGGTGGCTGACGGCCAGGTCGGCGGGGGAGAGGCCGAGCCGGGCCGTGCTCCCCGGGGTGAGATTGGAGACCAGCACGTCGGCGCTGTCCAGCAGCCGGTGCAGCACCGCTCTCCCGGCCGGGTCCTTCAGGTCCAGGGTCACCGACTCCTTGCCCCGGTTGACCCAGACGAAGTGCGCCGCAAGGCCGTTGACCACGTCGTCGAAGTAGCGGGTGAAGTCGCCGCCCACGGGGTTCTCGATTTTGATCACCCTGGCCCCCAGGTCGCCCAGCGTGCGGGTGCAGATCGGGGCCGACACCGCCTGCTCCAGCGCCACCACGGTGACTCCCGCCAGGGGCCCGGCTGCCGCTGCCTCACTCCCCGCCATGCGCGTCCCCGTCGAACCGGGCGCGCAGGGCGTCCTTGAGTACCTTCTGGCTGGCGTTCTTCGGCAGCTGGTCGACGAAGCGGACATGGCGCGGGGCCTTGAAGTTGGCCATGGCGCCGCGCGCCCAGGCGATGACCTCGGCCTCGGTGGTCTGCTGACCCGGCTTCAGGACGAGGAAGGCGCAGCCGACTTCGTCGAGTCGTTCGTCCGGGACGCCGATGACCGCGGCCTCCGAGATCGGTCCGTAGTCCAGCAGCAGCTTCTCGATCTCGGCCGGATAGGCGTTGAAGCCCCCGACGATGTACATCTCCTTCTTGCGGTCGACGATGGACAGGTTCCCGTCCTTGTCGAGCTGTCCGATGTCGCCGGTGTGCAGCCAGCCCTCGGGGTCGATCGCCGCCGCGGTGGCCACCGGGTCCTCCCAGTAGCCGCGGGTGACGTTGTAGCCGCGGACCAGGATCTCCCCGGCCTCCTCCGCCGGGACCTCCGCGCCCTGCTCGTCGACGATCCTGACCTCGACGTCGGGGATGGTCCGCCCGGTGGTGCGGGCGACCAGGTCCGCGGAGTCCCCGATCCGGGTGGTCGTCACCAGGGCCGTGGACTCCGTCAGGCCGTAGGCGCTCAGCACGATGTCGAAGGAGAGGTCCGCCTTCATGGCGTGGATCAGCGACTCCGGGATGGTGGTGCCGCCGGTCATGGAGACCCGCAGTGAGGAGAGGTCGAAGTCGGAGCGCTCCGGATGGTTGATCAGGTCCCGGAAGATGGTGGGCGGTCCGAGCAGGACGCTGACCCGTTCCCTGCTGATCAGGTCCAGCGCCCGGCCGGCGTCGAAGGCGGGCATCGGAATCACCGTCACACCGTGGATGAAGGAGGCGAGCCAGCCCGCCTTGTAGCCGAAGCAGTGGAAGAAGGGCGGAATGATGAGAAAGGTGTCGGACGGGCGGAAGGTGTACTCCTCGGCCATCCAGCCGTAGGCTCGCAGGGACTGGCCGTGGGTCAGTACGACTCCCTTGGGGTGTCCGGTGGTTCCGGAGGTGAACATCACATCGGAGATGTCGTCCGGGGTCAGCCGGTCGATCGAGGCCGTGACCTGGGACGAAGGGACCGCCTCGCCCGCTCGGAGGAAGTCGCGCCAGCTCAGCCCGGCGGAACCCTGCGGGCCGTGGATCGTCACCGTCCGCTGCAGCGCCGGAAGTTCTGGGTCCGCTGTGTACAGTTCGGCGATGTAGTCGTTGCCCAGGAAGGGTGAGGCGAAGAGGGCTTTCGCCCCGGATTTGCGCAGGATGTAGGAGAGTTCCTGCGCCTTGAATCTGGTGTTGAGCGGAACGATGACGCCGCCGGCGCCGTGGATGCCCAGCGCGGCGACGATCCACTCGGCCGAGTTCGGCGCGCACAGTCCCACCCGGTCGCCCGGCTCTATGCCCAGGGCGATGGCGGCCTTGACCGCCTCGACCATCCGCTGTTCCAGCTCGCGGAAGCTCCAGCGCAGGGCTCCGTCGACGATGGCCGGCTCGTCTCCGAACCGCTCGGCGGCAAGCCGGACGGTGTTCGGAATGCTCAGGAATGACTGGTCGTACCGCATGCGCTGGCTCCCTTCCGATTGGTCCTAGCGGGCCGAGGGCAGGCCCAGGACCCGCTTCGCGATGATGTTGCGCTGGATCTGTGATGTCCCGCCGTAGACCGATGCGGCCCTGGAGTAGAGGTACTCCCCGAAGAGCTCGCCGCCCTCGTTGCCGTTGCCCTCGTTGCCGAAGAGCTCCTCGGGGAACACCCTCAGCGCGGTCTCGTAGAGGCGCTGCTCGGTCCTGGTCATCAGCAGCTTGTCGTAGGACGACTCCGGCCCCGCGGTGTGCCCGGCCAGCCGTTCGGCGGTGCGGCGGGCGGCGTGGGCGACCAGCACCTCGTAGTCGACGAAGCAGCGCCCGATCTCCGAGCGCAGCCCGTCCGGCAGTTCGTCCCGGCGGTCGCGGGCGGCCCGTCGGAGCCGCTCGACCAGCAGTCCGTACTTGGAGATGTGGCCGGTGTCGAGCGCGTTGCGCTCATAGGACACGGTGGTCATGGCGAGGGGCCAGCCGTTGCCCTCGGCGCCGATGCGTTCGGACTCCTCGATCCGGACGTCGTCGAGGAAGAGCTCGCAGAACTCGTCGTCGCCGTTGGCCGCCCGCAGCGGCCGCACCGTCACGCCCGCGCGGTCCAACGGCAGAGCGAAGGCCGAGATCGAGGTGTGGGCCGGGGCCGACCGGTCGGTCCTGGCCAGCAACAGGCAGAGGCTCGAGTACTGGGCGTAACTGGTCCAGAGCTTCTGACCGTTGACGATGTAGTGGTCGTTGCGTCGGGTCGCCGTGGTGCTCATCCCGGCCAGGTCCGATCCCGCCCCCGGCTCGCTGAATCCCTGGCACCAGACGTCGTCGCCGGCCAGCATCCGGGGCAGCCACCGCTGCCGCTGCTCCTCGGAGGCGAACTCCATCAGGGCGTGCGCAAGATAGCCGATCCGCGGGATGCCCGGGGCATCGCCGGCCCCCAACTCGTCGCTGATCGCCACCTGGTGCAGGGCGCTGAGGCCCTGCCCGCCGTAGGCCTGCGGGACGTCGAGTCCGACCCAGCCGCCGGAGTACAGCTGACGGTGCCAGCGGTGCAGGAACGTCGGCAGCGGTTCGTCCGCGCCGCGTTCGGGCAGCGGGTGCTCGGCCAGCCAGGCCCGGAAGCGGCGGCGGAGGTCGTCGAGGTCGGCCGGATCGCCGAAGTCCAGCGGGATGTCGTTCATCGTGCTGCCTCCGGTTCGGCCAAGGTCGTCAGCAGGTCGGCGGTGGTCGCCAGCGTGGTGGTGCCCAGCAGGACCTTGCGCAGATACAGGTGCGCGACGTGCTCCCAGGTCTGCGCGATCCCGCCGAACACCTGCATCCCGATGGAGACGGCGTCCAGGGCCGAGGCGTTGACCTCCGCCTTGGCGACCCGCGCCGCGGTCAGAGCGCGCGCGGGCGACTGGTTGTCGAGGCACCAGGCGGCGTACCTGGTGGCACTGGTACTGGCCTCGACCAGGACGTTCGCGTCGGCGAGCAGATGCTGGACGGCCTGGAACGACCCGATGGCCCGCCCGTACTGCCGTCGCTCGCGGGCGTACTCGACGCTCTGCCGGACGAACGAACGTGCCGCGCCGACCAGTTCACTGCTCAGCAATACCAGCGCGTACGCCTGCCAGTGCGTCAGCTGCTCGGGACCGAGCCGGCCCACGGTCACAGCGGGGGAGTCGGGCAGTACTGATCGGATGCTGCGCAGCAGATCTGCGGCCGGGATGACCGGACCCAGCTCCGCGCTGCTGACCGTACCGTCGGGGGCGACGCAGAGGGCGCGGTCTGCGCCCGCGCAGTCCCAGGCGACGAGGCCGTCCCCGGGCGGCCCCGGGAACCGCAGGTCGCGGGCGAGCGCGATGGTCGGCGTCGTGCCGATGTCCGGTGACGCCTCGTCACCGAGCAACCGGAGCAGCTCGGGTGCGAGCAGCACGGTGCCCAGCATCGACGTGGTCAGCGGCTGGCTGCCGTGCTCCTCGGCGAGCAGCGCGCACTCCTGCACGGTCGCGGCCGGCGGCGAGGAGCCGCGCAGATCGGCGAGCCCCAGCTCGCCCAGCGCCTTCTGCGCCGCGGCCCGGGCGGACGGCTCCAGGTCGGCCGACTCCACCCGGTGGCGGCCGGCGAACGTCCGGACCAGGTCCTGCACCAGCAGGAACTCCTCAGCCTGCACTGCCGGACTCCTTGCTCGTGGTCGGTACGCCCGCGCCCGCCCGCCGCGCCGCGGCTGCGGCCAGCTCGTTGACGATCCGGATGTGGTCCGGGCTGGTCATGGTCAGCTGCTCGGCCATCAGCGCCGCCTCCATGCCGCCCCGCGACACCTGTTCCATCACCACGGCGAGGGCCTGCTTGGTGGCCCGGAGTGCCTCAGCGGGCTGAGCCGCCAGCCGGCGGGCCAGCGCCAGCGCCTCGTGCTGGAGGTCGGCGGCGGGGACGGTGCGGTTCGCCAGGCCCAGCTCGACCGCGGTGGCCGCGGGTATCCGGTCGCCGGTGAACAGGTACTCCTTCACCCGGAGCATGCTGGTGAGCATCGGCCAGAGGGTCACTCCGCCGTCGCCCGCCACCAGTCCGACCGAGATATGCGGGTCCGCCAGATAGGCGTCCTCGGCCATCAGCACCAGATCGCACCCCAGCGCCAGACTGCACCCCAGCCCGACCGCCGGGCCGTTCACCGCCGCGACGACGGGGAGCGGAAAGTGCATCAGCTGGGTCTGGATGCTGCGGTCGGTGTTGATCGACCACTCCCGCAGCTCCGGATCGGTGTGGTGCCGGAGCAGATGGTCGAAGTCGCCCCCGGCACTGAACGCCCGGCCCGCCCCGGTGAGTACCACGGCCCGCGCCTGCGGATCGTCCGCGATCTCGTGCCAGACCTCCGAGAGCCGCCGGTGCAGCTCCTCGGAAACGCTGTTCAGCCGCTCCGGCCGGTTCAGCGTGACGATGCGGACACCACCGTCGGCGGTCACGGTCAGGACAGAGTTCATGTCGCCCACGAGAACCCCATCTCTACTTTTTGATAATCTCATTCTCGCAAGATGCTAAGGCTGGGCCGAAGCGGCGTCAATGGGGATCACCGGCCGGGGCCGCGGCGGATCAGCGGGTGGATCTGATACTGCTTGGGGCACTACCGTCCGGGGTCCCATGAACAGGAGCACCACCAGTGAGCACGGGCAGCCAACCGATCGACTTCACGTCCGGTGTGGTCGAGTCGCGCCCACTCGACCTCCGCTGGATCCATGGCTCGCCGTCCGCGAAGCACAACAGTGACCCGGACATCCAGGTGCACGCCTACGACGAGCACAGCTACGTCCTGCGCCAGAACAAGTCCGTTCACTACGAAGCGCCGTTCCTGTTCCTGCTGTTCGGCAACGAGCGGGCGATGCTCCTCGACACCGGCGCCACCGAGTCGCCCGAGTGGTTTCCGCTGCGTCAGGTCGTCGACGCACTGGTCGACGACTGGCTCGCCCGCAACCCCCGGCAGGACTACGCGCTGCTCGTGCTCCACTCGCACGCCCACGGCGACCACGTCGCCGGCGACGCCCAGTTCGCGGGACGGCCGGGGACGGTGGTGGTGCCCGCCGACCGCGCCGGCGCCTGGCCGTTCTTCGGGTTCGACGGCGACCCGGAGGGCGTCGCGCGGATCGACCTGGGAGGGCGGGCCGTCGAGTGCCTGGCGACCCCTGGGCATCACGAGAGCGCTGTCACCTACCATGACGCCTACACCGGCTGGCTCCTCACCGGCGACACGCTGTACCCGGGGCGGCTCTACGTCGACGACTGGTCGGCCTTCGCGCGAACGGCGGAACTACTCGTCGACTTCGCAGCCGCTCGGCGGGTGACCCATGTGCTGGGCTGCCACATCGAGATGACCCGTGAACCAGGAGTCGACTACCCCGTACGCACCACCTTCCAGCCGGACGAAGCCCCGCTGCCACTGACGACCGATCACCTGTGGGAGTTGCGAGCGGCGACCAGGGAGCTGAACGGCCGGTCTGGCCGCCATGCCTACCGGGACTTCATCATCTGCCCTGACCAGTAAAGGGGATATGTTCATGCGACTGCGGATCGAAGGCCATACCCTGCCCGGCCGCCACTGCGGGCCCGGGCCCGGTTTCCCCGGGGCCGACGGGATCGAGGTCGCGGTCCAGCGCAAGGACCGGCCCGCCGAGCTGCTGAACCCACAGCCCGGCGACGCCCCGACCGCAACGTGGACCCTGCCCTGCACGTTCACCGCCGACGGCGAGCTGCTCGGCCCGTACGTGCAGAACCGCCTCGGCGGACGCTTCGTCTACCTCTCGTGGACAGGCAGGCAACCCGGGGAGGAGGCGCCTCGAAGGTTCCGGCGCGCCAAGCTGATGCTGGCCGACGTTCCGTCCGAGGTGCTGGCCGAGGCACGGCGTCGCGGTGTGCTGGTGGCCCGGCTCGCCCTCACCGACGCCAAGGGCAATCCGGTGTGCGGGCGGGTGGTGCCCCCAGAGGTCGAGTGGACAGCGGACGAGCCGTCGGACGCGTGACGCGCAGGGCTGGACTCAGCCGGAGAGGTCGATGCGGTCGCGCTGGTCGAGGGTGGCGGCCACGGTGGCGAAGCCGCAGACGTGGCGGGTCATGCGGCGCATCGCCGCTGGGCCGTCCTGTTTGCGGATGGCCTCAGTGACCTTGGCGTGGGCGCGGGCGGTGACGCCGCGGATGTCCGCGTTGAGGAACTGCTCCAGGTCTGTGGCGGAGTAGATCGCCTGCGAGAGCGCGCTCATGAAGCCGATCAGGAGTTCGTTGTCGCCGGCCTTCGCCACGGCGTTGTGCCAGCGGATGTTGGCACGGAGGAAGCGGGGGAGGTCGTTGCCGGCGTCGACCAGGTCGGCGTGGGCGGCGTCCAGGTCGGCGAGGTCCTGTTCGGTGCGGCGCTTGGCGGCGAGCGCGGCGCACGTCGGCTCGATCGCCTCGCGGGTCTCGTGCAGGGCCTCCAGCCGGATCTGCTGGCCGCGGATGACCAACTGCACCGTGTTCGCCAGCGATTCACGGTTGGGCCGGTGCACGAAGGCCCCGCCGCCGCGGCCGGGTCTGATCCGGAGCAGCTTCTCGACTTCGAGGATGCGCAGGGCCTCCCGCACTGTGGCCCGGCTCAGCCCGGTCTGCTCGACCAGTTGACGTTCCGGTGGCAGCGACGTGCCCTCGGCGAGCTCGCCGGTGAGGATCCGCTCGCGCACCTCGGCGGCCAGCACGTCCGACGCCTTGGGCACGGTGAGAGCGCTGAAGCGTGGCAGGGGTTCTGCGCTCTGCATGGCTCAGGCCTCTCGTGCTCGTCGGCGGGTTCTTTTTGGCTGAACCATTGAACACACGACGTGCTCCAAATGTCACATGACGAATCCCCCGTCCACCGGCAGCACCTGCCCGGTGATGAACGAGGCGGCGTCCGAGGCGAGGAAGACGAAGGCGCCGGCGACCTCGTCGGGGTCGGCCCAGCGGCCGAGCGGGATGCGGGACAGCATCCTGGCGGCGAACTTCTCGTCGGTGCGGATGGTGGCCGTCATCGGGGTGGCGGCCAGCGGCGCCAGGGCGTTGACGGTGATCTGGCGGCGGGCCAACTCCCTTGCCAGGGACTTGGTCAGGCCGATGATGGCGGCCTTGCCCGCGGAGTAGTTGACCTGGCCGAGGGTGCCGGTGATGCCGGCCGAGGAGGTGACGTTGATGATGCGTCCGGTGCCGTCGTCGGGGAGGAACGGCAGTGCGGCCTGGGCGCAGTGGAAGGCGCCCATCAGGTGGATGTCCATGATCCGGCGGAAGGACTCCTCCTTGAGGTTCTCGAACATGGCCGGTGCGGTGACTCCGGCGTTGTTAACCAGGATGTGCAGCTTCCCGCCGGTGCGTGACGCGGCCAGGGCCGCTGCGGCGTCGGCGCCGACGCGGTCGGTGACGTCCAGCGCGTAGCTGTCCGCCTTCAGGCCGGCGGCGGTGAGCTTCTCGGCGACCGCCGCGGCGGCCGGTCCGTCGACGTCCGTCACCAGTACGGCTGCCCCGGCCTGGGCCAGCGCCTCGGCGACGGCCGAGCCGATGCCGCCGGCGGCCCCGGTGACCAGCGCGGATCGCCCGGTGAGATCGAACAGTGCGTTGTTGTTGACCATCAGTAACTCCTCGGCATTCCCAACGTGTGCGATCCCAGGTAGTTGAGGATCATTTCCTGGCTGATCGGTGCGATCTTCATCAGTCGGGACTCACGGAAGTAGCGGGCGACGTGGTACTCCTCGGAGTAGCCCATCCCCCCGTGGGTCTGCAGCGCCCGGTCGGCGGCGGTGAATCCGGCGTCCGCGCACAGGTACTTGGCGGTGTTCGCCTCGCGTCCGCAGGGCTTGCCCCGGTCGTAGAGCCAGGTCGCCTTGCGCAGCATCAGCTCGGCCGCGTCCAGGCGGGCCAGTGAGTCGGCGAGTGGGAACTGCACGCCCTGGTTCATGCCGATCGGCCGGTCGAACACCACCCGCTCCTTGGCGTACGCCACGGCCTTGTCCAGTGCCACCCGGCCGATCCCGAGCGCCTCGGAGGCGATCAGCATCCGTTCCGGGTTCAGGCCGTCGAGGAGGTAGCGGAACCCTTCGCCCTCCTCGCCGACGCGGTCCTCGACCGGGATCCGGAGGTCGTCGATGAACAGCTCGTTGGAGCTGACGGCGTTGCGGCCCATCTTGGGGATCGGCCGGATGTCGACCCGTTTGCGGTCCAGGTCGGTCAGGAAGAGCGTCATCCCGTCGGTCTTCCTGGCGACCTGGTCGGCCTTGGTGGTGCGGGTCAGCAGCAGGATCTTCTCGGACTCCAGGGCCTTGGAGATCCACACCTTGCGGCCGTTCACCAGGTACTCGTCGCCGACCCGTTCGGCGAAGGTGGTGATGCTGGTGGTGTCCAGGCCGGCGCCCGGCTCGGTCACCCCGAAGCAGACATGGAGGTCGCCGGTGGCGATCCGAGGCAGGGTGCGCTGCTTGAGCTCCTCGGAGCCGTGGACGGCGACGGGGTGCATTCCGAAGATCGACATATGGATCGAGCTGGCGGCGTTCATACCGCCGCCGGATCTGGCGACCTCCTCCAGCAGCAGTGACGCCTCGGTGATGCCGAGGCCGTGGCCGCCGTACTCCTCCGGGACGGTGATGCCCAGCCAGCCGCCGTCCGCGACGGCCTTGTAGAACTCGGTCGGGAACTCGTGGTCCCGGTCCTTCTCCATCCAGTAGTGGTCGTCGAAGCGGCGCAGCAGTCCGGCGACGCCCTCCCGGATGGCCTCTTGATCGTCGGTCAGCTCGAAGTCCACCGTACGGACACCCCCAAGGGCTCGTTTCGGCGAAACATATCAAAGGTCAGACCAAAAAAGCAGCCAGATTGCTTGAGCCGGGCAACCAGTGGCCGTAGCGTGGACCGCATGCCTCCGGAAGGTTCGGACGGTCCTGCCGGGCCGACGAGCCGCCCCCCGTCGAGGCTTCAACTGCCTTGCCCTGCAACGCTCTCCGCTCCGACCGGAGCTCCCCCCATCAATGAGGAGAGAGATGGCCGACACACTGGCCGACACCGCGAACGAAGCGGCCGCGCCGCTTCCCGAGTACCCGATGACCAGGCAGAGCGGCTGCCCGTTCGACCCGCCCGCGGCCATGCGGGCGCTGCCCGCCGAGCGTCCGATCAGCAGGGCCCGGATCTGGGACGGCAGCACGCCCTGGCTGATCACCGGCCACGCCGAGCAGCGGATCCTCTTCGCCGACCCCCGGGTCAGCGTCGACGAGCACCAGCCCGGATTCCCGCACCAGAGCCACGCCATGGCGGAGACCCTGGACCACCGCCCGCTGACCATCTTCAACGCGGACGCCCCCGAGCACACCAGGTTCCGCCGGATGCTCACCGGGCCGTTCACCCTGAAGCGGGTCGAGGCGCTGCGGCCGGCCATCCAAAAGATCACCGACGACCGCATCGACGCGATGCTGGCCGGTCCCAAGCCGGCCGACCTGGTCACCGCGCTCGCGCTGCCGGTTCCGACAGTGATGATCACCGAGCTGCTGGGCGTGCCGTACAAGGACCATGAGTTCTTCCAGCGCCACGGCGTCACCGCGGTCGACCGGGACGCGACGCCCGAGCAGAGCCGGGAGTCGAGCACCGCGCTGGTCACCTATCTCGCCGAGGCCATCGTCGCCAAGATGGCCGACCCCGCCGAGGACGTGCTGTCCGACCTGGCGGCGCGGGTCAAGGCGGGCGAGGTCACCGTGCCCGACGCTGCGCTGATGGCGGTGGTGCTGCTCATCGCCGGTCACGAGACCAGCGCGAACATGATCGCCCTGGGCACGCTGGCGCTGCTGCAGCAGCCCGAGCAGCTCGCCCTGCTGCGCGACACCGACGACCCGAAGGTCGTCGCGGCCGCGGTGGAGGAGCTGCTCCGGTACCTGACCATCGCGCACACCGGCCAGCGCCGGATCGCGCTGGAAGACATAGAGGTCGGCGGTGAGGTGATCCGCGCAGGGGACGGCATCATTCTCGACCTGCCCTCCGCCAACCGGGATCCGGAAGCGTTCCCCGAGCCCCAGCAGCTCGACCTCACCCGGTCCGCCCGCCACCACCACGCCTTCGGCTTCGGCATCCACCAGTGCGTGGGCCAGCTGCTGGCCCGGGTGGAGCTGCAGATCGTCTACGGCACCCTGTACCGTCGTGTCCCCACCCTGCAGTTGGCCACGGAGGTCGAGCAGATCGAGTTCAAGCACGACCGGCTCGCCTACGGGGTCTACGAACTCCCGGTCACCTGGTAGCGACCCGAGACACCGACGAACGGAACACGTATGACCATGCAGGTGGAAGTGGACGAGTCGAAGTGCATCGCGGCCGGCCAGTGCGTTCTGAGCGCCCCGGAGGTGTTCGACCAGCGGGACGAGGACGGCATCGTGGTGCTGCTGGCGGAGCGGCCCGGCGCTGAACTCCACGACGTGGTGCGCGAGGCGGCGGGCCTGTGCCCAGCCGCGGCGATCCGGCTGGCCGAACTGGTCGAAGGGTGAGCCGCATCCTGGTCGTCGGCGCCTCGGCCGCCGGGCTCGCGGCCGTCGAGACCCTGCGCCGGGAGGGCTACGACGGAACGCTGACCCTGGTCGGCGACGAGTCGCACGCCTTCTACGACCGCCCGCCGCTGTCCAAGCAGATCCTGGCCTCGCAGTGGGAGCCGGGCAAGCTGGCCCTGCGCTCGCCGGCCGACCTGGAGGCGCTCGGCCTGGACCTGCGCCTGGGCGCCGCCGCCACCGGTCTCGACCTCGCCGGACGCACCGTCCACCTGGCCGACGGCACCGAACTGCCCTACGAGGGGCTGATCGTGGCCACCGGCGTCCGTCCGCGCCGGCTGCCCGGCGAGGGCGCGCATGTGCTGCGGACCCTCAGCGATGCCCTGGTCCTGCGGGACCGGCTGGGACGGGGGAGCCGGCTGGCCGTGGTCGGCGCCGGATTCCTCGGATCGGAGGCCGCCGCGGTCGCCCGCGGGCTGGGGGCCGAGGTCGTCCTGGTCGAACCGGCGCCGGTGCCGCTGGCCCACGCGGTCGGCGCGGAGGTCGGCCGGGTACTGACGCAGGCCCACCTGGACCACGGGGTCGACCTGCGCACCGGGGTCGCCGTGGTCGAGGCGGGCGCGGGGGGCGTGCGGCTCGCCGACGGTGAACTGATCGACGCCGACGAGGTCCTGGTCGCGGTCGGCTCCGTGCCCAACACCGAATGGCTGCAGGGCAGCGGCCTGACCGTGGCCGACGGCCTGGTCTGCGACGAGTACAGCGCCGCCGCGCCGGGGGTGTACGGAGCCGGGGACGTCGCCCGCTGGCACAACCCGCTGTTCGGTGTGGAGATGCGGATCGAGCACCGCACCAACGCCGCCGAGCAGGGCATGGCCGCCGCCCGCAACCTGCTGCGTGCGGAGGAGGCGCGCAAGCCGTTCGCGCCGGTGCCGTACTTCTGGTCCGACCAGTACGACATGAAGATCCAGGCATACGGCTACCTGCGCGGCCATGACGAGATCGCGGTCGTGGACGGGGATCTGAGCGCCGGTCGGTTCGTGGCCGCCTACCGCACCGGCGACCACCTGGCCGGGGCGCTGGCGGTCGGCATGCCGCCCAAGGTGCTGATGTCCTGGCGGCGCGCTGTCGCGGCCCGCGCCGCCTGGAGCGAGGCCGTGTCGAGCACGGCGTCCGTGGTGGCCTGACAGCCCAGCCCCGGGGATCAGTTGAGAGCGGCGACGATCTGTGGGAGATCGGTCGTCGAGCGGATCCCCGGGGCTGCCTCGCAGACGAAGGGGACGGCGTTGACGGCGCGGTTGGCCGTGTACGAGGGCGAGACCTCGGCCATCCGGTCGAGCGGCACGGCGAAGTGGATGTCGATGTCGAGCGGTGCGTCGCCCTCGACCCGGATGCGCCAGCCGGTGGCCCGCAGGTTCCAGGGGTGGTCGATCTCCGTGGTGCAGTACCAGGTGGCCCGGAAGCGCAGCAGCGGCTGCCCGTCCCGGATGCCCGAGACCGTGATCCGCTGCGCCGCCACGGTGCCGGGCTCCAGGGTGCCTGCGGCGATCCGGAACGGACGGCTCGCGGTGGCGACCTCGCCTTCCGCCTGCACCGAGTCGAGCGGCAGCGACAGCGCGTCGGCGAGGACGTGCAGCGACGGACCGAAGCTGTCGCGCGGATGGGCCAGCCGGCGCTCGTCGAACTCCGCGGGCGGCTTTCCGAAGCCCATGACATCGAAGAGCAGTCCCGGCGAGTCGCGTTGGGAGAGGTCGGCGAACTCGTCGATGGTCAGTCCGTCCAGCCGCCGCTGGATCGAGGTCAGTGCCAGCGGGACGGCCTCGGTGATGAACCCGGGGCTGCTGCCGGTGCTGTGGATCGAGGTCCCGCCCTCGGCGCAGGCGGCCTCCACCCGTGCGCGGACCCCGGGTTCGAGGCTGGCGGCGCGGTGGAACTCGCCGCGGGTGGTGACGATGTTCGCCCCCGAGGCGAGCAGCCGGCAGACCTGGTCGAAGTCGCAGGCGCGCGGCATGTAGAGGACGCAGTCGGCGTCGAGCGCCAGGATCTCGTCGATGTCATGGGTCGTCATGACCCCGGTCTTGCCCAGCCCGCACAGCTCGCCGGCGTCACGTCCCGCCTTGTCCGGGGAATGCACGAACACCCCGGCCAGGTCCAGGTCGGGGTGTTCGACGACGGCGCGCAGTGAGCGGGTGCCGATGTTTCCGGTGGCCCACTGGGCGACCCGGTAGTGCCGTGAGAGTGCCATGGCCACGCTCCCGTCCTCGATCAGTCGCGAGAACGGTACTCTCCATGTAAGAGAGGGGCAATATCAGCGCTTCTTCGACGCACTCGCCTTCGCGGGAGCGGTCGTCGCCGCACTGGAGATGCCGTTGAGGCAGAACTGCCAGACCTCTTCGGCGGTGACCGGGCTGGCGTGGCTGTCGGCGGGAACTCCGTTGGCCTGCGCGGCGAACATGATGGTCTGCATGACCAGGGTGGCCTGGCGGCGCGGCTTCCCGGGCACGACGGCGCCGGCCTCGGTGGCCTGCTCGATCAGGTCGGTGAAGATCATGAGGATGGGCAGGTGTGCGGTCGCCACCTGGGCCGGGTGCTTGACCAGCAGTTGCAGCGCGAAGTCGCTGAACAGCGGGCGCTGGACGCCGGGGTCGGGGTGCGACTGGTTGAAGAGCAGCTCCACGGCGACGCGCAGCGCCTCCACCGGATCCGACTCGGCGGCGGACGCCTCCCGGATCTCGGCGGCCGAGGTCGCCAGCGCGTCCTCGAACAGGGCCAGCAGCAACTCGTGCTTGCCGTCGAAGTGCTGGTAGAAGCTGCGCAGTGACTGCTTCGAACGGTCCACGATCTCCTGGACCGTGAAGTCGGTCGTGCCCTTCTCCGCGATCAGCTCCTGTGCCGACTCCAGGAAGCGTTGGACCCGCTGTTCGGCGCGCAGTTTCGCGGCGCGGGTGGATCGCTCGACGGCGCGTTGGCGCCAGGCGGGCTCGACGGGGGGCTCGGCAGGGGCAGCAGTCACCTGCGAAACGATACTCCACTCAGCTGGCAATAGAACGCATCTCCCTACCGAACCGCGCACCGCACGTTTCGAGACCCTTACTTCCGCCTGAAGAGAAGGCTATTCTCATCCCAAGCGTACCGCCACGAGACAAGGGTCGGCTGATATGGCATGGGACTTTTCCACCGAGCCGGAGTTCGAGGAGAAGCTGGAGTGGATCCGGGAGTTCCGCTCCGAACGGATCGAGCCGCTGGACCTGCTCTATCCGGGCCGGGCCTACCATCCTCTCGACGACGAGCTCGGTCCGATCGTCCGATCGCTCAAGCAGCAGGTGCGCGACCAGGGCCTGTGGGCGCCGCATCTGGGTCCTGAGCTCGGCGGACGCGGGTTCGGGCAGGTCAAGCTGGCGCTCATCAACGAGATCCTGGGCACCTCCAGCTGGGCCCCCGTCATCTTCGGCACGGCCGCGCCGGACACCGGCAACGCCGAGATCATCGCCCGCTACGGGACCGAGGAGCAGAAGGAGCGCTACCTCCAGCCGCTGCTGGAGGGCGAGTGCTTCTCCTGTTTCTCCATGACCGAGCCGCAGGCCGGCGCGGATCCCACGCTGTTCACCACCCGCGCGGTGCGCGATGGCGATCAATGGGTGATCTCCGGGCGCAAGTTCTTCTCCTCCAACGGGCGCACCGCCCGGTTCGTCATCGTGATGGCGGTGACCGACCCCGACGTCAGCCCGTACAAGGGGATGTCGATGTTCCTGGTGCCCAGCGACACCCCTGGCGTCAGGGTGGAGCGGCACATGGGGACGCTGGGCGAGGCGGCGGACGAGGGCATGCACGCGCTGATCTCGTACGACGATGTGCGGGTGCCGGGCGACGCGCTGCTCGGCGGCGAGGGCCAGGCGTTCGTGATCGCGCAGACCCGGCTCGGCGGCGGTCGGGTGCACCACGCCATGCGGGTCGTAGGGCAGGCCCAGAAGGCGCTGGACATGATGGCCGAGCGGGCCGTCTCGCGGCAGACCCAGGGCAGCAGGCTGGCGGACAAGCAGCTGGTCCAGGCCGACCTGGCCGACTCCTACGCCCAGCTCGCCCAGTTCCGGCTGTTCGTCCTCTACACGGCCTGGCAGATCGACCAGTACAACGACTACCGGCGGGTCCGGAAGGACATCGCCGCCATCAAGTTCCTGACCCCGAAGGTCCTGCACGACATCGTCTACCGCTCGATGCACCTGCACGGGGCGCTGGGGGTCTCCAACGAGATGCCCTTCGCCGACATGTGGACCGGGGCCGCCGTCATGGCGGTCGTCGACGGACCGACCGAGGTCCACAAGATCACGGTGGCCAAGGAGGTGCTGCGCGGCCGCGAGCCCGCGCCCGGCCTGTGGCCCACCGAGCACCTGCCCGCTCGTCGGGAGTGGGCCCGCAAGCAGCTGGAGAACATGTGAACACCGAATCGTTGGCCCGCTGGCTGGACGGTCAGGGCATCGCCCCGGGCGAACCGCTGGAGACCTCCCTCATCTCCGGGGGCACCTCCAACGACATCCACGAGATCCGCCGCGGCGACCTGCGGATGGTCCTGCGCAAGCCGCCGGAGAAGGTCCCGCCGGGGCGCGACAAGACCATGCTGCGCGAGTACCGGGTGCTGAAGGCGCTCAACGGCACCGACGTCCCGCATCCGGAGGCGATCGCGGTCTGCGACGACACCAGTGTGGTCGGCTCCTGCTTCTACCTGATGGAACAGGTGGACGGCTGGTCGCCGATGAACACCAATGGCTGGCCGGAGCCCTATCTGAGCGACCTGTCGCTGCGTCCCGGCCTCGCCTACCAGTTGGTCGAGGGGATCGCCAGGCTGGGCAACGTGGACTGGCGGGCGCAGGGCCTGGAGGGGTTCGGGACGCCCGAGGGCTTCCACGACCGACAGGTGGACCGCTGGCTGGCGCATCTGGCGAAGTTCCAGTTCCGTGAGCTGCCCGGCCTGGACCAGGCCGCCGCCTGGCTGCGGGTGCACCGGCCGAGCCACTGGGAGCCGGGGATCATCCACGGCGACTACCAGTTCGCCAATGTGATGTTCCGTCACGAGGCGCCGGCCCAACTGGCCGCGCTGGTGGACTTCGAGATGTCCACGGTCGGCGACCCGCTGCTGGACCTGGGCTGGGTGCTCATGGGCTGGCCCGACGCCGACGAGGACCGGTCGCAGCAGGGCTATGCCGACTACAACGGCATGCCGGACCGGGCCGACCTGATCGAGCACTACGCCAAGGTCAGCGGCCGCGACGTCAGCGAGATCGACTACTACGTGATCCTGGCCAGGTTCAAGATGGCGGTGGTACTGGAGGGCGGATACGCCCGGCATGTGAGGGGCGACGGCGGCAACCCGAAGATGGCCTACTACGGCGACGCGGTGCTGCAGATGGCCGCAGGAGCGGCCGAACTCGCCGCCACCACCAAACTCGCCGCGACGACCACGCTATGAGGGCGGCCCGCTGCAACGCCATCGGCGGCCCGCTGGTCGTCGAGGAGGTCCCCGAGCCGCAGGGGGAGGTGCCCGTCGACGTGCGCTACGCGGCGGTGAACTTCGCCGACCTGCTGGTGGTCCAGGGGACCTATCAGGTCAAGGAGGAGCCGCCGTTCACCCCGGGGAGCGAGTTCGCCGGGGTGGTGGCGGAGTCCGGGCACGGCTTCGAGAAGGGCGAGCGGGTCTTCGGCTCGGTCTTCGTCGGCGCCTGGGCCGAACGGGTCGCCGTCGCGGCGACCAGCCTGTCCCGGATCCACGACGCCGTGCCGACCGAGCGTGCCGCCGCGTTCGGGGTCTCCCACGCCACCGCGTTCAACGCGCTGCGCCTGGTCGCCGACGTGCGGCCGGGGGAGCGGGTGGCGGTGCTCGGCGCGGCCGGGGGAGTGGGCCTGGCGACAGTCGAACTGGCCGCGCTGCTGGGCGCGGAGGTGGTCGCGGTCGCCTCCACCGAGGAGAAGCGGGCCGTCTGCGCCAAGCAGGGAGCCCATGAGCTGCTGCCGTACGAGGACCTCAAACGGCGGCTGCAGCAGTCCGGCGGCGCCGACGTGGTGGTCGACCCGGTCGGCGGTCCGCACTCCGAGCAGGCGCTGCGGGGCATGAACTGGGGCGGACGGTTCGTCAGCGTCGGCTTCGCCAGCGGCGAGATCCCGCGCATCCCGCTCAACCTGGCGATGCTCAAGGGCGTCACCATCCACGGCTTCGACTTCGGCGGCTGGGGGCGGCACGACCGGGAGAAGCTGGTCGCCGCCCGGGCCGAGCTGCACCGGATGTTCGCCGAGGGCACGATCCACCCCCGGATCCACGCCGTGTACCCGCTCGACGCGGTGGCCCAGGCCGCGGGCCTGGGCCGGCAGGCCCTCGGCAAGGTCCTTCTGGAGGTCAACGATGGAGTTTGAGTTCGACGAGGACCAGCGACTGCTGCAACGCCTGGTCCGCGAGACGGTGACCAAGTCCCGTTCCCTGCCCGAGGAGCAGCTCTGGGCGACCTACCTGGAGCTGGGCTGGCTGGAGGCCCCTCCGGTGGAGCTGGCGATCGTGCTGGAAGAGCTGGGCTACGTCGCCGACCCCACCCCGTTCCTGGCCACGGCCACCTGGTTCGCGCCGCTGGCCGGACGGCTGCCGCACGGCTCGGGCACCGGCGTCTTCGACGGGACCGGACGGTACGTGCTGGACGCCGACCGGGCCGACGAGATCGCGTTGGTCACCGGTGACGGCGTGATCGTGGTGAACGGCACGGACCTGGAGGCGCAGCGGGTCGACATCTTCGACCCGACCCTGCACGTGGCGCATGTGCGGGCGCCGGACCTGGTCCGCGACGTCCCCGACCTGGCCCTGATGGGTCTGGCGATCACCACGGTCGGCAGCTGCCGCCGCATCCTGGACCTGGTCGTCGGGCACGTCCGGCAGCGGGTCCAGTTCGGCAAACCGATCGGCTCCTTCCAGGCGGTCAAGCACAAGGCCGCGGACATGTACGTGGCGATCGAGCGGGCCAGGGCGCTGGCCTACTTCTCCGCGCTGACCATCGCCGAGGACGACCCCCGGCGGGCCAGGGCGGCCTCGATGGCCAAGGCCGCCGCCGGCGAGTGCCAGCGGGTCTGCTTCCAGGACGGCTACCAGCTGTTCGGCGCCATGGGCTACACCTGGGAGAACGAGCTGCAGATCCATCTCAAGCGGGCCAAGGCCGGCGACCTGCTGCTGGGGACGGCGGCCGAACACCGAAAGGCGCTGCTGCGATGAGGCTGACCTCCGAGTACGACACCGAGGTCGAGGAGTTCCGGGCCGAGTTCTCCGCGTTCATCGACGCCAACCTGCCCACCGTCGAGGAGGCGGTGCCGGCTTCGCAGTCGACCGCCGACGTGCCGCCATGGGCGGCCAACTGGCAGCGGAAGCTCTTCGACGCGGGCTGGCTGCTGCCGGGCAACCCCCCGGAGTTCGGCGGCCGCAACGCGACGCTGCCGCAGCAGCTCGCCCACCTGGAGGAGCTGTCCCGGCGGCGGATCAACCACAGCTTCAACCCGCAGGGGCTCGGCATCATCGCGGCCTCGATCCTCACCTTCGGGACCGAGGAGCAGAAGCGCCGCTGGGCCGTCCCGATCCTCCGGGCCGAGAAGACCGCCGCGCTCGGCATGAGCGAGCCGGAGGCCGGCTCCGACCTGGCCAGCCTGCGCACCCGGGCGGTGCTGGAGGGCGACCATTTCACCGTCAACGGGCAGAAGGTGTGGACCTCCGGGGCGCACGACGCCGATGTGCTGCTGACCTTTGTGCGAACCGATCCGGACGCGCCCAAGCACAAGGGCATCAGCGTGCTGCTGATCCCCACCGACACCGAGGGAGTGGTCCGCAAGCCGTTCGGCTGCCTCACCGACCCCGACGACCTGGACTTCAACGAGGTGTTCTTCACCGACGTCCGGGTCCCCAAGGAGAACCTGGTCGGCCCGCTGCACGGCGGCTGGGGCGTGGCGCACGGCTCGCTCGGGCACGAGCGGACGCTGCTGTGGCTGCACTACGCCGAACGTCTGGAGGACCTGATCCAGGACGCGCCCTGCGCCGAGGAGTGGTACGCCACGCTGCTGATGGACTTCCAGGCGCTCAAGCTGCTCGGCTACCGGCAGCTCGGCGAGGACCGGAACGAGGCGGAGCTGTCCGTGCTCAAGCTGTTCGGCTCGGAGGCCGTGCGTTCCGCGTCCCTCTGCGCATTGGAGGCACGCGGCACCGAGGGCCTGCTCCACCCCGAACTGACGGGCCCGCCCAACCACATGGGCATGGCCTCGTTCACCGCCAGCTGGTTCGAGCGCTACGCCCGGTCCTTCGGCGGCACGATCGCCGGCGGCACCTCCGAGATCCAGCGCAACATCATCGCCGAGCGCATCCTCGGCCTGCCCCGATGAACCCCTCCAGCGAAGGAGCCACCCGGATGGACCAGATCCTGTACGAGGCCAAGGACGGGGTGGCGGTCATCACCCTGAACCGTCCCGAGGTGGCCAACGCCCAGACCATGGCACTGCTCGACGACCTGGACGCGGCCTGGACCCGGGCCGCGTCCGACGAGGAGGTCAAGGTCATCGTGCTCCGGGGCAACGGCCGGCACTTCTCGGCCGGCCACGACCTGAAGGACCGCTGGCCGGCCCCGAAGGAGATCACCCTGGAGTGGATCTACAACGCCGAGACCCGCAGGTACCTGGAGTACACCCTGCGCTGGCGCAACATCCCCAAGCCGTCGATCGCCGCGGTGCAGGGCAAGTGCATCGCCGGCGGGCTGATGCTGTGCTGGCCCTGCGACCTGATCATTGCGGCGGAGAACGCCGAGTTCTCCGACCCGGTGGTGTACATGGGCATCGGCGGGGTGGAGTACCACGGCCACACCTGGGAGCTGGGCGCGCGCAAGGCCAAGGAGATCCTGTTCACCGGCCGGGCCGTCACCGCCGCCGAGGCGGAGCGGGTCGGCATGGTCAACCGGGTGGTTCCGCTGGAGGAGCTGGACTCGGCGACCATGGAGCTGGCCGGGCAGATCGCGCAGATGCCGTCGTTCGGGCTGCGCCAGGCCAAGCGGGCGGTCAACCAGACCCTGGACGTGCAGGGGTTCTACGCGGCCGTCCAGTCGGTGTTCGACATCCACGAGACCGGGCACGGCAACGCCCTCAGCGTCAGCGGCTACCCGGTGCTGACCCGGCTGGACGGGATGAAGGAGCACATCAAGAATCAGTGAGACCCGGATGTACTGCGTCCGCAGTACGCCGAAGTGTCGCCGCGCGGCGAACGACGAGAGATCGCCGGATCGGCAGAGTTGGTTCCACCCCGACGCGCGCCGGGTGGAGGGGTCCGCTGGCCCCTCCACCCGGCGCGTGGCACGTACGGTGAGGGAGTGGAAGAGATGCTGAACGCGGCACGGGCGTGGTTCGCCCGGCACGAGCGGGCCGGGGACATCGCCCCGGGGCTGGTCGTGATCGTGGTCGCGCTGTGCGTCTCCATGGTGGTCGGCGGACACTGGCACGCCCCGGAGTGGAGCGGCGTCCTGCTGACGGCGCTGGCCTGCGCGCCGCTGCTGTACCGCAGTCGCCGGCCGGTCGCGGTGCTGGCGGCGGCCGTCGCGGTGGACATGGTGCACCTGGTCGTCGACCACAGCACCCCGCTGGTGCCGGCGGCGAGCATGGTCGCGGCGTACTCGATGGCCGTCAGGACGTCCCGGCGCACCGCCTGGACCGCGGGCGGCATCGCGGCCCTGGCCGTCACGGTGGTCGCCGCGCTCACCACCCCGCCCTCGAAGACCCCCTGGAGCGGTCTGATCGCTCTGGATCTGCTGGTCGCGGCGACCGCCGTCGGCGTCACCGTCCGCAGCCGTCAGTTGCACCTCGCTGCGGTGGAGGAACGCGCGGCCCGGGCCGAGCGCACCCGGGAGGAGGAGGCCCGGCGCCGGGTCGCCGACGAGCGGGTCCGCATCGCCCGGGAGCTGCACGACGTGGTGGCCCACCACATCACCCTGGTCAACGCCCAGGCGGGGGTGGCCCACCACCTGCTGCGCACCGACCCGGACGCGGCCTATGAGGCGTTGGCCCACATCAAGGAGACCAGTCGCGCCGCGCTGGACGAACTGCGGGCCACCGTCGGGCTGCTGCGCCAGACCGACGACGACCAGCCCGCCTCGCGGGAGCCCCTGCCCGGGCTGGCCGACCTGGACCGGCTGGTCACGTCCTTCCGGCAGTCCGGACTCCCGGTCGAGGTCGGCTGCGACAAGGAGCAGCACCGGCTCGCCCCCGCCGTGGACCTGACGGCGTATCGGATCGTCCAGGAGGCGCTGACCAACGCCCACAAGCACGCCCCGGGCGGGCCGGTCCGGCTGACCCTCGACTACGGGACCAACGCGCTGTCCATCACCGTCGCCAATGAGGGGGCCGGGACCCCGGTGGACGCCCCAGGGACCGGTCACGGCCTGATCGGCATGCGTGAGCGCGCCGCCACCGTCGGCGGTACCCTCACCGCGGGCCCCCAGCCGCACGGCGGCTTCCTCGTCCGCGCCGAACTGCCCCTGCCCCCGCCTCCGAAAGAAGACCCCAGCTCATGACCATCCGTGTCCTGCTCGCGGACGACCAGGCGCTGCTGCGCGGCACCTTCAAACTGCTCATCAACGCCCAGGCGGACATGGAGGTCGTCGGCGAGGCGGCCAACGGTCGCGAGGCGGTGGAGCTGGCCCGCAGCCGACGCGCTGACGTGGTGCTCATGGACATCCGGATGCCCGAGGTCGACGGCATCGCCGCCACCCGGCTGATCGGCGCGGACGAGGACCTGGCCGGGGTGAAGGTGCTGGTGCTGACCACCTTCGAGGTGGACGAGTTCGTGGTGGAGGCGCTGCGGGCCGGCGCCAGCGGCTTCCTCGGCAAGGGGATCGAGCCGGCCCAGCTGCTGGACGCCATCAGGGTGGTGGCCGCCGGGGAGGCGCTGCTGTCCCCGGCCGCCACCAGGGGGCTGATCTCCCGCTTCCTGGCCCAGCCCGCGATGGGCGGGCCGCAGGCCGACCCCGGCCGGCTGGACGTGCTGACGCCCCGTGAGCGCGAGGTGGTGGGGCTGGTCGCGCTGGGGCTGTCCAACGACGAGATCGCCGAACGCCTCTTCATCACCGCGGTCACCGCGAAGACCCACGCCAACCGGTCGATGATGAAGCTGGGCGCCAGGGACCGCGCCCAGCTGGTGGTGATCGCGTACGAGACCGGCCTGGTTCAGGCCGGCGGCGGCGCGGGCTTCACCAGGCCGGACTGATAGGCGATCACCACGAGTTGGGCGCGGTCGCGGGCGGCCAGCTTCATCATGGCCCGCTGGATGTGGGTGCGGATGGTGAGGTGGCTGACGAAGAGCTCCTCGGCGATCTCCTGGTTGGACTTGCCGTGCGCGGCCAGCGCCATCACCTCCCGCTCGCGGGTGGTCAGGGCGGCGAGCTGCTCGGGCGGCGCGAGGTGCGCGTCGGGGTCGGGGGAGACCAGGAAGCGGGAGATCAGCGCGCGGGTGGCGACGGGGGAGAGCAGGGCGTCCCCGGCGGCCACGATGCGGATGCCGGCCAGGAGTTCGTCGGTGCTGACGTCCTTGCCCAGGAAGCCTCCGGCGCCGGCCCGGACCGCCTTGGCGACGTACTCGTCGATCTCGAAGGTGGTCAGGATCAGCACATGAGTGGCGGCGAGTTCCGGGTCCCCGCAGATGGCGGCGGTGGCGGTGAGTCCGTCCATGCCGGGCATGCGGATGTCCATCACGACGACGTCGGGCTGGTGGACGCGGGTCAGCTCGACGGCCTCCGCGCCGTCGGCGGCCTCGGCGACCACCTCCAGGTCGTCGCAGGAGTCGATCAGGATCCGGAAGGTCGCGCGCAGGAGGGCCTGGTCGTCGGCGAGCAGGACGCGGATGGTCATGTGCTGGGGTCTTCTTTCGGGAAGTGGGAGGGCAGCGGCAGCTCGGCGGTGACCTGGAACCCGCCGCCGGGGCGGGGGCCGGTGCGGAGGTGGCCGCCGACCGAGTGGGCGCGTTCGCGCATGCCGATGAGGCCGTAGCCACTGCTGTCCGCGGAGGGGGCGGACGGCTTGGGGGCGGCCGGGCCACCCCGGTCGCTGACCGTGATGGTCAGCCATTCATGGGAGTAGGCCAGCTCCACCCGTGCTTCCTTGGTGTCCGCGTGCTTGGTGACATTGGTGAGCGCCTCCTGCACGATCCGGTAGGCCGTGAGGTCGGCCCCCGGGGAGAGGGGTCGCGGTGTGCCTTCGTCGGCGACGGAGACGGTGACGTCGAGCCCGGCGGCGGAGAGGACCGCGACCAGATCGGGCAGCCGGGCCAGGCCGGGGGCCGGCTCCAGCGGCGCGTCCTGGTCGCCGGCCTGGCGCAGCAGGCCGACGGCGGCCTTGAGCTCGCGCAGCGCCGACGAGGTGGTGGCGGTGAGCTCGGCGAGCATCTTCTGGGCCTGGTCCGGACGGTTGCGCACGACATGCGCGGCGGTGCCGGCCTGGGCGTTGGCCAGGGCGAGGTGGTGGGCGACGACGTCGTGCAGCTCGCGGGCGATCCGCATGCGCTCCTCGGCCACCCGGTGCCGGGCCACCTCCTCCCTGGTCCTCTCGGCCTGTTCGGCGCGGGTCTGGGCTGCTTCGAGGTACTCCGAGCGCATTCTGGCCACCGTTCCTAGAGACGTGGGGAGCAGCAGCCAGGCGGCGGGTGCGATGGTCTTGAGCACGAGCGGTTCAGCCGCTGGGCCGGCCGCCATGGCGGTGACCACCAGCAGCCCGATCGTGGTGAGGGCGAAGGTGTTCGCGGTCCTCCGTTCGGTGCGGAAGGCGAGTGCGAACAGGGCGACCATGAGCGGCCCCAGCAGCAGGACCGTGAGCAGATAGCCCAGCGCGGCCACCCCGACGGCGCAGCCGGTGGTGACCGCTATGACCGCGCGCGGGTGGCTGCGGCGCCACAGCAGGGCGGCGCAGGAGACTCCCGTCAGCAGCACGGCGGGCCACCAGGGGACGCTGGTGGAGCCGCCCTGGAAGGTGATCGTGCTGCCGGAGAAGGAGAGGCCGAACAGCAGCAGGACCAGTGCGGCGTCGAGGCTGCGGGCGTGGTCGCGCTGGAGGTTCTGCCAGGTGGTGAGCATCGGCGTGGTGGCTTCCTGTCGGGCTGCTGCGACCATGGCCGCCGACGGCCGACGGCGGTGTCGCGAGAACCAGGCTGCCAGCTCCGCCGCGTCCGGTCGTCGTCCTCCTGCGGACATTCCGGCCTACTGAGATTGCAGTATGCGCTGCCCGGATGGCATGGCAGAGGCCGCCCGCGGCAGGCGGACGGCCCCTGAATCCTCGCTCGTGCCGGCCGAGCTCAGTCGTTCCGGTGCTCAGTCGTTCCGGAAGACCTTGCCGCCCTTCATGACGAAGCGGACGTCGGCCGTCACCGAGATGTCGTCCAGCGGGTTGCCGGGGACCGCGACCAGGTCGGCCAGCAGTCCCTCGGCGATCCGCCCGCGGTCGTCCGCGCCGATGAGCTCGGCGGAGTTGACGGTCGCGGCCCGGAGCACCTCCAGCGGCGTCATCCCGCGTTTGACCAGGGCGATCAGCTCATGGGCGCCGCGGCCGTGCGGAATGGCCGGCGCGTCGGTGCCGACCGCGATCCGCACCCCGGCCTTGAGCGCCCTGGCGACCACCGTCTGTGCCAATGGGAACACCTCCGCCGCCTTCGCCTTGAGCTCGGGGGCGGCCCCGGAGAGGTCCATGCCCTCGGTCAGCGCCGTGGTCGGCACCAGGAAGGTGCCGCGTTCGGCCATCAGCGCGATGGTCTCGTCGTCCAGCAGGAAGCCGTGCTCGATGCAGTCGATCCCGGCCTCCACGGCGGCCCGGACGGCGGCGGCGCCATGGGTGTGCGCCGCCACCTTGAGCCCGCGCCGGTGGGCCTCGTCCACGATGGCCCGGAGCTCCTCGTCGGAGTAGTGCTGCGCACCCGGGGTGCCGGTGTGCGACATCACCCCTCCCGACGCGCACACCTTGATCAGCTGCGCGCCGTGCTTGATCTGGTACCGCACCGCCTTGCGCACCTCGTCGACCCCGTTCGCTATCCCCTCCTCCAGCGAAAGGGGCATGATCCCGGGTGCGTAGGCGGTGAACATGGTGGGGTCCAGATGGCCGCCGGTCGGGCTGATCGCGTGTCCGGCCGGGACGATCCGGGGTCCGTCGATCCACCCCGCGTCGATGGCCTTGGCCAGGGCGACGTCCAGCAGGTAGCCGCCGGTCTTGACGAACAGGCCGAGGTTCCTGACGGTGGTGAACCCGGAGCGGAGCGTCCGGCGGGCGTTGCCCACGGCGCGGAGCATGCGCAGCGGCGGGTCGTCCTGGACGTGGGAGAGGACGCCGGTCTCCCCGCGTCCGCCCATCAGCAGGTTGACCTCCATGTCCATCAGCCCGGGGAGCAGGGTGACGTCGCCCAGGTCGATGACGTCCCCCCCGCTTCCGCCGCCGCTCCCGACGCCGGTGATCCGGTCACCCTCCACGGTGACCAGTCCCGGTTCCGCGATCTCCCCCGTCTCCACGTGCAGGACGCGGGCGGCTCTGAGGGTGACCATGCGTCAGACCCTGGGCTCGACGAGGAGGTCGAGATAGGCGGCGCCGCTGTCCGGCACCCGGGCCTGCTTCCAGACCTCCACCGGGAACGACACCATCACCAGGGAGTAGCTGAGCAGCAGCAGGTTGTGCTCAGGCTCGGGCAGGTCGTCCAGCGGGAAGGTGTCCAGGTACGCCATGGCCCGCTCCAGGAGCGGGAAGGCCGCGTCGTAGAAGGCCTGCATCTGTTCCATGGAGCTGGCCAGGCGCTTGGCGTAGCGCTCCGGCTCCTTGGCGAGGACCCACTCGCTGTACGGCTCCAACACCGCGAACTCAGCCGGCAGCATCGGCGTGCTCCTTCACATAGTCCCCGACCACCTTGTGCAGGTGGCGGAGCAGGATCTCCTGGTCGTTGAGCGGGAAGTCGGTGACGATCCGGCCCTTGAGCATCGACTGGGTGGCCTCCAGGGTGTTGGCGTCCTGGAGGGCGTACTCCTTGAAGGTCACCGCCGCGAGCTCCTGGGCCAGCCGCTGGCTCGCCGTCTTCGCGGGCACGAAGTACAGGTTGGCCTCGAAGGTGTGCCGGTCGACCGCGGTCGGCCAGTAGTGGTAGGTGAGGTACCACCCGGGCGCCCAGAACAGCAGGGTGAAGTTGGGGAAGAACTCGAAGGAGTCGGTGCCCCAGGAGCGGTGCCGGGCCGGGTTGAGGCCGGGCGGCAGCTTGTCCAGGCCGTCGATGGCGGGCTTGTCCCAGGGGCCGAACAGGCCGCTGCGCAGCGCCCGTTCGATGGGCTTGACCATCGAGGGGTCCTTCGGCGGGGCCATCCCGCCCCAGGACGAGATCATCGAGTGCGGGCTGCGGAGCTCGTAGTGCAGCGCCTCGAAGCCGTAGCTGAGCAGCTTCTCGGACTCGTCCTTGGTGGCCTGCTTCTGGTGCAGCACCGGCGCGTGGTAGAACTCCGCGAACGCGTCGATGAACAGCTTCCAGTTGCTGCCGATGTCCGCTTTGTAGGTGAAGACCTCGGTCATCTCGTGGAAGGGGTAGCCCTCCAGGCCCTTGGCCATCTCGCCGAGGTACTCCGCGAGCGGCTGTGCGTCCTGGTCCAGGTTGACGAAGATGAACCCTTCCCAGATCTCGCAGCGCACCGCCTTGAGGCCGTACTCGCTCTTCTCGACGCCGAAGAACTCTTCCTCCTGCTGGATGAAGGTCAGTTCGCCGTCCAGGCCGTAGCGCCAGGCGTGGTACTTGCAGGTGAACTGGCGGCAGGTGCCCTTGACCTCCTCGCGCGGGAAGTCGTTCCAGACCAGCTTGTTGCCGCGGTGCCGGCAGACGTTGTGGAAGGCGCGGATCTCCTTGTCCTTGCCCCGCACGATGATCAGCGAGGTGTCGGCGGCAGCCAGCTCCTTGGTGAAGTAGCTGCCGGTCCTCGGCACCAGCTCGACCCGGCCGACGTTCAGCCAGGTCCGCTTGAAGATGGCCGCCTGCTCGGACGCGTAGTAGGCGGGATCGACGGAGTCCTCGTAGTTGACAGGACCTGTGCCCAGTTCCGGGTACTGCTCGGTCCAGCTACCCGTCTCAGGCTTGGTGAAGTGTGGCATGGTCACCCCTCTCTGAAGTGAGAATATCATTCTCCGATAGCGTCAGTGAAGTTCTCGGCGGAGAAACCGGGGTCGAGTTCCACCTCGAAGGTGTTGAAGGCCATCGCCAGCAGGCCGTAGGCGCCGACGGTGAACACCAGGTCCATCAGCTGACGGTCGCTCAGATCGGCGGCGAGCGCCTGGTAGGTGGCGTCCGAGAGGGTGGAGTCGGTCTCCAGCTCGGCCACCGCGCGGTTGAGCGGGGTGTCGGCTCCGGTCCGGACCTGAGTGATCTCCTCGTCGGTGACGCCGGCCCGCTTGGCGATCAGCAGGTGCTGCGCCCACTCGTACTGGCAGCGCCGCCGCCAGGCCACCCGCAGGATGGCCAGCTCGCGGGTGCGCTTCGGCAGCGTCGACGTGCCCAGCAGGTGCATGTTGAAAGTGAGGAACGCCTTGGCCAGATCGGGGTGGTGGGCCAGCAGCCCGAGCGCGTTGGACGGCGGGAGTTTCTGCCCCCTCGACATGGCCGCGAAGGCGTCGTCGTCCCACTCGTCGTGCGGGACCGGGGGCAGCCGGCTCATGTGTTGCGCCCGCCGTTCACGCCGAGGATCTGCCCGGTGATGTACCCGGCCTCCTCCGAGACTAGGAACGAGCAGGCGGCGGCGATGTCCTCGGGGCGGCCGACCCGGCGCACCGGCGTCCGCTGGATGTGGTCCTCCACCGTTCCGCCGATCAGCTCGCGCGACTCGGCCCGGCGCAGCATCGGGGTGTCGATGAAGCCGGGCGGCACCGCGTTGACGGTGATGCCGGCCGGGCCCAGCTCCAGGGCCAGCGCCTTGGTCAGCCCGTTGACCGCCGCCTTGGACGCCACATAGTGCGTCATGAACGGCTGGCCCGACTGGGCGCTGGAGGAGGAGATGTTGACGATGCGTCCCCAGCCGGCCTCCACCATGTCCGGGAGCGCGGCCTGGATGCAGTGGAAGACGCCGTTGAGGTTGACGTCGATCAGCCGCTGCCAGTTGGCGAAGGAGAGGTCGGCGAAGCGCTTGAAGCCGTCCATGCCGGCGGCGTTGACCAGGATGGTGACCGGGCCCAGACGCTTCCTGACGTCGGCCAGCGCGGCGTCCACCTGGTCCCGGTCGGTGACGTCGGCGGCCAGGTCGTCGGTGCCGTCCAGCGGGTTCAGGTCGAGCGCGGCGACCTGGTAGCCGTCGGCCCGCAGGCGCTCCGCGATGGCGCGACCGATGCCCGAGCCGCCTCCGGTTACCACTGCAGTCTTGATCATGAAAAGCTCCCTTCCATATCAGAGAACATTATTCTCCCGTTGATAACTTCCGAAAGCCCTTTGGTGACGGTTCCTCGGGTGGCCGCGTCCGGCTGCTTGGGCGCGTCCGGCGGCGCTACCAGCGTAGATTACATTCTCGTTGCCAGACGGTTGCTTTGCGCGTGGAGAGAATGTAGTTTCCGCAATATCCGAGCAAGGAGGCAGGATGCGGTTCCAGGACAAGGTAGCCATCGTCACCGGCGCTGGGCAGGGGATCGGCGAGGGCTACGCCCGGGCGCTGGCCGCCGAGGGCGCCCGGGTGGTGGTGGCCGAGCTGAACGAGGAGCAGGGCCAGCGCGTGGCCAAGGAGATCGACGGGGCGCTCTACGTCAAGGTGGACGTGGCCGACCCCGAATCCGCCGAGGCACTGGCCGCCGCGGTGACCGCGGAGTTCGGCCGCATCGACTACCTGGTGAACAACGCGGCGATCTTCCACAGCATGCGGCGGGACGGGCTCCTGACGGTCCCGCTCGACTACCTCACCCGGTTCCTCCAGGTGAACCTGATGGGCGCGCTGTACGTCACCCGCGCCGTCGCCCCGCACATGACCGACGGCGGGGCGATCGTCAACCAGTCGTCCACCGCCGCCTGGATGGCGAGCGGCTACTACGGGCTGGCCAAGGCCGGGATCAACCACCTGACCGCCTCGCTCGCCATGGAGCTGGGCGGCCGCAACATCCGGGTGAACGGGATCGCGCCGGGCCCCACCGACACCGACGCCACCCGCAGCATCGTGCCGGAGGCGTACCGGACCCAGATGGTCCAGGGCCTGGCCCTGAAGCGGATGGGCACGCCGGAGGACATGGCGAACACCGTGCTGTTCCTGCTCTCGGACGCCGCGAGCTGGCTGACCGGGCAGGTCGTGAGCGTGGACGGCGGACAGTTGGTGCGGCTGTGAAGCGTCTGCTCATCGACGGCAGGCTCGTCGCGACCGAGAAGTCCTTCCCCTCGCTCAACCCCGCCACCGGCGAGGTGCTCGACCAGGCCCCGGACGCCACGCTCGCCCACGCCGAGGCCGCCGTCGAGGCCGCCCGCCGGGCCTTCGACACCACCGCCTGGGCCACCGACGTACAGCTGCGCATCCGCTGCCTGGACCAGCTGCACCAGGCGCTGACGGACCATCTGGAGGAGCTGCGCGAGCTGACCATCGCCGAGGTCGGAGCGCCGCGGATGCTCACCTACGGCCCCCAGCTGGAGGACCCGGTCAAGCTGGTTCGCTACTACGCCGACCTGCTGCGCAAGTACCCGCTGACCGAGGAGCTCGGCGAGCGGGAGATCCGCGGCCAGCGCCACCGCCGCTGGGTGGAGAAGGAGGCGGTCGGGGTCGTCGCGGGGATCACCGCGTACAACTACCCCAACCAGCTCGCTCTCGCCAAGCTCGCCCCCTCGCTGGCGGCCGGCTGCACGGTGGTCCTCAAGGGCGCCCCTGACACCCCGTTGACCACGCTGTTCCTCGGCGAGCTGATCGCCGAGCACACCGACATCCCGCCCGGCGTGGTGAACGTGCTGACCTCCTCCGCGGTCGAGGTCGGCGAGCTGCTCACCACCCACCCCGACGTCGACATGGTGAGCTTCACCGGCTCCACCGCCACCGGCCGCCGGATCATGGCCGCGGCCAGCACCACCATCAAGAAGCTCTTCCTGGAGCTCGGCGGCAAGTCCGCCATGATCATCCTCGATGACGCCGACTTCGACACCGCCACCATGTTCTCGGCCTTCACCATCTGCTCCCACTCGGGGCAGGGCTGCGCGCTCACCTCCCGGCTGCTGGTGCCCAGGCAACACCACGACGAGATCGTGGCGAAGGTGGCGGCCAACCTCGGCCGGGTCACCCTCGGCGACCCCACCGACATCAAGACCTTCGCCGGCCCGCTGATCAGCGAGCGGCAGCGGGACAGGGTCGACAGCATGGTCAAGCGGGCCGTCGAGGCCGGCGCCACACTGGTCACCGGAGGCGAGAAGGTCGACCCCGGTTTCTTCTACACCCCGACCCTGCTCGGCAACGTGGACCCGGACAGCGAGATCGCGCAGGACGAGGTCTTCGGACCGGTGCTCGCGGTGATCCCCTTCGACGACGACGACGATGCCGTGCGCATCGCCAACAACTCGATCTTCGGCCTGTCCGGCGGGATCCAGAGCCGCGACGAGGAGCGGGCCGTCGGGCTGGCCCGCCGGATCCGCACCGGCACCTTCAGCATCAACGGCGGCAACTACTTCGCGGCCGACGTGCCCTTCGGCGGCTACAAGCAGTCGGGCATCGGCCGCGAGAGCGGCGTGGCCGGGCTGGAGGAGTTCCTGGAGTACAAGTCCTTCGCGACGGTGCTCCCGGCCGCAGAGGCGGCCTCGTCATGAGGCCGCTGGAAGGCATCCGCGTCCTGGAGGTCGCGATGTACGGCTTCGTCCCGTCGGCGGGCGCGGTGCTCGCCGACTGGGGCGCGGACGTCATCAAGGTCGAGCACGCCGTCACCGGCGACCCGCAGCGCGGGCTGCGGCAGACCGGCACCTTCAAGGTCGAGGGTGACCCCAACCCCAATGTCGAGCACGCCAACCGCGGCAAGCGCAGCATCGGCCTGGACATGTCCAAGCCCGAGGGCAGGGAGGTGCTGCACGACCTGATCCGCCAGGCGGACGTGTTCCTGACCAGCTTCCTGCCCCAGGGCCGGCGCAAGCTGGGCTTCGACGTCGACGACGTCCGTGCGGTGAACCCCCGGATCATCTACGCCAGGGGAAGCGCGCTCGGTCCGCGCGGAGCGGAGTCGGAGAAGGGCGGCTACGACAGCACCGCCTTCTGGGCCCGCGCCGGCATCGCCGCCAGCCTCACTCCCAAGGGCACGGACGGTGTGGTCAATCCGCCGGTGCCCGCGTTCGGGGACACCATCTCCGGCACCAACCTCGCCGGCGGGATCGCCGCCGCGCTGCTCAAGCGCGAGCGCACCGGGGAGCCGTCGATCGTGGACGTCTCCCTGCTCGGCAGCGGGGTGTGGGCCATGGGCCACGGGATCGCCCTCTCGCTCCACCTCGACAAGCCGTTCGTCGCCGCGGTGCTGGGCGGCCACGGTTCGCCGACCAATCCGCTGTCCGGCATCTACACCACCTCCGACGGCTACCACCTCACCCTGGCCCTGCTCCAACCGGGCAAGTTCTGGGCCGAGTTCTGCCGCCACATCGACCGTCCCGAGCTGGCCGAGGACCCGCGCTTCGCGACCGTCGAACTGATCGGCGCCAACACCGAAGAGGCCGTCAAGATCCTTCGGGAGGTCATCGCCACCCGCACCCTGGCGCAGTGGAGCGAGCGCTTCGCCACCCTGTCCGGGCCCTGGGCCCCGGTCCAGGACTCGCTGCAGGTGGCCGGTGACGCGCAGGTACGGGCCAACGAGTACGTGCTGCAGGCCGGAGAGCTCGAACTGGCCGCCAGCCCGGTGCAGTTCGACGTCAGCGCCCCGCAACTGGGCCCGGCCCCCGAATTCGCCGCCCAGACCGAGGAGATCCTCCAGGAGCTCGGCCTGGACTGGGACCGCATCATCGCGCTCAAGGCGGCGGGCGCAGTCACGTGATCACCGTGAATTCCGAGAGCAAATTATCTAGGAGAGTCCGCATGAGCCGTATGAGACGCCTGAGATGTCTGTCCGTCGGGGTGCTTGTCACCACGCTGGCGATGGCCGGCTGTGCCTCCCGCTCCAACACCACAGCAAGCAACAGTGCCACCGCGACCGCCGCCGGCGCTTCGTCCGCTGCCGCCTCCCAGGCGGACTTCGGCACTCTGAAGAACGTCTGCAAGCCCGGTACGCCCACGAGTTCGACCTCGCAGGGCGTTACCGCGACCGAGATCAAGCTCGGCGTCTTCACCGACATGGGCTTCACCAAGAACCCCGAACTCGTGGACGCGGCCAAGGTGTTCGCCGCCTGGTGCAACGCGGCCGGCGGCATCGACGGACGCAAGATCGTGCCGGTCACCCGGGACGCCGCGTACTTCGCGGACGCGCAGCAGGTGCTGGCCTCCTGCCAGTCGGACTTCGCCGACGTCGGCGGCAGCGCGGCCCTGGACGACCTGGGCGTCAAGAACCGGCTGAGCTGCCTGCTCCCCGAGTTCCCGGCCCAGCCCGGCCAGATCCTGTCCACCGGAGCGGACCTCCAGGTGATCGCCGGCGGCGCCTCCGTCGGCTACGCGCCCTACGCGGACTTCTACTCCTGGCTGATCAAGGAGGCATACCCGGACTCGGCCGACGCGGTCGGCGTGATCTCCGGCGACTCACCGATCACCAAGGTCATCGCCGCGCAGCTGGCGGAGCAGATCCCCGCGCTGGGCGGCAAGCTCAGCTACTCGGACCTGTACCCGGCGACCGGGGTGTCCGACTGGACCCCCTACGCACAGTCCCTGAAGAGCAAGAAGGTCAAGGGCCTGGTCTTCAACGGCGACTTCGCCAGCCTGGCCAAGCTGGAGCAGGTGCTCACCAACATCGGCTACAAGCTCGACTGGATCGACACCAACAACAACGCCTACGGCCCCGCCTTCATCAAGCTGGCCGGCTCCGCGGCACTCTCCGCCCAGAACAACTTCGCCGACATCAGCGGCGTCTACCCGCCGGAGAAGGCCGCGTCCAACCCGGCCACCCAGCAGGTCGTCGACCTCTACAGCAAGTACGACCCCGGAGCCCAGCTCACCCTGCCCGCGCTGCGTGCCTTCTCCACCTGGCTGCTCTTCGCCACCGCGGCGTCGGACTGCACCACGCTGACCCGTACCTGCGTGTACCAGAACGCGATGAAGCAGACCGCGTGGACCGGCGGAGGCCTGCAGGCACCGGTCGACCTGACCACCACCGCCAAGGCCCCGGCGTGCTTCAACGCGGAGAAGGCGACGGCGACGGGCTGGGTCCCCGCCGACTTCAAGCCCAACACCGGCGCGTACCGCTGCGACAGCGTCGCGTACAAGTTCACCGGCACCTACGGCAAGCCGCTCACCCTGGCGGACGTCGGCAAGACGATGGCAGACGTCAAGTAGGCCGATCGATCTGAAGTGAAGCAGGAGGAATCATCGTGAAGGTGCGGGTCGACCCGGATCGCTGCCAGGGGCACACCCTGTGTGCCATGCGGGCTCCGGAGATCTTCGAGCTCAGCGAGATCGACGGCCATGCCTCGGTCATCGACGAGGACGTTCCGGCCGATCAGGAGGACCAGGTCAACGAAGCGGTCATGTCCTGCCCGGAACGGGCCATCTCCATCGTGGCCAAAGCGGGGACGCCATCATGACCGAGGACGACCGCAAGAAGGACCGGATCCGGTTCGACCGGCACACTCCCGAGTACCGCAAGCAGTTCGAAGCGGTCACCCAGGAACTGCAGGGCAAGTGTCCGATCGCCTGGTCGGAGACCTACGACGGCCACTGGGTGGCCAGCGGCCACCATGAGGTCTTCGAGATCGCCCGGTCCGCCGACGTGCTGTCGAACGACCACGACGTCAAGGGCGAGCGGCGCGGGTACGAGGGCATCAGCATCCCGGCGCCGCCCCGGGCGAAGTCGTCCCGGGGCGGGTTCCTGGAGATGGACCCGCCCGAGCAGCGCTACTACCGCCAGACGCTCAACCCGTACCTCTCGCCGGCCGCGGTCAGCCGCTGGATCCCGCTGGTCGACGAGGTGGTGCGGGCCAGCATCGACGAGAGGATCGAGGAAGGTCGGATCGACTTCGTCGACGATCTCGCCAACGTGGTGCCAGCCGTCCTGACGATGGCCATGATGGGCATCCCGCTCAGGAAGTGGACCGTCTACAACGAGCCGGCCCACGCCTCGGTCTACACCCCGCCGAACTCGCCCGACCAGGCCCGGATCACCGAGATGCAGCGGGCGATGGGACGCGACCTGTACGCCTCGATCGTGGAGATCCGGGAGAATCCGCGCCCGGGTCTGGTCGACGCGCTGGTCCGGGCCGACATCAACGGCAAGACCCCGCCCGACGACGAGTTGCTCGGGGTGCTGGCATTGCTCATCGGCGGCGGCTTCGACACCACCACGGCGCTCACCGCGCACGCGCTGGAGTGGCTCTCGGAGAACCCGCAGGAGCGGGAGCGCCTCAGCCGGGGGCGGGACGTCCTGCTGGATTCCGCCACGGAGGAGTTCCTGCGCTACTTCGCCCCCGCGCCCGGCGACGGACGCACCTTCTCCGCCGACTGCGAGATCGTCGGCACGCGGTTCAAGGAGGGCGAACGGCTCTGGCTGTCCTGGGCCATGGCCAACCGGGACCCCTCGGTGTTCCCGGAGCCCAACCAGGTCGACCTGGAGCGCAAGGGCAACCGGCACAGCAGCTTCGGTCTCGGCATCCACCGCTGCATCGGCTCCAACGTGGCGCGGATGGTGTTCAAGCGGATGGTCACCCAGGTGCTCGACCGGATGCCGGACTTCGCCTGCGACCCGGAGGGTGCCGAGCACTACGAGACCATCGGCGTGATCCAGGGCATGCGACACCTTCCGGCGACCTTCACACCCGGCCGCAGGCTCGGGGCCGGGCTCGACGAGACCCTGGACGCCCTCCAGAAGGTCTGCGACGAACAGCGGCTCGCCGAGCCGGTCACGGTCCGTAGGGCCGTGGCGAAGATCGACAACTGAGCACTGAGCTGGGAGACGATGTGTCGGAAGCCTCAGGACGCCCACTGCCTCAACTGACGGAGGCGAACAGGTTCTACTGGACGTCCGGGGCGGACGGCCGGTTGCGGTTCCAGGAGTGCGGGTCGTGCGCGGCCCTGATCCATCCACCGCAACCGGTCTGCCGGTACTGCCGGGGGCGTGACAGCGGGGTACGGGTCGTCTCCGGCTTCGCGACGCTGATCGGGTTCACCGTCAACCACCGGTTCAGCCTGCCGGGGATGCCGGCCCCCTATGTCGTGGCCCAGGTCGCGATCGAGGAGGACACCCGGGTCAGGCTGACCACCAACGCCGTAGAGTGCGACCCCGAGCAGCTCGAACTGGGCATGCGGATGGAGGTCGTCTTCCAGCAGGACGGCGAGGTGTGGCTGCCGCTGTTCCGTCCGGCGGCCGGGGAGGGGGAGTTGGCGCCGTTGCCCTCAGACGAGGTGGCGCCGGATCAGTTCGGCAGCCGGGTACGGCCGATGGCCACCACCGAGAAGTTCGAGGACAAGGTCGCCATCAGCGGCATCGGCAGCTCCGAGATCGGACGCCGACTGATGGTCCCCCCGCTGTCGCTGACGGTGACAGCCTGCGAGCGCGCGATCGCGGACGCCGGCCTCACCATCGACGACATCGACGGTCTGGCCACCTATCCGGGCGCCGGGGCCTTCGGCGGCTTCGCCGAAGGGGGCGTGACGGCGCTGGAGTCCGCCCTGGGCATCCAGCCGAGCTGGTACAACGGCGGCGGTGAGACCTTTGGTCCGGGCGGCTCGTTGATCGCGGCGATGCTGGCCGTCGCCGGCGGCCTGGCCCGGCATGTGCTGTGCTTCCGGACCGTCTGGGAGGCCACCTACAGCGAGCTGCTGCGCCGCGGCGAGGGGGGTGCTGTCGGCTCGGGGGACGCGGGCTGGCTGAAGCCGTTCGGCGCGGTATCGGCCGCGCACACCCTGGCCCAGAACGCCCAGCGGCACTTCCACCAGTACGGGACCACCCGCGAGACGCTGGGCTGGATCGCGCTGAACCAGCGGGCGAACGCCGCGCTCAACCCCACGGCGGTCTACCGCGACCCGCTGACCATGGACGACTACCTGCAGGCCAGGACGGTCACCACCCCGTTCGGGCTCTACGACTGCGACGTGCCCTGCGACGGGGCCGTCGCCGTGATCGTCTCGGCTGTGGACGCGGCCCGGGACCTGGCCCGTGACCTGGCCAGGCCGCCGGTGCTGGTGGAGGCCGTCGGCACCCAGATCCTGGAGCGGCTCGAATGGGACCAGAGCACGCTGACCCATGAACCGCAGGTGCTCGGCCAGGCCGCGCACCTCTGGTCGCGCACCTCGCTGCGCCCGTCCGATGTGGACGTGGCGGAGCTGTACGACGGATTCACCTTCAACTGCCTTTCCTGGATCGAGGCGTTGGGCTTCTGCGGGATCGGCGAGGGCAAGGACTTCCTCGACGGCGGCAAGAACATCGCGAGGGACGGCGTGCTCCCGCTGAACACCCATGGCGGCCAGCTCTCGCACGGCCGCACCCATGGTCTGGGGCTGTTCGAGGAAGCAGTGGTCCAGCTGCGCGGGGAGGGCGGGCCGAGGCAGGTGGACGGCGCGCGGGTCGCCGTCGTCAGCACCGGCGGCCTCGCCACCAGCGGCGTGGTCCTACTCAGGGCGGACAGTTGACCGACAGTAGTTCATCGCCGTCCGATCCGGTGCACCGTGTCGTCGATGTCGACGGCATTCCCATGTCAGCCCTGCAGCTGGAGGTGGAGCAGCCACAGGCGGTGATCCTCGCCCTGCACGGCGGTGCGGTGACCTCGCGCTACTTCGACTACCCGGACCGGCCACGGCAGTCGCTGCTACGGACCGGTGCCGCCCTTGGCTACACCGTCATCGCCCTCGACCGTCCGGGCTACGGCAGTTCCTACGAGCGCGGGGACGAGATGGACGACCCCGCGCGCAGAGTCGACCTCGTCTACGCGGCGCTGGACCGGCTGCTGGACTCGCGTCCGCGCGGGGCCGGCGTGTTCGTGCTGGCGCACTCGATCGGCTGCGAGCTGGCGGCCCGGGTCGCGGCCGACGACCGCGGCAAGGAGCTGCTGGGCGTGGAGCTCTCCGGCACCGGGACGCGCCACCACGAGGGCGCGGTGGAGATCATGGAAGGGTGGAAGCAGGACAGGTCGTGGCCGAGGCGGTCCGGCCGGGGCGTACGCGACCTGATCTGGGAGCCCACCCGCCTCTATCCGGACGAGGTCGTCGGCGCCGCCCGCATCATCTCCGCAGGTCCACCGTACGAGGGCTATGTGGCGGAGCACTGGGCGCAGCAGTTCCCCGACGTCGCGGCCCGGGTGCGCATCCCGGTGCACTTCACCCTCGGCGAGTACGAGCGGGTCTGGCGTTCCGGCCCCGCGGCGCTGGCGGACATCGCCGCCCTGTTCACCTCCTCTCCCCGGGTGGTGGTCGAGGAACAGGCCGAGGGCGGCCACAACCTGAGCATCGGGCTGACCTCCCTGGCGTACCACCTGAAGATCCTTTCGTTCGTGGAGGAGTGCATCCTGCACAGCGAGACGCTCTTCAGGAGGCAGGGCTGACCGGCAGTCGATCGCTACAGGCGAGTACTGGGGCATGGCAGCGCCGACGCGGGCGCGGCCCGGACGCGGACGCCGACGCGGGCCCGGCCACCCTCTTGCGACCGAGCCCCCTTCCAGCGGCCGGCTGACCGGTGCGCGCTCGCTCCCGCTGACCGTCCGTCGCCTCCGTGGGGCACGCCGGTCCGTGCGGGGCTGGGGTGGCTCGGCTCCGCCTCGCGGCAACCACGAGGAGCGGGGGCGGTCGGTGGGGCGTGCGTTGCCGGGCGGCGGGTCGGCGCCCTTTCAGACGGGTGAGGTTGGCGAAACGTTCCTGCGGGGCGGCTTCGGCAGCTTCGGCTGAACCGGGGTCATCCGGTTTTTGGGTCACTCGACCTACTTTGGGGTCACTCGTCCCACGGATTCTGCCCGCTATGTCCGATATGGCGTCGAAAGAGTGACCCAAAGTAGGTCGAGTGACCCAAAAACGGTGAACTCGCCCTGCCCCGCGCCCCTGCCCCGCGCCCCCGCCGCACGTTCCGCGCCGGACCGGGCCGTCCCCGGCCGTTGTCGCGCGGCGGAGCCGCTTCTTTCCGGGCGGAGCCCGGGAGACGGCGGGTCACGCGCTGCACCCAACGCTGCCGTTGCAAGCGTGGAGCGTCCCTGCGGCCACCGCCTTGGCCTGCGGCCCGTGGAGGCGGGTGGGCACGTCGCTGATGCGGAGGTTGGCCGCGCCGGGGTGACCTGTCTGGCGTACCACCTGATGATCCTTTCGTTCATCGGGGAACGAATCCTGCGAGAATTAGGTTTTCGAGCATGAGTATTGTGTTCTGAAAGATCAGAACAGTATTCTCCGAGCAGGCCCGGTCGGGACTGGGCCTGCTTCGGCGCTCGCCGTGCGGTGTGATGCTTCGCCACCGTCCGGCCCGAGCCGCTCCAGCGCCGGCCGCAGGCGCATGAGTTGAGAGGAACACGCATACCGATGAATCCTCTGGGCCTGGCGGGAAGTGCGTCGCCATGTTGATGCAGGGCGCGCGATACATCAGTGGCACCTCGATCACCCTCGCCGAAGGCTGGAGCCTGGAACGGCTCACCCCGCCGAGCCGGCTCTTCGGCGCGAACGGTCTGCGCACCGGGCCCGACGGCCGCATCTACGTCGCGCAGGTGACCGGCAGTCAGATCAGCGCACTCGACGTGGTGACTGGTCGGCTGGAGACCATCAGCGCCAAGGGTGGCGAGATCATCGCGCCCGACGACGTGGCCTTCGACTCCCGGGGCAACCTCTACGCCACCGAGGTCATGGACGGACGCGTGAGCATGCGCGGCGCCGACGGCCGCACCCGGCTGCTGCGCGACGACCTCCCCAGCGCCAACGGCATCACCGTGCATCAGGACCGGCTGTTCATCAACGAATGCCGGGTCGGCGGCCGGCTGATGGAGCTCGACCCGAACGGCGGCGCGCCGCGCATCCTGCTGGAGAACATGGCGATGCCCAACGCCATGGAGGTCGGTCCCGACGGGATGCTGTACTACCCGGTGATGGGCACCAACGACATCTGGCGGATCCATCCGGACGGCGGCGAGCCGGAGCGGGTCGCGGGGGATCTCGGCGTCCCCGACTCGGTGAAGTTCGACTCCGAGGGCTTCATCGTCTCCACCCAGGTGGCCAGCGGCGAGGTGCTGCGCATCAATCCCCGCAACGGCGACCGGACCGTGCTGGCCGCGCTGACTCCCGGTCTCGACAACTGCACCTTCGTCGGCGACCGGCTGTTCGTCTCCAACTTCACCGGTGAGATCACCGAGATCCTGGGCGGGGGAGAGACCCGGACCACCCTGCCGGGCGGCTTCAACTGGCCGCTGGACATGACCGTGGGCGACGACGGGAACCTCTATGTCGCCGACGGGACCTACTTCTACCGGATCCGCCCCGGGGGCGAGGGCGGCCTGCAGACCCTGGGGATGCTCTTCACCCCCGGCTACCCGGGCTTCCTACGCGGGGTCACCGCCGTCGGCGGGGGCGAGTTCATCGTCACCACCTCGGGCGGTCAGGTCTCGCGCTACCGGCCGGCGAGCTGCGAGAGCGAGGTGCTCGTCGACGGTCTCGACCAGCTTTACGGCGTGGCGGTCGCCCCGGGCGGGGCCGTGGTGGCGGCGGAGTTCGGCACCGGACGGGTTCTCTCCGTCGGCTCCGGCCGGGTCGAGGTGCTGGCCTCCGGACTGAACCAGCCGCTCGGTGTGGCCTTCGCCCCGGACGGCGCATGCCTGGTCTCGGAATCCGGTGCCGGAAGGATCGTCGCGCTCACCGGCGTCGGCGTCGGCGTCGACACGGTGGTGGACGGACTGGACAAGCCCCAGGGCATCCTGGTTCGGGACGGGCAGTTGTACATCGTCGACGCCGGCGCCAAGACCCTGGTCGCCGTCGATCTCGCGACCAAGGTCCGGCAGACCATCGCCCGCGAGCTGCCGGTGGGCGCACCGCCCGGGGTGACCCCCAAGCCGCTCCGAGGACTGCCGCCGTTCTCCGGGCCGCAGGGACCCTTCTCCGGCATCGCCGCCGGACCCGACGGCACGCTCTACCTCTCCGCCGACGCCGAAGGCAGCGTCATGGCCCTTCGCCTGCAGGAGAGTTGAGGCCGGGAATGAGTAAGGACCTGCTCCGTCTCGACGGACGCATCGTCATCGTCTCCGGCGCCGGCGGCGGTGGTATCGGCACCACGGTGACGAGTATGGCCGCCCGCGCCGGGGCGACCGTGATCGCGGTGAGCCGCTCCAAGGAGAACCTAGACCAGCACATCGGGCCGCTGGCGGCGGAGGGCCTCTCCGTCGTCCCGGTCGCCGCCGACGCCTCCACCGACGAGGGCATCGCGGCGGTGATGGAACAGGTCGGACGGACCGACGGCGAGCTGTACGGGCTGGTCAACGTGGCTGGCGGCGCCGCGCCCGCGACCTGGATGCCGTCGATTCGGGTGACCAGGGAGGACTGGCGCGCCCTGTTCGCCCAGAACCTGGAGACGATGTTCTTCATGAGCCAGGCGGTCGCCACGGAGCTGAAGTCGCAGGGCCGGCCAGGGTCGATCGTCTCGATCTCGTCGATCAGCGGCATGAACTCGGCGCCGCTGCACATCGGTTACGGCACGGCGAAGGCCGCGCTGGTGGCGACGACGCGCACCATGGCCGTCGAACTGGCCGGGGACAACATCCGGGTGAACGCCGTCGCGCCCGGCGTGACCGAGACCCCGGCCTCGGGCACCTACGTCGACCAGGACGCCGAACGCGACCGCCGCGCCATCGCCATGGGGCGGCGTGGCCGCCCCGAGGAGCAGGCGGGTGCGGTGCTCTTCCTGCTGTCCGACCTGTCGAGCTACATCACCGGGCAGACCGTCCTGGTCGACGGCGGTCTCAACCTCAAATGGACCCACCTGGCCGCCGACAACACCTCCCTGTTCCTCAAGGACGAGTCGTTCCGCGCCGCCATAACGCACTGACGCGCGGGTTGGAGAATGTGATGAGTACTCAGGAATCAACAGAGCCACTGTCGGAACCGCTGTCCGAGCCGCTCACGATCGGCGTCGAGGCGTACATCTCCGAGGAGTACGCCCGGGCCGAGCGGGACAAGCTGTGGGCCAAGGTGTGGCAGCAGGTCGGCCGGGTGGAGGAGCTCCCCAGGGTCGGTGACTACCTCACCTACGACATCCTCGACGACTCGGTCATCGTGGTGCGTACGTCGGCGGACACCATCCGCGCCTACTACAACGTCTGCTCGCACCGGGGGCGTCCGCTGGTCGACACCCCGCCGGGGGCGAGGGACGCCCGGGGCCGCCGCAGGATGTTCGTCTGCGGGTTCCACGGGTGGCGGTACAACCTGGAGGGCGAGTGCACCCGGGTGGCCCTGGGGGAGGACTGGCCGTGCGGGCTGACCGAGCAGAACACCCGGCTGGCCGAGGTGAAGCTGGACACCTGGGGCGGCTGGATCTGGATCAACCTGGACCCGGAGTGCGAACCGCTGCGGGACTACCTCGAACCCGCGGCCACCCTGCTCGACCCGTTCCAGCTGCAGAACATGCGCTTCCGGTGGCGCCGTTGGCTGGTCTTCGACTGCAACTGGAAGACCGCCCTGGAAGCGTTCATGGAGACCTACCACGTCCAGCAGACCCACCCGGAGTTCATGACCTACGGCAGCTTCCTCGGCTGGGCCAGGGCCCAGGGCAAGCACAGCAACATCGGCTACGACGCGCCCAAGGGCCTGGACGAGAACCAGGCGAAGCTGCGGCTGGGCACCGGTGGCGACCCCCGGGTGTCCACGGCCGACCTGCAGAACTTCACCTGGGAGAACGCCAACACCAACACCACCCGGACGCTCGTGGACGCCGCGAACCGGCTGGTCGACGAGTTGCCCGAGGGGACCCCGGCCGACCAGGTGCTGCGGCACTGGCTGGACTCGGCCCGGCGTGACGACGCCGCGCGCGGCGTGGTCTGGCCGACCGTCGCCCCCGAGGACATCGGCCGGAGCGGCACCGCCTGGCAGATCTTCCCCAACTTCCAGATCGGCCACGCCCTGAACAACATGCTCTGCTACAGCGCCCGGCCCTACGGCTACGACCCGAACAAGTGCATCTTCGAGGCCGCCGTGTACGAGCTCTACCCGGAGGGCCAGGAGCCGCAGACGGAGTGGGAGTTCACACCGGTGGGCGACCCGGCCTGGCGCACCGTCCTGCCGCAGGACTTCTCCAACATGGCCGCGGTCCAGAGGGGCATGAAGGCGCGGGGATTCACCGGCCCCAAGCCCAACCCCTACCGCGAGCGCAGCATCGTGAACCTGCACCACAACCTGGCCAGGTACATGGGTACCGGCGCACCGCGCGACCTCAGCTGACAGCCCACCCGAACCGAGGACTTCGCATGCAGAAATGCGCACCGACACGGACACCCGAGATCGACCACGAGGCCCTCAGAACCAAGTACCTGCTGGAGCGGGACAAGCGGATCCGCCCCGAAGGACAGCAGCAGTACCTGGTGGCCGAAGGCGAGTTCGAGGAGTTCTACGAGAGCGACCCGTACACGCCGGTCGAGCCGCGACCGCCGATCTCGGAGTCCATCGACGTCGCGGTCCTCGGCGGCGGCCTCTCCGGTCTCATCGCCGCAGCCCGGGTCAAGCAGACCGGCGTCTCCAGCCTGCGGGTCATCGAGCAGGCCGGCGACTTCGGCGGCGCCTGGTACTGGAACCGCTACCCCGGCATCCAGTGCGACGTGGACAGCACCTGCTACCTGCCGCTGCTCGAAGAGGTCGGGTACATCCCGAAGCAGAAGTACGCGATGGGGGACGAGGTCTTCGAGCACTGCCAGCGCATGGCGAAGCACTTCGGCCTCTACGACAACGCGCTCTTCAGTACCCTGATCCGCTCGCTGGAATGGGACGAGGAGATCAAGCGCTGGCGGATCGGCACCAATCGGGGCGACGAGATCCGGGCCCGCTTCGTGGTCATGTGCCAGGGGCCGTTCAACCGGCCGAAGCTGCCCGGGATTCCGGGGATCACGGACTTCCAGGGACACACCTTCCACTCGGCGCGCTGGGACTACGAGTACACCGGCGGCGACATCAAGGGCGGGCTGGACAGACTCGCCGGCAAGCGGGTCGCCGTCATCGGCACGGGCGCGAGCGGCGTCCAGATCATCCCGCATCTGGCCCGCTCCGCCGAGCACCTGTACGTCTTCCAGCGGACGCCGTCGTACATCGACGAGCGCGGCGACGTGCCGACCGATCCCGAGTGGGTGAAAACGCTCAAGCCGGGCTGGCAGAAGGAGATCCAGCGCAACTTCCACACGGCGGCTTTCGAGGCCTTCGGCCCGGGCCAGCCGGACATCGTCTGCGACGGCTGGACCGAGGTCAGCCGCAACCTGGCCGCGCATCTGGACGCGACTGACGGCTGGGCCGCGCTGATGGACCCCGAGAAGTTCATGGAGCTGAGGGAGGAACAGGACTACCGGGCGATGCAGCGGTTGCGGGACCGCATCGACGAGATCGTCGACGACCCGGAGACGGCGGAGGCGCTGAAGCCCTACTACCGCTTCCTCTGCAAGCGGCCGTGCTTCAGCGACGCGTACCTGCCGACCTTCAACCGTCCGAACGTCACGCTGGTCGACGTGTCGGGAACCAAGGGCGTCGAGCGCATCACCGCGAAGGGCATCATCGCCGACGGCGTCGAGCACGAGGTCGACTGCATCATCTTCGCCAGCGGCTTCGAGATCACCACGGATCTGGACCGTCGCCTCGGCATCGCGCCGTACACCGGCCGCCACGGCCTGTCGCTCTACGACCACTGGGCCGACGGCTACCGCACCCTGCACGGCACCATGAGCCACGGCTTCCCCAACCAGTTCTTCACCGGGTTCATCCAGGGCGGCGTGACCGCCAGCACCACCGCGATGTTCGAGCAGCAGGCCGACCACATCGCCTACATCATCAAGGAGACCGTGGCGCGCGGTGCGTCGACCGTGGAACCCACGCCGGAGGCTCAGGAGGGGTGGTGCACGACCGTCAAGGAGAGCGCGGTCGACAACACCAACTTCCAGCGCGAGTGCACGCCCGGTTACTACAACAACGAGGGCGAGCAGCAGATCCGGTCGCATCTCGGCGACCCCTACTGGCCCGGCTTCTACGTCTTCGAGGACCTGCTGCAGTCCTGGCGCGACGCGGGGGACATGGCCGGCCTCGCCCTGGAGGGAATGCCCGCCGATGCCTGAGCTGAGATTTGACGGTCGCGTGGCCGTGATCACCGGAGCCGGACGGGGGTTGGGGCGTGCTTACGCCCTGCTGCTCGGTTCGAAGGGTGCCAAGGTCGTCGTCAACGACCCGGGTTTCGGTCTGACCGGCGAGGGGGTCGACAGCGGTCCGGCGGAGGAAGTGGTCCAGGAGATCAAGGCGGCCGGGGGCGAGGCCGTCGCCTGCACCGAGTCGGTCGCGACGGCGGCGGGCGGGCAGGCGATCGTCCAGTCGGCGATCGACGCCTTCGGCCGGATCGACATCCTGATCCACAACGCCGGAAACGTCCGGCGGGCGCCGCTGGCGGAGATGACGTACGAGGACTTCGACGCGGTCTTGGACGTCCATCTGCGGGGCGCCTTCCATGTGGTCCGGCCGGCCTTCCCGCTGATGTGCGAGGCGGGGTACGGCCGGGTGGTGCTGACCTCGTCGATCGGGGGGCTGTACGGCAACCACGAGGTCGCCAACTACAGCGCGGCGAAGGCGGGGGTGATCGGGCTTTCCCATGTGGTCGCGCTGGAGGGGGCGGCGCATGGTGTGAAGAGCAACATCATCGCTCCAGGCGCGCTGACCAGGATGGCCGAGGGGATCGACACCTCGGCGTACCCGCCGATGGGCCCGGAGTTGACGGCGCCGGCGGTGGGCTGGCTGGCCCATGAGTCCTGCTCGATCAGCGGGGAGCTGCTGGTGACCATGGCCGGCCGGGTGGCCAGGGCCTTCGTCGCCGAGACGGTCGGGGTGTACCAGCCGTCCTGGACGATCGACCAGGTCGGCGAGGAGATCGCCAGCATCCGGGACACCAGCGACCCCTGGATCCTGCCGGTCGTCCCCTCGGCCTTCGTCGACCACATCGGCAACAGCTTCGCCATGGCAATGAAGGGCAACTAGCATGTCGGTCAAGGTCTTTGAACGCATTCTGGACTTGTTGGAAGCCGAGGGCATCAACACGATCTTCGGTATTCCCGATCCCAACTTCGTCCATATGTTCCACCTCGCCGAGGAGCGCGGCTGGAACGTGGTCGCCCCGCACCACGAGGAGTCCGCCGGCTTCATGGCCGAAGCGGTGTCGCGGATGACCGGAAAGCCCGCGGTGTGCATCGGCACGCTCGGCCCGGGCGTCGCCAACCTCGCCGGCGCCATGATGTGCGCCAAGGTCGAGAACTCGCCGGTGATCTTCCTGGGCGGCCAGCGCGCGCGCATCACCGAACAGCGGGTGCGGCGCGGCCGCATCCAGTTCGTCAGCCAGGCCGCGCTGTTCGAGCCGTCGGTGAAGTACTGCGCCAGCATCGAGTACGCGGACCAGACCGACGAGATCATTCGTGAGGGCCTGCGCAAGGCCCTGTCCGGAACGCCGGGCCCGGTCTACATCGAGTACCCCTCCCATGTGATCCAGCAGGAGCTGGACGTGCCGCCGGCGCTGCTGCCGCGGGCCTACCGCCTGGTGGACCAGACGGCCGGCCCGGACCGGATCGCCGAGGCGGTGCGGTACATCGGCGCGGCCAAGCAGCCGATCCTGCTGATCGGCCACGGCGTGCACACCACCCGGGCCGGTGCGTCGGTCAAGGCGCTGGCCGATCTCATGGCCTGCCCGGTCATCCAGACCTCGGGCGGCACCTCGTACATCGAGGGTCTGGAGGACCGTACCTTCCCCTACGGTTTCTCGGCGGCGGCGATCGACGCGGTGGTGAAGTCCGACCTGTGCCTGGCCATCGGCACCGAGCTTGGCGAGCCGGTCCACTACGGCAAGGGACGTCACTGGGTCGCCAACGAGGCCAACCGTAAGTGGATCCTGATCGAGCAGGACCCGCAGGCGATCGGCGTCAACCGCTCGGTCGACGTCCCGCTGGTGGGCGACCTCCGTGCGGTCGTCCCGCAGCTGGTGGAGGCGCTCAAGGACTCGCCGCGCAGTCCTGCTCCGGGGCTCGACGGCTGGATCAAGCAGGATGCGGCCCAGTTGGCGGAACTGGCGGAGACCGCCCCCTCCGGAATGTCGCCCGTGCATCCCGCGCGCCTGATCGTCGAGGCGACCAAGGTCTTCCCGAGGGACGGCATCATGGTGCGCGACGGCGGCGCCACCACGATCTTCGGCTGGACCTACTCCCAGGCCAAGCCCAACGACGTGATGTGGAATCAGAACTTCGGCCACCTGGGTACGGGGCTCCCGTACGCGATCGGCGCCTCGGTCGCGGAGGGCAGGAAGCGCCCGTTGATGCTCATCACCGGGGACTCCTCGTTCCAGTTCCACATCGCCGAACTGGAGACCGCCGCGCGGCTGAACCTGCCGCTGGTCTGCGTGGTGGCCGTCGACTACGCCTGGGGCCTGGAGGTGGGCGTCTACAAGCGCACCTTCGGCCAGGGGTCGCTGGAGACGGGAACGCACTGGAGCACCAAGACCCGGCTCGACAAGGTCGCCGAGGGCTTCGGCTGCTACGGCGAGTACGTCGACCGCGACGAGGACATCGCCCCCGCGATCAAGCGTGCCTACGCCAGCGGTCGGACCGGCGTCATCCACGTCGCGGTCGATCCGAAGGCGAACTCGGAGGAAATGCCGAGCTATGACGAGTTCCGGACCTGGTATGCGGAGGGGACGCAGTGATGCGTGACTACGCAAAGCTCTACATCGGCGGCCAGTGGATCGATCCGGTGGAGCCGCGGACGCTGGACATCGTGAACCCCGCGACCGAGGAGGTCTGCGGCCGGGTGGCGGTCGGGTCGGCCGCCGATGTGGACCGGGCTGTCGCTGCTGCCAGGGCGGCCTTCCCCGGCTGGTCGACGACCAGCGTCAAGGAGCGGCTGGACGTGCTCCAGAACATCCTGGAGGTCTACCAGAACCGGGCCGGGGACCTCGCCGCGGCGCTGACCGAGGAGATGGGCGCGCCGAGCGCGCTCGCCCACGGCTTCCAGGTGGGGCTCGGGGTCGGGCATCTGACCACGGCGATCGAGGTGCTCCGCAACTTCGCCTTCGAGGAGCAGCGCGGGGCCACCCTGATCGTCAAGGAGGCGATCGGTGTGTGTGGGCTGATCACGCCGTGGAACTGGCCGATGAACCAGATCGCGGTCAAGCTCTTCCCGGCGCTGGCGACCGGCTGCACGGTGGTGCTGAAGCCGTCGGAGCAGTCGCCGTTCACCGGGCAGGTATTCGCCGAGATATTGGATGCTGCGGGCGTTCCGGCCGGGGTGTTCAACCTGGTCCAGGGCGACGGTCCGGGGGTCGGGGTGCCGCTCTCCGTCCATCCCGACGTCGACATGATCTCCTTCACCGGTTCGACGCGGGCCGGCATCGAGATCGCCAGGAACGCGGCGCCCAGCGTCAAGCGGGTGACCCAGGAACTGGGCGGCAAGAGTCCGAACATCATCCTGGACGATGCCGACTTCGCCGAGAACGTGGGCAAGGGCGTCACCACCATGATGGGCAACTCCGGGCAGACGTGCAGCGCGCCCTCACGGATGCTGGTGCCGGCCGCGCGGATGGCAGAGGCGGTAGAGGTGGCCCGGGAGGCCGCGTCCCAGGTGACCGTGGGCGATCCGAACGGTGACTTCGTGATCGGTCCGGTGGTCTCGGGCGCCCAGTTCGACAAGATCCAGGCGCTCATCCAGAAGGGCATCGACGAGCGTGCTGTGCTGGTCGTCGGCGGCACCGGACGGCCGGAAGGGCTGACCCGGGGCTACTACGTGAAGCCCACGGTCTTCGCCGAGGTGACGAGTGACATGACCGTCGCCCGGGAGGAGATCTTCGGACCGGTGCTCACGATCCACGGCTATGAAAGCGTGGACCACGCGGTCGAGATCGCCAACGACACGGAGTACGGCCTGGCCGGGTATGTGGCCGGTGCAGACCTCGACCAGGCCCGGGCCGTCGCGCGCCGGATCCGGGCGGGGTACGTGGCGATCAACGACGGGTTCGACTTCAACTGCCCGTTCGGCGGCTACAAGAAGAGCGGCAACGGGCGCGAGTGGGGCGAGTTCGGCTTCCACGACTACCTGGAGATCAAGGGAATTCTCGGGTACGCGCCCCCCGACCAGGCCAACGGGTAGAGGGGAGCATCCATGGGTTCCCTTTCAGGCAGAGTCGCGGTGGTGACCGGTGCCAGCCGGGGGGTCGGGAAGGGAATCGCCCTCGCTCTCGCCGAGGAGGGCGCGACCGTCTATGTCACCGGACGGACGGTCACGCCCGGCTCCTACCCGCTGCCCGGTACCGTCGCCGAGACCGCCCTTGAGGTCGACCGTCGGGGCGGCAAGGGCATTGCCGTCCAGGTGGACCATGCTGAGGACAAGCAGGTCGCGGCCCTTTTCGACCAGGTCGAGCAGGAGCAGGGCCGACTCGACATCCTGGTCAACAACGCCTTCTCGCTGCCCGAGGACCTGACGGATCCTCAACCCTTCTGGGAGAAGCCGCTCTCCAACTGGGAGATGGTCGACGTCGGAGTGCGTTCCAACTTCGTCGCGGCGTGGCATGCGGCCCGGATCATGGCTCGGGCGAAGTCCGGCCTGATCGTGGCCACGTCGGGCTATGTGGGCGTCACCTACACCTACGGCGTCGTCTTCGGCACCTGCAAGTCCGCCGTGGATCGGATGGCGCGCGACATGGCCGTGGAGCTGAAGCCGTATGGGGTGGCCTCGCTGTCGATGTGGCTGGGCCTGACCTTCACCGAGCGGGCGGAGCGCAATCTGCAGCGCAGTCCCGCCATGACGGCGCAGACGGTGACCAATCCTCAGGTCGGCTCCTCGGTCGAGTTCCCCGGGCGCGTGATCGTCGCCCTCGCCGGCGACCCGGAGGTGATGCGGCGCTCCGGCGGAACCTACATCGCCGCCGAGCTGGCGCGGGAGTACGGCGTCACCGATGTCGACGGCCGTACGCCGCCGTCGCTGCGCGCGCAACGCGGCGCACCGATCTGGTCGCCGGTCTGAACGCTGAACGCCGAACACCGAACACAACGTATCCGGAGAAGACATGACCATGGCCGAAGACAGACTGGCCCGGATCGGGCAACTGCTCGACCGACAGGACATCACCGACTGCCTGACCCGGTTCAGCCGAGGCATGGACCGCTTCGACCGGGACCTCTTCCTCTCCGCCTTCCATGACGACGCGGTCATCGCCGCCGGGGAGTTCGTCGGCGGGCCGGTCGCACTCTACGACTGGGCAGTCGTGCTCCATGAGCAGGGGCAGGTGTCCACGCACCACAATCTGTTGAACAACACCTGTGACATCGACGGCGACGTCGCCCACACCGAGACCTACTACCTGTTCGTCGGGCGCAACCGCGACGAGTCCAACTGGATCGCCGGCGGACGCTACATCGACCGGCTGGAGCGCCGCGACGGGGAGTGGCGGATCGTCCTGCGTACCAACGCCATCGAGTGGTCGGGCCTGGTCCCCACCCTTCCCATCCCGTTCGCGGACGTGCCGGGCATCGACCTCAACGGTGTCCCCTCGCGCAGCACCGAGGACCCCTCCTACCAGCGCCCACTGACCAACAAGCGGGAGATGATGTCGTGAGCGCCGACGCCGCCGACGCCGCCGACCCCGCCGATCTGGACGGCCTCATCGCCCGCGAGCGGATCCGCGACTGCCTGGCCCGCCTCAGCCGCGGCGAGGACCGCCGCGACGCGGACCTGATCAGCGGCAGCTACTGGCCGGACGCGACCGACGACCACGGCATCTTCCTCGGCACCTTCAAGGAGTACCTCGCCTGGGTCGTACCGGGCGCGCCGACCATCCCGGTCACCCTGCACACCCTGGGACAGAGCCTGATCCAGCTCGACGGCAACACAGCCGTGGTCGAGACCCACGTCACCGCCTACCACCGGATCACCATGGGCGACCAGGACAGCGACATCGTCCTCGGCGGCCGCTACCTGGACCGGATGGAGCAGCGCGACGGGGAGTGGCGCATCATCCATCGCACCATGCTCTACGACTGGCTGAAGGACTTCGGCCCGTCGGTCGACTGGACCCAGGGCCTGCTCGGCATGCCCTTCCTCGCCGACCACTCCGTCGGCGCGGCCCAGGGCGACCACAGCGAGACCCTCTTCAAGCAGGCCTGACCGGTGACCGATCGCCTCCGCGACCGGGGGCGCGACGCGCCGACGCGGCCCCGGTATCCCTCCCGCGGCCGAGCCCCCGTCCCGCTGCCGTCTCCGACGTGCGCGTTTGCTCCCGCTGAACCACCATCACCTCCCTGGGGCACGCCGCTCCGTGCGTGCCTGGGGTGGCTCGGCTCCGCCTCGCGGCAACCACGACGAGGGGGAGGACGGCGGGGCGTGCGTTTGCCGGGTGCGCGCCGATGCCGGGGCTGCAGAAACGTTCCTTCGGGCCGGATTGCCCGTGCTGGGGGGAGTTGCAACCATGTTGGGGTGAATTACACCCATATATGGGTGCTACGCCCCCCAGCGTGGTTGTAACTCCCCCCAGGTAACCCGATTGGGGGACGCACGTGCCCCGCCCCGCGCTCCCGGCGAGCGCTCCGCGCCGGACCTGGGCCGCCCCCGGCCGCTGTCGCGCGGCGGAGCCGCTTCTGTCCGGGCGGAGCCCGGGAGATTCGAACACCGTCCACCTCGGCGGTCCGGTGCTGGTAGCGGTTGAGTTCACGCTCACGCGCCCGCCAGTCGAAACCGTCCGCCCAGTAGGCCAACAGATTGCGTAGGTAGTCGAGGTCGGTGCCCTGACTCCATGGTTCTCCGGGGGCTCCGTCCGGCCAGCGAGTGTGCCGGATGCGCTCGCGTAGATCGTCCATAATCGCATCAGTTACGGCGACGGTGTAGGACTCAACTCGCATTCACCGATGGTATCGACCAGGTGCCTGCCTGCGGCGACCTAGAGTCCGAAGGCGCCGCCGTCGACGAGGACGATGAGGCCGATGGCGATGAGGACCACCGGCAGCAGGACGTGGCCCCAGCGGCTGAGCGCCCCGGCGATCAGCGGGCGGGTGGCGAAGAACCGGCCCGCCAGACACCAGAGGGCGACCAGGAGCAGGAACACCGCGGCGTACACGCTCATCCCGCCGACGCCGGCGGTGGCGAACACCGGGACGTAGGCGCCGATGTTGTCGCCGCCGTTGGCGAAGGTGACCGCGGCGACCTCCAGGACGCCGGGGCCGCTCACCCTGGGTGCGGCCTCGGCGCGCTTCTCGCCGCGGTGCCGCCAGGCGTGTCGCGCGGCCCTGAGGCCCAGCGCGAGCGGGAGCAGCCCCAGGTAGGGGATGGCCGATCGGGGAAGCAGCGTGGCTCCGAGGGCCGCAGTCCCCGCCACCGCGAGGATCGTGGCGAAGCCCAGGTACTGGCCGAGCACGATGCGACGGGTGGAGCCGGGGTGCCAGGCGCCCTGGGCGAAGAACAGCGTCAGGACCAGGCTGTCGTCGACGTTGGTGACGGCGAACAGCCCGGCAGCCTGGCCGATGATGCCCGGGCCCATGGCCGGTCAGCGGCCCTTCCACTGAGGGGGGCGCTTCTCGGCGAAGGCCCTGGGGCCCTCCTGGGCGTCCTCGCTGTTGTAGCAGAGCTCGGACGCGTGTCTGGCGGCCTTGAGGGCCGCCGAACGGCCCATTTCGGTGGCGAGCATCACGGTTTCCCGAGCGGCCTGTACCGACAGGGGGGCGCCCGCCAGGATGTCGCGGGCGAGATCGAGGGCGGTGCCCATAAGTGTCTCCGGATCGGAGACACGATTGACCAGACCGATCTCGTAAGCCCGCTGGGCGGTGATCGGTTTGCCGGTGAGCAGGAGTTCCATCATGATCCGCTGCGGGATCATATGGATAAGAGGTGAGGCCCACGGAGAGCTTCGGCCGACCTTGACCTCGGAGATCGCGAACGTCGCGGTGGTGCTGGCGACGCACAGGTCGCAGGCCTGGGCGAGCATCCAGCCGCCGGCGAACGCGGCGCCGTTGACGGCGGCGATGGTGGGTTTCGACAGCTCGACGGTGTCGTAGGGGAGCGGGAACATGTCGCGGGGCGGTTCCCGCAGACCCTGCTCCACCATCTCCTTGAGGTCGCCGCCGGCGCAGAACGCCTTCTGGCCCGCTCCGGTGAGGACGGCGACCCGCAGTCGGCCGTCGCGCTCAAAGCGGTCCCAGGCGGCGTACAGCCCCTCGCGGACGTCCCGGGCCAGGCAGTTGCGGCTTTCCGGCCGGTTCAGGGTGATGACCGCGACGCCGTCGTCACGGGCCTCGAAGAGTACGGCGTCGCCCATCAGAATCCCCTCTGCTGAATGGTGTGGGCCGCCCGGGCGAGCTCCTCCTGGAAGGCAGGGTGAGCGATGGCGATCAGACGGCGGGTGCGCTCGGCCAGGGTCTGGCCCCTGAGCTCGGCCGAGCCGAACTCGGTGACGATGACGTCCACGTCACTGCGTGCCGTGGTGACCGGCCCTGACAGCTGGGCGGTGATCCGGCTGATCGTGCCGCCCTTGGCGGTGGCCGGCAGGGCGATGATCGCGTGGCCCCCCGGTGAGAGCGCTCCGGCGCGGACGAAGTCCACCTGGCCGCCGGTGCCGCCGAGATAGGCCGAGCCGCTCTGCTCGGCGTTCACCTGGCCGGTCAGGTCGACCTCCAGCGCCGAGTTGATGGTGACCAGTCCGTCGAGCTGCGCGAGGACGGCCGCGTGGTGGGTGTAGGCGGTGGTGCACATGCGGATGTGCGGGTTGCAGTGAGCGAAGTTGTAGAGGCGAGTGGTGCCGATCAGGGCGCCGCTGATGGAGATCCCGCGGTCGATGCGCTTGCGTGTGTTGGTGACGACGCCTGCCTCGACCAGATCGACCAGGCCGTCACCCAGCATGCCCGAGTGCACGCCCAGATCCTTGCGGTCGTGCAGCAGACGGAGGACGGCGTCCGGCACGGCGCCGATCCCGGTCTGCAGGACCGAGCCGTCCTCGATGTACGCCGCCACGTGCTTCGCTATCGCTTGGTCGGTTTCGCTGATCGTTGCGGGCGGGACCTGGGTGGGTCGACGCGAGACCCGCACGGCGTGGTCGATGTCGGTGGAGTGAAGCAACTCTCCGTAGGTGAAGGGAACGTGGTCGTTCACCTCCGCCACGACGACCCGCGCCGTGGCGACGGCGGCCCGGACGTGGTCGCTGGTGAGTCCGAAGCTGTGGTACCCGTCTGCATTGGGTGGGCTGACCTGGACGAACGCCACATCGCAGCCGAGCGTCCCGGCTTCGATCATCGGTCCGACGTGGCTGACATGACAGGGGATCACACTGAGTCTGTGCTCCTTCGCCAGTGAGCGCAGTGCGCCGATCGCGCCCATGCTGGCGATGGAGATGCCCTCGGTCGTCGCCGGGGTGAGCAGCCCGGAGAAGCTGGTCGCGATGAAGGCCGAGAGCCCGCCGATGGCGCGGCCCTGAGCGGTCAACGCTTCGACCAGCGTGGTCGGTTCGCCGCAGGCCTGGCCGATGACGATGCGGTCGCCGGGACGCAGGCACTCGCTGAGGTCCAGGTCGTCGGCGGAGACGGTTCTCATGCGCGTCCCGCCGAGGCCAACAGCGCCTGTGCGCGGGCCAGATGGGGACGGTCGAGCATGGCGCCCCGGTGGCCGACGGCACCGACGCCGGGGTGGGCGGCGAAGAGGTCGACGATCTCCTGGGCCGCGGCCAGCTCCTCCTCGCCGGGGGTGAAGGCCGCGTTGATGACGTCGACCTGGGCTGGGTGGATGGCCAGCATGCCGCGGAAGCCGTCGCGGCGTACCTTCCCGGCGCGCCTGCGCAGTCCGTCCAGATCGCGGAAGTCGCCCTGGATGGTGTCCACGGCCGCCACCCCGGCGGCTGCCGCGCCCAACAGGCAGAGGCTTCGGGCCAGTTCGTAGGTGAAGCAGTAGCTGCCGTCGGGGTTGCGGTTCTCGCTGGCGCCCACGGCGTCGGCGAGGTCCTCGGCGCCCCAGGTCATGGCGACCACCCGGGGCGCACCCCGGTAGCTGCCGGTGGTGAACATGGCCTCGGCCGTCTCGGTCACCAGGACGATGACCTTGGTCGAGCCCTGGTCGATTGCTGCCGAGACCTCCAGTGCGGAGAGGTAGTGGTCCAGCAGCTCGACGTCGGCACGGCTGCGCGCCTTGGGCAGCATGATGCCGCCGGGTCGGGCCGGGAGCACCGCTGCCAGGTCGGCCAGCGTGTGGGGCCCGTCCAGGGGGTTGACCCGGATCCACAGCCGGTTTCGGGCCTCCAGCGGCTGCGCCGCGAGGAAGGCGGCGATCATCTCGCGTGCCTTGGGCTTCCCGTCGTCCGTCACGGCGTCCTCGAGGTCGAGGACGACGATGTCCGCGGTGCCTGCGGCGGCCTTCTCCATCTTGCGCTCGCTGTCGCCGGGGGCGAACAGCCACGAGCGTGCACGGAAGCCTGCTCCGGTGTCGGTCATCAACGGTGCTCCATCTCTGCCGCGATCTCCTCCGTGTGCGCGCCCAGCCTGGGGGCAGGACCGGCGACCCGGCCAGGGGTTCGCGAGAACCAGGTCGGGGGGCCGGGAAAGCGCACCGGGCCGTTCGGGGTCTCGACCGTCTCGAAGAATCCGACGTCGTTGAGATGCGGATTGTCGAACAGTTCGTCAAGTGTGCGGACCGGTGCGGCGGGTATGTCCAGCGACCGCAGCAGGTCCAGCCAGTCCCTGGTCGTACGTTCCAGGAAGGTCTCTCCCAGCAGGGCGTAGACGGTGTCGATCTGCCGTGCCCGCTGTGCGAGGGTGGCGAACTGCTCGCCTGCCCAGGCGGGTTGGACGGCTTCGACGAACGCGGTCCACTGCTTGTCGTTGTAGACCAGCGCGGCGACCAGACCGTCCTTGGTGCGGTAGGGCTTGCGGTTCGGCGCCACAGCGCGGGGGTAGAGCGCGGGGCCCAGGGGAGGGCAGAACATCGCGCCGTTGGCGTGCTCGACCAGCATGAACGAGGCCATCGTCTCGAACATGCCGACCTCGACCTCCTGCCCCTCGCCGGTGCGCTCCCGATGGAAGAGCGCCATCGTGGTCGCGTACACCGCCGTCAGCCCGGCCACCTTGTCCGCCATGATGGTGCCGACATAGCCGGCCTCACCGGTCAACTGCTGCTGTACGTAGGGCAGGCCGCATTCCGCCTGGATCGTGTCGTCGTAGGCGGTGAGATCGGCGTCCGGGCCACGGTGGCCGTAGCCGTAGCAGTTGGTGTAGACGACGGACGGGTTGATGGAGGCCACTTCCCGGTAGCCGAAGCCGAGTTCGGCGATCGCCCGGGCACGCATGGAGTGGATGAAGACGTCGCAGTCGGCTATGAGCGCCCGCAGTGTCTCCTTGCCTGCGGTGGAGCGGAGGTCCAGTACGGCGCTGCGCTTCCCCCGGTTCACATTGACGAAGACGCCGCCCATGCCCGGTTCCGGCCCGACCGAGATGTAGCGGGTGTTGTCGCCTGTCGGGGGTTCGATCTTGATCACGTCCGCCCCCATGTCGGCCATGATCTGGGTGCAGTACGGACCCATGACCATGGCCGTCAGATCGACGACCCGCACCCCGGAGAGGGGACCTGTGTGTTCCATGCGTCTAGGCCTCTTGCTATCCTTTATATCTTAGTAATCTTTAGCATGACTATGCGAGGGGCGTGCGCCGATGTCAACGGCCCAGGCAGGTCCTGAACTCGATCTCGATCTCGGCCCCGGGGCGGCCTCGCTCCGCACCCGCCTCCGTGCCCTGCTCGCCGAGGAGCTGCCCCCCGACTGGGTCACGCCGTTCTCCCTCGCGCCGGACATCCGGGCTGTCGTCGCCCGGATCTGCCGACGCCTCGCGGACGAGGACCTGCTGACCCTGAGCTGGCCGTTGGAGTACGGCGGCGGGGGAGCGGACCTGTGGCAGCAGACCGTGCTCCGCGAGGAGATGTGGGCGCACTTCGAACCGCGCGGCCCGCAGTACATGGGTCTCAACTGGGTCGGTCCGGTGCTGATGGAGGTCGGCACCGCCGAGCAGCGCGCCCGGCACCTTCCCGACATCTCCTCCGGGACGGCGGTCTGGTGCCAGGGGTTCAGCGAACCCGAGGCGGGCACCGACCTCGGCTCGCTGAAGCTCGCCGCGCGACGCGACGGCGCGGAGTGGGTGCTCGAAGGTCAGAAGATCTGGACCTCCTACGCGGGCCTCGCGCAGTGGTGCTTCCTCGCCGCCCGGACCTCCCGGTCGGAGAAGAAGCACGACGGCATCACCGTCTTCCTGGTTCCGATGGACAGTCCGGGGATCACCGTGGTCCCGATTGACTCGATGATGGGTGAGCAGCACCTCAACGAGGTCTTCTTCGACTCCGTACGGGTGGGCGCCGACGCGGTGCTCGGGGAAGTCGGCGGGGGCTGGGAGGTGATGGGACTGGTTCTCAAACACGAACGCATCGGCATCCCCCGGTACGCCCGCGACGACCGGGTGCTCTCCGAACTCGCCGGCCACGAAGGGCTGGACGAGCCGGCCGCCGCCGCGGAGTACGTCCGCGCGCTGGTGCACACCCGGGTCGCCCGCCTGCTCAGCTATCGGGCTGTCGCACTCGGCGAGTCGGGGCGGCTGACCCAGCAGGTGGCCTCGCTGGCTCGGCTGGCCTCGATCCAACTGGACCAGGAGGTAGCCGAGTTGGCCGCCGACGTATGCGGTCCGGAGGGTCTCGCGCCCGCTTCGGGGCGGGGACTGCTCGGCCATGTCGAGGATGTGCTGCGCTACTCGCGGTCGGCGACGATCGCGTCCGGAACGATCGAGGTGCAGCGACTGGTCGTCGCCCGCGCCGCACTGGAGGGAACGGACCATGCGTCGTGAGTGGCCGAAGAGCGCCAGGGCCTATGCGGAGACCGTGACCGATGCGCTCCGCTCGATGGGCGGGGTCGAGGCGGCCCGACGGGCCGAGGCCGAACCGGCCCACCGGTCGGAGGTGGTCCGGCCGAGGCTGGACGAGATCGGTGCGCTCTCGCTCGACCCCTGGGGCGAGGAGGAAGAGGCTGCCGCCGCGGCGCTGGCCGTGCGGGAGGCCGGACGAGTGGTGCTGCCGTGGCCGCTGATCCACGTCCTCGCCGTTCCGCCGACGGTCCGTCAGGACTGGGGCGGGGTGCACCTGGTGCTGGGGGAGTGCACCGCGCTCGACCATGCCGATGTGATGCAGGACGCGATCGCGGTGGACCTGCGCGACCAGCGGGTGTTCTCGGTCTCGGTGGAGCAGCCCAGGCACGCCCCGCTGGACCCGTTCGGCTGCGAGGTGCGGCTGGTCGACACCGGGCTCGGCCCGTTGGCGACCGACGTGTCCGGGATGCACCTGCTGCTCGACGCGTTCTGGGTCGACGGGGCCCTGGCCGGGGCCACCGAGCTGGCGCTGCGTCATGCCCGGGAACGACGGCAGTTCGGGGTGGCCATCGGACGGTTCGGCGAGATCCGCTGGCGCATCGCCGACCTGGTGCTGGCCCGGGACAGCCTGGACGAGTTGGCCCGCTACACCTGGTGGCTGCTCCGCGTCGGCCGGGCCGAGCCCGCCGACCTGCTGGCGCTGCGGCTGCAGATGCTCGAGTCGGCCCAGTCCGTCCTCGCCCACGCCCACCAGATCCTCGCGGCGATAGGCCTGTGCGAGGAACACGACCTCGCCGTCATCGACCGCCACCTGCAACCGGTACTCCGCCGCCCGGTCGGCCGCCTCGGGACGACGACCCTGCTCGCGGAGCAGGTCCGGCGGGACGGTTTCGACGCCCTCTTCCCGGTCCCCGCGATCCCACGGACCCCCTGAGGTACATTCGCATACTCTTGCGGACATGAATGATGTGTTTGCTGGCGTCCGTCTGCTCGGGCCGCCGGTAGCCGACGGCGAGTACATCGCGTTGAGTGAGCACGAGACCGTGCACCTGCACGAGTACACGCGGATCTACGCCGTACCCGGCCTCTATGAGCACGTCGTCCAGGACCTGCTGCAGTGCCGATCGCCGCAGGTCGCGGCAGAGGGCTTCCTGCGGGTGGTCGAGCGCCTCGGGCTGGAGCCCGGCTCGATGACGGTGCTCGACGTCGGCGCCGGCACGGGAGCGGTCGGCGAGCTGCTGCGTCGCGGTGGCGTGGCCCGGGTCGTCGGCGTCGACTCGCTGCCGGACGCGCGCGTGGCGAGTCTGCGCGACCGGCCAGGCGTCTACGCCGACTACGTGGTCGGCAACTTCTCCCACGACGGCGCACTCCGCGAGGAACTGCGCCCGTACGCGCTCGGCGGGTTGGTGTCGGCCGGGGCGTTCGGCGGCACACACGCCACACCACAGGCCCTCAGGAACGCGCTCGCGGCCCTGCCCCCTGGCGCCCCGGTGGCCTTCACGATCGACGAGCGGTGGATGGACGAGTCGGATCCGGACGGCTTCGGCGCCACCGTCGACCAGCTGGTGGCCGACGGTGATTTCGCGATGCTGGAACGAACGCGCTTCCGGCACCGGGTCACGACGACCGGTGAGCCCATCTTCTACCAGCTCATCACGGGCGAATACCGTGTCAGCGCGTGAACACTGAAGGCTGGTTGGCGGACACCCGGACGTCCTACGACACCGTCGCCGCGAGCTATGCGGACCAGGTGCGCAACCTGTTGGACGAAACGCCCTACGAACGCGCGGTCCTGGCACTGTTCGCCGACCTGGTCCGCGCCAACGGCGGCGGGCCGGTCGCGGACGTGGGATGCGGGCCGGGAAGGATTACGGCCTACCTGTGTGATCTGGGCGTGGACACGTTCGGGATCGACCTGTCGCCGGCGATGATCGAGTCGGCCCGGCGTGAGCACCCCAGGCTGCGGTTCGAGATCGGGTCCATGACGGACCTCGACCTCTCCGACGCCTCGATGGCCGGCCTGGTCGCCTGGTACTCGCTGATCCACATCCCCGACGACGAGATCGGCTCGGTCCTCGCGCACTTCCGGCGAGTGCTGCGGCCCGGTGGTCCACTGCTGCTCAGCTTCCACGTCGGTGACGAGACACAGCTGAAGACGCAGGGCTACGGCGGCCATCCGATGAAGGTCCACGTCCATCGCCGCCGGCCCGACCAAGTGGCAGCCTGGCTCAACGAAGCCGGCTTCGCGGTCGAGGCGCAGATGACTCTCAGCTCGGCCGAGAGCAGGCTCGGAGGGATTCTCTTCGCGCGCCGCCACTCCGATCCCCAGTAGGCTGCTGTCCGGTCACGACGCCGGAGCCCGGGCCGGCCGCGGCGGCATCTCGAAGCCGGTGACGATCACCGCGTTGGTCTCGGCCGCGGCCTGCCGCAGCGGCTTGGCCTTCTCGTACTCGGGCGACTCGTACCAGGCGTGGGCTGCCTCCACCGAGGCGAACTCGAGGACGACCGTGCGGTCGCCGTGCCAGCTGCCTTCGAGGACCTGGGGCTGTCCGTCGGCGGCCAGGACGGATGCGCCGCCGCTGACCATCGACGGACCGGCGGCCCGGGCGTAGGCGTCGATGCCGGCCTGATCACTGACGGCTTCGGTCAGGATGACGTAACCCTTGGGCATGGATCTCCTATGACTGTGACGTGGTGTCAGTTCGCGGTGATGGCGTGCTCGGGGCAGGTCGTGACGGCGGTGCGGACCGCCGCCTCGTACTCGACCGGGACCTCCGACGGCTCCACCACGGCGTAGCCGTCGTCGGAGAGGTCGAACACCTCGGGGCAGATCGTCCAGCAGACCCCGTGGCCCCGGCAGCTGTCCTCGTCGACGGTGACCTTCATCGGGCGGTCTCCTCGGCGGGCGTGATGTCGGCGGGCGTGATGTCAAGGTTCAGGTGGGTCAGGCCGCGGAGGATGAAGGTCGGGAGGTACTGGAAGCGGCGGGCGTCGTCCGGGCCGTGCACGCGTTCCGAGATCCGGATGTCGGAGGTGCGGTCGAGCAGCCGCTCGATCCCCACCCGGCCCTCGGCCCGGGCCAGGGGCGCGCCGGGGCAGGCGTGGATTCCGCGCCCGAACGCGAGGTGCTGACGGGCGTTCGTGCGGGCGGGGTCGAAGGTGCCCGGGTCTTCGAAGCGGCGCGGATCGCGGTTGGCGGCCCCGTTCACCACCATCAGCGTGGTGCCGGCCGGGACGTCGACCCCGCCCACGGTGGTCGGCACCCGCGCCAGCCGGAAGTCGCCCTTGATCGGGCTCTCCATCCGCAGGGTCTCCTCGACGAAGTTGGGGACGCGGGTGCGGTCACCGCGCAGCAGCCGCTGCAGCTCGGGGTCCTCGGCGATCAGCTTGAACGCGGAGCTGAGCAGCCGGACGGTGGTCTCCTGGCCCGCCGAGAAGAGATTGGCGGCGACCCGTACCGCGTCCCCGACCTCGGGGATCGAACCGTCCGGGAAGGTTGCGGTGGCCAGGCCGGTGAGCACGTCGTCGCGCGGCTCGCGGCGGCGGTCCTCGATGTAGGCGGCGAACCGCTCGTAGAGGAACTCCATCGGGGAGTGGGCCAGGGTGTCGTCGCCGGTGCTGCCGAGGCCGCCGGCCGACTGCGGCCGGTGCTGCATCCGCTCCAGGAACTCGCCCAGGTCCTCCTCGGGGACGCCGAGCAGGTCGGCGATGACCAACAGGGTGAAGGGGCCGGCGAAGCCGCTGATGAACTCGCCCTCGCCGTCGGCGAGGAAGGTGTCCAGCACGCGGTCGGCGAGCCGCGCCATGGATTCCTCGTTCTCCTTGAGGCGCTTGGGTGTGATCAGGCGCATCAGCAGCCCGCGGTGGTCCGTGTGGGTGGGCGGGTCCATCGTGGGGAGCTGGTCGCTCATGGGGAGCTCGTCGCGGTGCTGCTCGATCAGCTCGGTCAGGTCGTCGCCCACGAGCGGGACCGGGAACCCGGGGAAGGGGCCGGTCACCGCGATGCAGGACGAGAACGTCTTGGCATCGTGGAACACCTCCACGGCCTCGTCGTAGCCGGTCACCATCAGCACGTCGTGATGGGATTCGCGCCGCACCGGGCACTGCTCGCGCAGGGCGTCCAGATAGGGGTACGGGTCCGCGACGAGCGCGTCGTCCCGGAAGTAGTCCATCGCCTCGAAGTCGTTCGTCACCGTAAGTACCTCTCCGTCACTGCCACTCCGGAGCCGAGAGAAGTTTATTCTCACATGCGAGGATCACATTTTCACGGTGCGGCTGTGGCGTCAACGGCCAGGCGCCGGCCTCGGGGGGCTATAGCTTTAATCTTTACAAGGATAGTGATATCAAGGATGCCATGAGCAGCGTCGCCCTTCCCGGCTCGATCGCGCAGGTGCTGGACGCCCAACTCGCACTGCGCCCGGGTGCCGACGCGGTCGAGGCGGTCTCCGGCGTCTGGTCCTACGCCGAACTCGACGAGCAGGCGCGGAGGGCGGCCGGAGCGCTGTGGTCACTCGGGGTGCGCCCGGGCGACCGGGTCGCGGCCTGTCTGCCCAACGACCTGGACATCGTCGCGGCCTTCCACGGCGCGCAGCGGATCGGGGCGGTCTGGGCCGGGTTCGGCGAAGCGCTCCCGGCCGGCGAGCAGCAGGAGTTGCACGACCTCTGCGACCCTGCGGTCGTGCTGGCCGGTCCCCGCTACCGGCTGGAGTCGCCGGGCCGGGTCGACCCTGATCAGTGGGCCGAACTGATGGACCATCACGAAGAGGTTCCCCGAGTCGAGGTGGACCTCGACGCCCCGGCCGGGATCGCCTTCACCAGCGGGACCTCGGGACGCCCCAAGGCGATCGTGCACAGCCAGCGCAATCTGCTGCTGCCGGGCGCGGTGCTGGTCGCCACTCGGGGCTGGGGACCCGAGCTGCGCAAGGGCGACAGCTTCCCGTTGACGATTCTCAATCTGATGGTTCTGTCCACCTTGCTAACCGCACAGGCCGGCGGGTGCTCGGTGGTGATGGACCGGCGCGATGTCGAAGGGGTCGCCGAGTGGATCTCCGGTCGGCGGGTCACGGTGTGGAACGGTGCGCCCGCGCAGCTCTACGACCTGGCCGGGAGACCGGACTTCGACCTCGGCTCGCTGCGGGAGGTGTGGAGCGGCGGCAGTGACACCTCGGACTCCCTGCGCCAGGCTTTCGCTGCCGCGCACGGCCTGGTGCCCCGGGTCACCTACGGACTGACCGAGGCGCCGACCGTGGTGTCCATCGACCCGGCGGGTGACCAGTGGCGCCCGGGTACCAGTGGGCGGGTGCTGCCGCACTACGACGTCGCGGCCTACGACGACGAGGGGCGCCGCCTCCCGGCAGGCGAGCTGGGCGAGCTGCGGCTGAGCGGGACCGCCTCCGGTCCGTGGGCGGACAGGTGGCGGCCGATGCTCGGCGTCTGGGAGGACGGCGGCGTCCGGCCGCAGGCGCCGGGACCGGTTCCCACCGGTGACATCGGCACCGTCGACGAGAACGGGTGGCTGACCGTACTGGACCGCAAGAAGCTGGTCATCGTCCGGGGCGGGGCCAATGTCTACCCGCTGGAGGTGGAACGGGTCATCGCGACGCACCCGGACGTCGCCGTGGTCGCCGTGTACGCGGTGCCCGACGAGCGCCTCGGACAGCGGGTGGGCGCCGTGGTCCAGAGCGCCGGCCCGCCGCTGGACCTGGAAGCACTGGCCGGGCTGTGCCGACGCGAGCTCGCGCCGTACAAGGTTCCCGAGGTCTGGTCCCAGGTCGACGCCCTGCCGGTGAACGCGATGGGCAAGGTGCAACGCACCCGGCTTCCCGAGCTGCTCGCCGGGACCGGAGGCTGAGGGGGTGACGGACTATCACTGCTAACCTTGTAATCATGGAACGAACAGGGTCCGAGCACGTCAGGATCGGGCAGATGCGGATGGCGGAGCAGGTCGCTGCGGCGCTGCGCGACCGGATCCTGGCAGGCGGCATCACCGACGGCTCGACGCTCCCCAAGCAGGAGGAGCTGGTCGCCGAGTTCGGCGTCAGCCACCCCTCGGTGCGCGAGGCGCTGCGAATCCTGGAGACCGAGGGCTTCGTCACCGTGCTGCGCGGCAACCGCGGCGGCGCCATCGTGCACGCGCCGGACATCGGGACGGCCGGCTACGCCCTGGGCCTGACGCTCCAGGCGATGCAGGTCGGGGTTCCGGACCTGGGCGCCGCGCTCGCCACGCTGGAACCGCTGTGCGCGGCCCACTGCGCACAGCGGTCGGACCGCGACCGCAAGCGGGTCCTGGCGCCGCGGCTGCGGGAGCTGCTGGCCGAGAGTGAGGGATGCATCGACGACGGCGCGGCGTTCACCCGGTCCTCGCGCGCATTCCACGACACCGTCGTCGGGTTCGACCCCAATGTCACGCTGCGCGTCGTGGTGAAGAGCCTCACCTCGCTCTGGTCGGTCCAGGAGGAGGCGTGGGCGGACGCCCAGGTGTCGCGTGGCTCCTACCCCTCGCGCGCCGACCGCGCCGTCGCCCAACGGGCGCACGAACGCCTGGTGGAGAGCATCGAACAGGGCGACGCCGACGAAGCCGCGCGGATCGCGGGGGAGCATCTGACGGCGACCCAGCGCTGGGTGTGCCGCAGCCTCAAGGACCGGGTGATCGACGCAGCGTCGTCCAGGAGCCGGATGCGCTTCCGTCGCGGCTGACCTGGCGGAAAGCGAAGCACGAATCCCCAAGAACTCGGAGAGGCCCACGTGTCGGACCCGGATGCGGCAGTACGGATGTTCGGCCTGCAGGGACGGGTCGCGATCGTGACCGGTGCCTCTTCGGGACTGGGGGCCTCGGTCGCCCGCGCCCTGGCCGCGTTCGGCGCCCGGGTGGCCGTGGTGGCGCGCCGTCAGGACCGGCTGGAGGAGCTGGCCAAGGAGATCGACGGCCTCGCCGTCGCCTGCGACCTGTCGGATTCGGACCGGGTCGGCTCGGTGGTCCCCGCCGTGGTCGAGGGCCTGGGGCCGCCCGAGATCCTGGTCAACGCGGCCGGGAACATGTTCAACAGCGAGCGGGCCGAGGATGAGCCGCTGGACGGCGTCCGTCGGACCCTGGACCTCAACCTGTTGGCCCCGCTGATGCTCGCGCAGGCGGTCTTCCCGCACATGCGCGCCGTCGGCCGGGGGAGCATCGTCCATGTCTCGTCCATCAGCGGCCTGGTCGGCATCCCCGGTATCCCGCAGGCGTCCTACGCGGCGAGCAAGGCCGGCCTGTCCGGGCTGACCGCCGAGCTGGCGGTGCAGTGGGCGCGGCACTCGATCCGGGTGAACACGGTGGCCCCCGGCTTCTTCCGCAGCGAGATCACCAGCCCGCTCTACGAGAGCGAGCGCGCCGCCGAGTACTTGCGCCGCAACACCCCGCTGCCGCGGGAAGGCACCCCCGACGACATCGTCGGCGCCGTGCTCTGGCTGGCCGGGGACGCCGGGAGCTATGTCACCGGGCAGACCGTGATCGTCGACGGCGGCTGGACTGCTCGCTGACCGTGAATCAGAAAACCTTCACACCCCAGTCCTTGAGCACCGCCTCGGTGTCCTTCCCCGGTGCGCCCGGGGCTTCGGGCCGCGCGCTGGGGGTGCGGGAGAAGCGCGGGGCGGGGGCGGCCTGGAGCACGCCGTCGACCTCGGTCAGGGTGGAGCGGGCCACCAGGTGCGGGTGCGCGCCCGCTTCCGCGAAGGTGAGCACGGGAGTGACGCATGCATCAGTCCCGGCGAACCGCGCGGCCCACTCGTCCCGGGGACGGGAGCCGAAGAGCTCGGTGAAGCGGGCCCGCAGCGCCGGCCAGCCGTCGCGGTCGTCCTGGGCGGGCAGCGCGGCCGGGTCGAGACCCAGTCCGTCCAGCAGGGCCGCGAAGAACTGCGGCTCCAGTGCGCCGACCGCGACATAGCGGCCGTCTGCGCAGGTGTAGGTGTCGTAGAACGGGGCGGCTCCGTCCAGGAGGTTGGAGGCGCGCTGGTCCGACCAGGCGCCCATGCCGCGCAGGGCCAGCGTCATCTGGCCCAGCAGGGCGGTCCCGTCGACCATGGCGGCGTCGACGACCTGCCCGGCTCCGGAACGCGAGCGTTCCCACAGCGCGGCCAGGACGCCCACGACCAGCAGCATCGATCCGCCGCCGAAGTCCCCCACCAGGTTGAGCGGGGGAGCCGGCGGACCGTCGGCCCGGCCCATCGCGTGGAGCACGCCGGTGAGGCCGATGTAGTTGAGGTCGTGCCCGGGAGCCTGGGCCAGCGGACCGGTCTGCCCCCAGCCGGTGATCCGGCCGTAGACCAGCCGGGGATTGCGCTGCAGGCACTCGTCGGGACCGACCCCGAGCCGTTCGGCGACCCCCGGCCGCAGACCCTCCACCAGCACATCCGCTCTGGCCGCCAACTCCCGTACCAGGGCCAGGTCTTCGGGCTGCTTGAGGTCGGCGGCGACCGAGCGGCGGCCGCGCAGCACGATGTCGGTGGCGCCGTCCGGGCCGAGCCGCAGGGCCCGCCCGGACGGCCGCTCGACCCGCACCACGTCGGCGCCGAGGTCGGCCAGCACCATGGCGGCGTGCGGAGCGGGTCCCAGCCCCGCGAGCTCCAGGACACGCAGGCCGGTGAGGGGACCGGCGTGTCCGTCGGTCACGGCGCCGGGACCTCGACGACGGTGGCCGAGCCCATGCCGCCGCCCGCGCACATCGCCGCCACGCCCACGCCGCCGCCGCGGCGGCGCAGTTCGTGCACCAGGGTGACCAGCATCCGCGCGCCGGTGGCGGCGATCGGGTGGCCCAGCGAGCAGCCGCTGCCGTTGACGTTCACCAACTCCGGGTCGATGTCGAGCAGTCGGCAGGCGGCGACCGGCACCACCGCGAAGGCCTCGTTGATCTCGAACAGGTCCACGTCGGAGACCGACAGGCCGGCTCGGGCCAGCGCCTTGGTGATCGCCGGGACCGAGGCCAGACCGGTCTCGGCGGGGTCCACGCCGACCGAGGCCCAGGCCCGGACGGTGCCCAGGGTCGGCAGTCCCAGCCGGTCGCTGGCGACCACCAGCGCGGCCGCGCCGTCGTTGACCCCGGCGGCGTTGCCCGCGGTGATGCTGAAGCCCTCGATCTCCGGGTGCAGCACCTTCAGTGCGGCCAGCTTCTCGGCACTGGTCTCCCGGCGCGGGTGCTCGTCGACCGAGAACACCCCGTGCACGGTCTCGATCGGGACGATCTCCTCCTTGAAGTGGCCCGCGTCGATGGAGCGCACGGCGTTGCGGTGCGAGCGCAGCGCCCAGGCGTCCATCTCGGCGCGGGTGATCCCGGCCCGGACGGCGGTGTTCCAGCCCACGGTGATCGACATGTCGAGGTTGGGGGCGTCCGGACGGTCGGGGTGGGTGGGCGGGTTCCAGTCGACCAGTTCCCCGTCGACCTTGATCCGGGAACGGGGCCCGGTGGAGGAGGAGTTCACCCCGCCGGCGATGACCAGCTGGTCCATTCCCGCCCGGATGCTCGCGGCCGCGCTCTGGACCGAGGCCAGGCTCGCCGCGCAGTGCCGGTTGTGGGCCAGCCCGGGGACGGCGGTGAGACCGGCGGTGATCGCGGCGTGCCGGGCGATGACCCCGCCGCCGTAGAGGCCCTCGGCCAGGATCACGTCGTCGATCAGGGCCGGGTCCAGCCCCTCCGCCGCCGCGCTCACGATGTGGTGGCCCAGGTCGAAGGCGTTGGTGTCGCGCAGGGTCCCCTTGAAGGAGGTGCCGACGGGGGTGCGCAGGGCGGACACGAGGACTGCTTCAGGCATGGGTGGTCTCCAGTTCGGCCAGTAGGGTGCGGCGCAGCAGCTTTCCGGTGTCGGTCTTCGGCAGTTCGGCGCGGAACACGACGGCGTCGGGCGTCTTGGAGGAGCGCAGCCGGTCCCTGACCCACTGTCGGATCTCCTCCGCGTCCCCGGCGCCGACCAGGACGGCGACGATCCGCTGCCCCCACTCGGGGTCCGACACTCCGAGCACCGCCGCCTCGGTGATCCCGGGGAAGCAGAGCAGGACGTCCTCGATCTCGGCGGGGGCGATGTTCTCGCCGCCGCGGATGATGGTGTCGTCGGCGCGCCCCTCGATGAAGAGGTAGCCGTCGGCGTCCAGCCGGCCGCGGTCCCGGGTGGCGAACCAGCCCTCCGGGTCCAGGACGCTGCGTCCGCCGTACTCGCCGGAGATCTGGTCGCCGCGGACGAACACCAGCCCGGTGGTCCCGGCCTCGGCCGGCTTGTCGTCCTCGGTGCGGATCTGGATCTCGATGCCCGGCAGAGCCCGGCCGACCGACCCGAGCCGGTCCCGTACGGCCGGATCGTCCGAGGCCAGCGCCTCGCGGTGGTCGTCGGGGCCCAGCACCGCGATCGAGGAGGCGGTCTCGGTCAGGCCGTAGGCGTTGGCGAAGCCGGTGCCCGGGAACGTGCGCAGGGCCAGTTCCACGACCGGCCGCGGGGCCCGCGAGCCACCGTAGGCGAGGCTGCGCAGAGTGGGGGTGTCGGCGTCGTCGCCCCTGACCTGGGCGACGATGCGGGCGAGCATGGTGGGCACCACCATCGCGTGGGTGACCCGCTCCCTGCGGACGGTCCGCAGCCACCCCTCGGCGTCGAACGCGTCGAGGTAGACCACCCGGCGGCCGGAGTAGAGGTTGGTCAGCAGGTTCATCAGCCCGGCCACATGGTACGGCGGCACCGCCACGAGCGCTGCGTCCTCCTCCCCGGAGGACTGGAATTCCTGGGTGTTCAGCACATAGGCGAGCAGGTGCCGGTGGCGCAGCACGGCGGCCTTGGGCGCGGCGGTCGTCCCGCTGGTGTAGAGCAGGACGGCGACGGCATCCTCCTCCTGGGGGGCCGGGTCCAGGGGGTCCGCCGACGCCGGCTCGGGGGCGTCGAGCAGGGCGTCCAGATCCGCCGGACGGAGCACCAGGGCTCCGGGGTGGCGGGCCAGCAGGCCGGTCAACTGCTCGTCGCCGAGCCGGTAGTTGAGCGGCACGAAGGGGACACCGGCCACGGCCGCGCCGAACAGGGCGACCGGGTAGGCGGCGTGGTTGGCACCCAGGTACAGCACGGCTCTGTAGTGCCGGAATCGGTGGGCGGCTGCATGGGCGAGCCGCAGCAGTTCCCCGGCGGTCAGTGAACGGCCGCCTGCCGTCACCGCCGTCCGATCGCCTGCCGAAGCCGCCATCTCAAGGACCATGGTGATATTCATGAGAATGCTATTCTCCTACCTCAAGAGTACCGTTCGCAAGAGAGGGAAGCCTTCATGCAGATCAGTGGGAGTTCCGCGGTCGTGGTCGGCGGCGCGGGAGGCCTGGGCGAAGCCACCGTCCGTCGCCTGCACGCGGCTGGGGCGAAGGTGGTCGTCGCCGACCTCGCCGATGAGAAGGGCAAGGTGCTGGAGCAGGAGCTGGGTGTCCGTTATGTGCGGACCGACGCCACCTCCGAGAGCGACGTCAAGGCGGCGATGGAGGAGGCGGCGGCGCAGGGGCCGCTGCGGATCTCGGTGGACGCCCACGGCGGTCCCGCCAGCGGCGGGCGGTTGATCGGCAAGACCGGAGAACCGCTGGACCTCGCGGGCTTCCGGACCACGATCGAGGTGTACCTCACCGGCGTCTTCAATGTGCTGCGGCTGGCCGCGGCCGCCATCGCCAAGCAGGAGCCGGCCGAGGGCGGCGACCGGGGCGTGATCGTCAACACCGCGTCTATCGCGGCCTACGAGGGCCAGATCGGCCAACTGCCCTACGCCGCAGCCAAGGGCGGGGTGGTGAGCATGACCCTGGTCGCCGCCCGTGACCTCTCGCCGCTCGGCATCCGAGTGGTCACCATCGCCCCGGGCACCTTCCTGACCCCGGCCTACGGGAAGGCCGGCGACCAGCTGGAGGCCTACTGGGGTCCGCAGGTCCCGCACCCCAAGCGGATGGGCCAGTCGCCCGAGTACGCGGCCCTGGTCCAGCACATCTGCGAGAACGGCTACCTCAACGGCGAGGTCATCCGCCTCGACGGCGGCCTCAGGTTCCCGCCGAAGTGAGCGGCCCGCTGGCGGACTCCAACCCTCCGGGGGGCGACCCCCCGTACCCCCACGTGAACCCGCGGTCGGCAGCCCTTCGCGCGCGGACATCACGAAGAGAAGTTGAGGAGAAGCCGCTGACAGGAAAAGTGGCGTTCGTCGCCGGGGCGAGTCGGGGCATCGGCCGGACGGTCGCGCTGGCCCTCGCGGAGGCCGGGGCCTCGGTCGCCGTCGCCGCCCGCTCCGAGCAGGAGGGACGGGTGCCCGGCACGATCCATGCGGTCGCGGAACGGATCACGAACGCGGGCGGCCGGGCCCTGGCGGTCCCCTGCGACGTCACCGCCGAGGACTCGGTCGAGGCGGCCGTGGCCGCGACGGTCAAGGAGTTCGGCGGGATCGACATCCTGATCGCCAACGCCGGGGTGCTCTGGCTCGGCCCGGTGGAGACCACGCCGCTGAAGCGCTGGCAGCTCTGCCTGGACGTCAACCTGACCGGGGTGTTCCTGGTGACCAGGGCCGTGATCCCGCACCTCAGGGCACGCGGCGGCGGCTCGCTGGTGGCGGTGACCACCGGCGGGGTCGGCATGACCGACCGGGGCGCCAACGCCTACTGGGTCTCCAAGGCCGCCGTCGAGCGCCTCTACCTGGGGCTGGCGGCCGAACTGAAGCCCGACAACATCGCGGTCAACTGCCTGGCTCCGTCCCGGGTGGTGCTCACCGAGGGCTGGGCCGCGAGCGGTGGCGGTCGGGAGATTCCCCCGGAGGCGGTGGAACCCCCGGAGGCGATGGCCAGGGCCGCCGTGCTGCTGGCCGGGCAGGACGCCGCGGGCATCACCGGGACCGTCCAACGCTCGGAGTCGATCGGCTGAGGCAGTCAGAAGGGGTCCTGACCAACAGTCAGGACCCCTTCACCAGACCCGACTTCACGCTCCGGCGAGCGCCCGGCGGGGCCGGTCCTTGTCCACCTCGGGCAGGGTCTCGATGACGCTGCGCAGGTGGGTGCGCATGGCGGCCTCGGCGGCCTCCGCGTCCGCCGAGCACACGGCCTCGATGACGGCCAGGTGCTGGGGCAGCGAGACGTTGGGCCGTCCCGGGTGCATGGCCAGCTTGAACTGGTGCCGGACGTTCTGCCCGTGCAGCCGCTCCAGGACGGCGCAGGCGGTGGTCTGGCCGCTGACCGCCAGGATGCGGGCGTGCAGCCGGCGGTTGAGGTCGGAGTAGCCGAACACGTCTCCGGAGGCCACGGCCTCCTGCATGCCGGCGCCGATCTCGCGCAGCTCGGTGCGGTCGTCCTCGGTGACGCGCTCGGCCGCCTTGGCCGCGCACAGGCCCTCCAGCACCATCCGGACCTCGGTGATCTCGATGGCCTCGGCCAGTGAGACGGCGCGGACCCGGGCGCCGCGGTTCTGGATCCGCTCGACCAGGCCCTCGGTGGCCAGCTGGGCCAGCGCGTTCCTGACCGCGGCCCGGCTGGCGCCGAACTGCTGGGACAGCTCGGCCTCCACCAGCCGCTGGTTGGGTGCGAACTCCCCGCTGGTGATGGCCTCCCGGATGGTGTCGGCCACCGTCGGCCCCACGACTCCCACGGCTCCCACAGTTCCTGCCGCGTCAGCGCGCGTAGCCATGCCCACTCCCCAGATTGGCGACAATAATGTTTCTCTCATGCTAGCCGGTGTCATCCGGCCGGCGGCGGCTCCACCGGCGGGGTGCCGTGGGTGTGGAAGGACTCGATCGTCTTCAGCCCCCAGGCCTGGCCCTTGGCGCGTTCGGCCTCGGTCCAGGTGATGGTCTTCCAGTCCGGCGCCAGCACCAGCCGGGTCAGCGGGTTGCACAGCTCGATCCGGTTGCCGCCGGGCTCGTAGACGTAGAGGAAGAACGTCTGCTGGATGGCGTGCTTGTGCGGGCCGGTCTCGATGTGGACGCCGTTCTCCAGGAAGATGTCGGCGGCGCGGAGGATGTCCTCGCGGGTGTCGGTGGCGAAGGCGATGTGGTGCAGCCGGCCGTGGCTGCCGGTCCAGTCCCGGGTGTAGACCAGGTCGTAGGACTTGTTGGTGAAGGTCAGCCAGCGTCCGCCGATGTTCCCGTTGTCGAGCAGGATCTCCTCGGTGGTGTGGGCGCCCAGCACGTCCCGGACGAACTCGGAGGAGGACTCGACCTCGGCGGCGAGGTAGTTGATGTGGTCCAGCCGGCGCACCGCGACCCCGCGGCCCGGGTAGGCCTGGGGCTGGTTCTTCAGCGCGGGGGCGAGCTCCGGCGGCGCCTGGTACCACTCGCTCTCCCAGTAGAGCTCGAACTCGTGGCCGTCCGGGTCGCGGAAGAGGTAGGTCGGGCCCAGGCCGGGGTCGCCGTCCTGCCAGCCGATGCCGAGGCCCGCCTCGTCGATGGCCTTCACCCGGCGCTCCAGGGCCTCCTGGCTGCCGGCCCGCAGACCGGTACGGCGGATGCCCGAGGTGTGATGGGCCGTCAGCTTCAGCGAGTGGTGCTCGTAGTCGTCCCAGGTGCGCAGGTAGACCGAGTCACCGTCGGAGCCGTTCTCGGTCAGGCCCATGATCCGGGTGAAGAAGTCCAGGCTCTTCTCCGGCTCGGGGGTGAGCAGTTCGACATGGGCCAGGTGGGCGATCTCGTGCTTGGGTGCCATGGTGGAGGCCTTCTTACTGGGCTGTCGCTAGGAGCTGGGGCGGGGGAAGACGGTGCCGTCGAACAGTTTGCGCGCGGTGCGCACCAGGCTGGAGCGGCGCACCCGGGGCGGGGCGATGCCGGTGTCGAGATCGACCTCGACCACGACGTCCAGCCGGCCGGTGGGGTGCTCGATGCCGAGGGCGGTGCCGGGGGCGGGCAGCAGGGCCAGATCGTGTCCGACCGCTCCCTCCAGCAGCACCGCGGTGGCCACCGTGACGGCGCCGAGCACGCCGATCGAGGCGTGCGGGCGCAGCGGTATGAAGGTGCGGGTGCTGACGGCGCCCCCGTCCCGTGGCGGCGCGACCAGGGTGGTCTTCGGGACGGGGGCGTCGGTGACGTCGCCCAGGCCCATCAGCTGGCCGGCCTTGAGCCGCAGTGACTGGATCCGGGCGACGAGTGCGGTGTCGGCGGCGAGTTCGGCGGGGGTCTCGTAGCCGGTGACGCCCAGGTCGGCGGCGGCCGCGACGACCACCGGCATGCCGTTGTCGATGCAGGTGACCTCGACGCCGTCGATGAGGTCGCGGAGCCTGCCGGTGGGCAGCAGGCCGTGGCCGGCCGAGCCCTCGGTGTCGGCGAAGTCCAGCAGTACGGCGGCTGCGGTGCCGGGGACTCCGCTGATGGCCGTGGTGCCGTCATAGTCGACGACCCCGCCGGGGGTGGGGAAGGAGGCGGTGGCCAGGGCGCCGGAGTTGACCATCCGGATCCGTACCCGGGTCTGCCCGTCGGCCGCGGCGACCAGGCCGCGTTCGACCGCGAAGGGGCCGACGCCGGCCAGGATGTTGCCGCAGTTCTGCCGGTCGGAGACGGTCGCCGCCTCCACACCGACCTGCAGGAAGAGGTAGTCGACGTCGGCGTCCGGATCGGGGGAGCGGGAGATGACGGCGACCTTGCTGGTGAGCGGGTGGGCGCCGCCGATGCCGTCGATCTGCCGGGGGTCGGGGGTGCCCATGACCCGGAGCAGCAGCTGGTCGCGCTCCTGCGGGTCGGCCGGCAGGTCCTCGGCCAGGAAGTAGGCGCCCTTGGAGGTGCCGCCACGCATCAGCATGCAGGGCAGGCCGTTCGAGGTGGGAGGCATGACGCCGCCTTCCTGGTCAGGAGTCGCCGCGGCGGGCGTACTCGTCGGCGCTGAGGTACTCGATGCCCAGGGCTTTGACCTGGTCCCGCAACCCGTAGCGGTCCAGGCCGAGTTGGCCCTCGCGGAAGGCGGCGCGGGTGGCGTCCTCCTTGTCGGTGCGGGCCTTGGCCGCGACCACGGCTCCGGCCGCGTCCAGGCGCGGGACGACCAGCACGCCGTCGTCGTCGGCGACCACCACGTCGCCGGGCCTGACCGTCTGCCCGCCGATGGTGACCGGCACATTGACCGAGCCGGGGGTGGCCTTGACCGTGCCCTGTGCACTGACCGCCGCGGACCAGACCGGGAAGCCCATGGCGTGCAGGTCGGCGACGTCGCGGACGCCGGCGTTGATGACCAGGCCGCGCACGCCCCGGTGCTGCAGGGCGGTGGCGAACAGGTCCCCGAACATGCCGTCGGTGGACGGCGAGGTGGTGGTCACCACCAGGATGTCGCCCGGCCGGCACTGCTCGACCGCGACATGGATCATGAGGTTGTCCCCGGGCCAGGACAGCACCGTCACCGCCGTCCCGGCGATGCGGGAGCCCAGGTGCACCGGGCGCAGCCCGGGACCGAGGTAGCCGGTGCGGCCCATCGCCTCGTGCACGGTGGCCACGCCGTACCGGGCCAGCGCCTCCACGTGCTCGGCCTCGGCCCGCGGCGGGTCGGTGATCACGACGTTCCTGGGTGCGCTCATGCGAGTACTCCGGTGGTCTGCGGGTAGAGCCGGACGAAGGCCTCGGCCATGCAGGTGTGCGGCAGGCCGAGGTTGGGGCCCGCGTTGCGCTTGAGCTGGACGCCGCGGCGCTTGGCCAGGTCGGTGTAGTAGTCCCACATGTGCTGCTGGGCGGGCAGGCACTCCATGGCCTTGCGCTTGCGGTCGAACACGGAGGTGATGTCCAGCAGGGTGTCGGGCCTGAAGTCGCACTGCTCCGGCTGGTGCGGCTCGAAGTGGAAGACCGGCGGCGCGCCGAGCGGCTCCCCGGGGGCTTCGTAGCCGATCGCCTGGGCCAGGATCCTGGCCTGGATCGCCATCCGGGCCGCGGCGGGGTGGTCGCCGTTGTAGGGGTCGGCCAGGGTGTGCGTCAGCACCACGGCGGGCTCGAACTCGCGGTAGACGTGCACCAGCCGGTCCGTCAGCTCCTGGGTCTCCAGCAGGGGGTAGTCGCCGGCGTCGAGGAACTCGATCTCGGCGCCCAGCGCCGCCGCGGCCTGCTCGGCCTCGGCCCGGCGCACCGCCTTGATCTCCTCCAGGTTCTTGCCCTCGCGCCAGGCGCGGGCGGACTCCCCGCGTTCGCCGTAGCTCAGGCAGACCACCTTGGCACGCTGTCCGGCAGCGGCGGTGAGCGCTATGGCCCCGCCGGCCCGCCAGACGAAGTCACCGGCGTGTGCGCTGATCACCAGTAGCGGCCCTGTGGCCTGGGCGCCGGTGGTGGAGCTCGTTGTGTTCATGTTGCCTTCCCTGCCAACTCCTGTGCGACTGACGGTTACGCTAGGAGATGGCTACAACATTGTCAACAATTTTCGTCTCAACTATTGCGCCACTATCGACCTCGGTCTACAGTCGCCGAAACGCATCGCCGTTACCGCATTACCCCACCTGAGAAAACAATGAAGTTCTCCACGAACCAAGGGGTCACCTTGTCCATCCCGCTGTCCGCGCCGGGGGCCTCGAGCACCGAAACGCGCCGTTCGGTCTCGCACACAACGCTCAACACGGCCACCATCGTCGCCGTCGGGCTGGCGGTCTGTCTGGCCCAGATCGGTCTGGCCGTACCGGCCACTCTCAACGGGACCTTCCAGACCGTCCTGCACCCCACCGGTGCCTCCCAGCTCGACTGGATCTCCGACTGCACGCTGCTCCCGATCGCCGCCCTGGAGCTCACCTTCGGTGTCCTCGGCGACCTGTTCGGCCGTAAGAAGCTGCTGGTCGGCGGTGCCGTGCTGCTGCTGATAGGCGAGATCATCTCCGGCTCCTCCACCGGTGTCGCGCAGATGTACGTCGGCCAGTTCATCGCCGGCCTCGGCTCGGCGGCGCTGTTCCCCACGACCCTGGCCATCATCGCCTCGGGCAGCCACACCCACGCCGGCCGGGCCCGCATGATCGCGCTGTGGGCGGCGCTGCTGTCCACGGGCAACTTCATCGCCCCGATGCTCGGCGGTCTGACCGCCACCTACGGCAGCTGGCGGATGGCGTTCTGGATCATCTCGGCCCTCTCCGCGGCCGTGGCCGTGTTCTGCTGGTTCTTCACCACCGACTCGCGCTCCCCGGAGGGCCGCTCGCTGGACGTCCCCGGCCAGACCGCGGTCGGGCTGGGACTGTTCGCCCTGCTCTACGCCGTGATCGAGGGACCGACCGCCGGCTGGGGCAGCGCGACGGTCATCGGCTGCTTCATCGCCGCCGCCGTGCTGCTGATCGCCTTCGTGGTGATCGAGACGCGGGTCGAGAACCCGCTGCTGCGCATGGACCTGTTCCGCAACCGCGCCTTCTCGCTGGCCGCCGCGGTGACCGTGATCGGGATGTTCTCCTTCCTCGGCACCGCCTACTCCATCAGCATCCGGATGGAGGTCATCCAGCACCAGAGCGCGATGCGCACCGCCTTCGCCTTCATCCTGCTCAGCGGTCTCACCATCTTCCTGCTGCCGCTGACCTCCTTCATGATGGCCCGTTACCAGCCGCGCTGGGTTCTCGGCGGCGGCTTCCTGCTCATGGCCGTCGGGCAGTTCCTGGCCTCCCAGCTGCCGATCACGCAGACCTCGCTACCCTCGATCATCCTGCCGATGGGACTGGTCGGCGTCGGCTTCTCCTTCGCGGTCTCCTCGGTCACCGCGACTGTGGTCAACACGGTGCCGAGCAAGCTGGCCGGCATGGCCGCCGCCACCACCAGCATGGTGCGCGACTTCGGCTTCGCCATGGGCCCGGCCCTGATCGGCGCGGTCGCCCTGAGCAAGGCGGCGACCAACTTCAACGCCGCACTGGCGGGTGACTCCTCGCTCTCGGCGGTCAAGGCCGCAGCCGAGGGTGCGGGCGCGATCGCGACCAACTCCGTCCCGGCCGACGTGCCGTTCAGCAAGGCCGCCCCGCTCGCGGTCAAGGCCCTGGACAGCGGCTACTCGCTCGGATTCCTGATCTGCGGGATCGCCGCGCTGGTCTGCTGCGTGGTGACGGTCGCGCTGCTGGGCGGCAAGAAGGAGCAGGAGGCGGAGATCGCGATGATCGAGGCGGAATCCGCCGCAGTCTGACACCGCACACGAGGGCGGGTGGCCGGGTCGTAGTAGGCGCGACCCGGCTCACCCATGCCTTTCAGCTACTCCAACCCACCTGCCAATTCAGGAGTCGCACCATGTCCCCTCGTTTCCTTCGGCACAGGAGCCGGTGGACGATCCCCACGTCCGTCCTCACCTTCGCCCTCGCCATCGGCCTGAGCCTGTCGGCCTCCGGCGGACAGAGCAGCGCGCAGGCAGCCACGGCCACCACCGCGACGGCAGCCAGTGCGAGCAGCGCAGCCGTCGTCCAGCCCGCGCTCAGCTGTGCGAGCGTCACCAGCAGCATCAACCTGCTGGCGCTCGCCGGCGCCAACACCTCGATCACCTCGGCGACTTCGGTCGCCGCCGCGTCGAACCCGGCGGGCAGCTGGGCCGCCTGTGAGGTCCAGGGCATCATCGCCCCGGAGACCCACTTCACCCTCTACCTGCCCACCAGCACCTACGCGAGCGAGTACCTCCAGGAGGGCTGCGGCGGCTACTGCGGCAACGTGAACGTCGGCACCCCCGCCGCCGCCACCGGCTGCGCCCAGTCGACCGCCGGCAACTTCGCCGTCGCCGCGGACGACGAGGGCCACGAGGGCGGCGGCTTCACCGCGCCCGCCTTCCAGGACCCGGAACTCAAGGCCGTGTTCGGCTACTCGTCCGAGCACCAGCTCTCGCTGGTCGCCAAGGCCGTCATCAAGGGCTTCTACGGCAGCGCCCCGGCGAAGTCCTACTTCGACGGCTGCTCGGACGGCGGCCGCGAGGCCCTGATCGAGGCCCAGCGCTACCCCACCGACTTCAACGGCATCATCGCCGGGTCGCCGGCCTCGATCCAGACCGAGCTCAACGCCTTCGAGGAGGCCTGGAACGCCCAGGCGAACACCGCCGCCGACGGCGTGAACTCCGTCCTGACCGCGGCCGACCTCACCCCGATCCACAACGCCGTGCTCGCGGCTTGCGGCGGCACCGCGACCGGCTACCTGGCCGATCCGCTGGCCTGCAGCTGGCAGCCGAGCAGCATCGCGTGCAAGGCCGCCCAGACCTCCACCACCGCCGACTACTGCCTGACGGCGGCTCAGGTCACCACCGTGAACAAGCTCTACGACGGCGTGAAGGACTCCAACGGCAAGCTGCTGTACCCGGGTTACGAGACCCGCGGCTCCGAGCTCAACTGGGCCGGCTGGATCGTCCCCAGGAACGGGACGGTCGAGGCGACCACCATTGACGCCGGCATCGGCACCGGCGCCTGGCAGAGCCTGGTCTCCGCGTCCGGCACCTTCAACGGCACCGCGTCCTACCTGGACGTCAAGTTCACCGCGGCCGAGTTCGCGAAGATCACCAAGGCCAACGACGGTGAACTCGACGCCACCGACCCCGATCTGACGGCCTTCAAGGCCGCCGGCGGCAAGCTGATCCTGTGGGCCGGCTACGCCGACCCGGCGATCAACCCGGTCGGCACCATCTCCTACTACCAGGCCGTGCAGAAGTACATGGGCGGCAGCGCGTCCACCACCGACTTCGCCCGCCTGTTCCTGCTGCCGGGCGTCGCCCACTGCGGCGGCGGCCAAGGTCCGTCCAGCTTCGACGCGTTGACGGCCGTCACCTCCTGGGTCACTGCGGGCAAGGCCCCGTCCAGCCTGCTGGCCTCGACGGTGGACTCCACCGGCAGGACCACGGCCAGCCTGCCGATCTACGCGTACCCGAACATCGCCGTCGACACCACCGGCGGCCCGGTCACCGAGGCGAGCAGCTACACCCCGAAGGTCTCCACCGCGGAGCAGAACCTGCGGGTCTCCTGGCTGGGCTCGTTCCGCCCCGGCTACGAGACGGTCAGCGGCTGGGTCAACGGCGAGTGGGTGACCCGCCCGGCGGGCGAGCACTGAGTCTGGCTGCGCCGTCTGCATGGTTTGTCGCGCAGTTCCCCGCGCCCCTGGGGGGTGCAACTTGCCCCCAGTGGGTTAGTCGCAGCCCCCTTAGGGGCGCGGGGAACTGCGCGACAAGCCCACTACGGTCCGCAGCCGAACACCCCTCAGAAACCCCCGCTCATCCCGCAACAGTGCTCAACACCGCGTCAGCCATACCCCGCTCCCCCCGTGCATTGGGATGCACCGCGGCCGCAGGAGAAGAGGGGACCAGGGGCTCGATCCAGCGGGTGCCCGCCGCCGCGCAGGCGTCATGCCCCACCGACGGGGTGAACGTGTCCACGTACCCCGCGCCCGCGGCCTTCGCCTCGCGCTGGAGCATGCTGTTGAGGTCCTGTTCCTTCTCCCGCAGATAGCTGACGTCGCCGGCGGCCAGTCCCATCGAGCGGGCGCAGTCGGTGCCGTCGCTCGGGAGGACCGCGGGGTAGCCGACGACGTACACCCGGGCCTTGGGGGAGCGCTTCTTGATCTCGTCCAGCGCGGCGGACACCCGCGTCGCGGCCGCGTCGATCTTCTGCTGGACCTGGTCGGTGCCGCCGGAGACGTACTGGGCGCGGCAGGGGGCGTCGTCGCCGATGCTCACACCGAGCTTGATCGCGTTGTACAGCACGCCGGTCTCGACGCAGCGGGTGATCAGCGAGCTGAAGCCGATGTCGTTCCCGCCGATGCCCAGGGTCACCAGCCGGGTGTCGGACGTCAGCGCGGTGAACTGGGCCGGGTTGGTGCCGTTCCCGGTGGACTGCTGACCGGAGAGGTCCGCGGTGGTGGCGCCGCTGCAGGACCGGTCGCTGATCTGGGCCGGCTGCAGCTTCAGCGCCGCGGCGACCAGGGCCGGGTAGTTCTGGCTGGAGCGGTCGCAGCCGAGCGGCGTGCCGTTCTGGTCCGGGATGTCGGGGCCGGCGGTGTAGGAGTCCCCCAGCGCGACATAGGGCCCCACCGGGGCCGAACCGCTGTCCCGGCCGTGGTGGGTCAGCCCGAGCGCGGCGACCAGCGCACCGCAGGCCAGCACGGCGACCGCCCCGGTTCGTAGGTGGTTCGTCATCAGTGCCCCTGCTTTCGGAATCTGTCTCGGATACCCCTCAAGGCTGTCCGAGCGGGTCTGTTCGGTCGTCGTGCGGCTGCTGGCTGTCGGGCTACTGAGACCGCAGTACGGCCGGGCCGAGGGCGCCGGCCGGAGTGACGGGCTCGGGCCGGACGCCGGGGCGGGTGAGCAGGACCACCCCGTACGACGCCAGCGCGGCGCCCACGGCGGCCAGGGCTGCGGCGGGCAGGCCGCCGTGCATGCGCTCGCCGAGGACGGTGAGGCCGATGGCCGCCGCGGCGACCGGGTCGGCGAGGGTGAGGACGGCGAGCGGAGCGCCCAGGCCGCCGGTGTAGGCGGCCTGAGCCAGCATCAGGCCGGCGACCGCCAGGCCCAGGGTGAGCGCTCCGGTCAGGACGGACCCGGGGGAGAGCAGGTGGTCCGTGTGCACCAGGGTCTGGGCCAGCGCCGAGGCGGTCCCGGAGGTGACGCCGGAGGCGACCGCGAGGCCGATCATGCGAGGGCGGCCGCTCCGCAGGGCGAGAGCGACCGGGACGAAGAGGAGGGCGGCAGCCGCCACGACCGTCGCACCGGCCACGCCCGGGCCGCCGCCCGGCACCGAGGCACCGGCCGTGACCGGCAGCAACGCGGCGCAGCCGACGACGGTGAGGACGGCGCCGCGCCACTCGTTGCGGCCGACCCGCCGACCGGCGGTGCGGGCGCCCAGCGGAAGGGCGGCGACCAGGGTGAGCGCGCCGAGCGGTTCCACCAGCGTCAGCGGACCGTACATCAGGGCGGCCACATGGACGGCCGCCCCGGCACCGTTCAGGGCGACCGCCGTCCACCAGGCACCCTGGCCCAGCAGCGAGAACGTTCCGGGGCGGGCCGGCGCGACGGCGATGCGGTGCTGCACCGCCGCCGCGGCGGCATAGGCGACGACCGAGGCGAGTGACAGTGCCACAGCGGCCAGGGTGTTCACCGTGGTTCTCCTCTCGCGACGGGCGCTGTGGACTAGCGGCTCGCCACGGAGCTCTCGTGGTCCGCGTGCTCCTCGTCCGCGGGTGCACCCGCGTGGTCCGGTACGGCGGCGGCGGTGCGGCGGGCCAGTCCTTCGCCCTCGATGTCCACCTTGGGCAGCACCCGGTCCAGCCAGCGCGGGATCCACCAGGCCTTCTGTCCGAGCAGCGCGAACGCCGCGGGGACGATGGCCAGCCGGACCACGAAGGCGTCGAACAGGACGGCGATGGCCAGGCCGAACCCGATCATCTTGATCATGGCTTCGTCGGCGCCGATGAAGCCCGAGAACACCGCCATCATGATCAGTGCGGCGGCGACCACCACCCGGGTGCTGGTGCGCAGTCCGGCGACCATCGCGTCCTTGGGCTGCTCGCCGTGGACGTACGCCTCGCGCATCCGGGAGACCAGGAAGACCTCGTAGTCCATGGCCAGTCCGAAGACGATGCCCACCATGAAGATCGGCATCAGGCTCATGATCGGTCCGGTCTGGTGGACCCCCAGCAGCGAGGCCAGCCAGCCCCACTGGAAGACCGCGACCACCGAGCCCAGTGCGGCCAGCACCGAGAGCAGGAAGCCGAGCGCGGCCTTGAGCGGCACCAGTACGGACCGGAAGACGATCATCAGCAGCAGGAAGGCCAGGCCCACCACGATGCCGAGGTAGGGAATCAGCGCGCCCTGGACCTTCTGGGCACTGTCGATGTTGATGGCGGTGGTACCGGAGACCTGGTAGGTCGCGCCGGTGCCGGCGGTGATCGAGGAGCGTTCGTCCCGCAGGGTGTGCACCAGGGTCGTGGTCCTGGTGTCGTTGGGCGCGGTGGCCGGGACGGCGGAGAAGACCGCGGTGTCACCCGCCTTGTTGAAGCGGGCCGCCGAGACGGAGACGACGCCGCTGGTGGCGCTGATCTTCTGGGCGATGCCGGTCACGGCGGTCTTGGGGTCGGCGGCGCCCTTGGCGTCGACGACGATCGTCAGCGGGCCGTTGAACCCGGCCCCGAAGGCCTTGGCCAGGTCGTCGTAGGCGCGGCGTTCGGTGGTGGAGGTGGGCTTGGCCTCGTCCCCGGCGGTGCCCAGGTGCAGTTGGGTCACCGGCACGGCGATGACACCCAGTCCGACGACCGCGAGCAGCAGGATCGGCAACGGACGGCGCAGCACGAACTTCGCCCAGCGGGCGCCCCCGTTGAGCTTGGCGGGGTTCTTGCCGCTGTGCAGCGGACGCACGCCCTTGCGCTCGGCCTTGCGAACGGCGCGCGGCTGGACCGCGCGCTGCCAGAATCCGAGCAGGGCCGGGACCAGCGTCAGCGCGACCAGTACAGCGATGATCACCGTCCCGGCGGCGGCCAGGCCCATCTTGGTCAGCGTCGGCACACCGACCACCGACAGCCCGGCCAGTCCGATGACGACCGTCAGTCCGGCGAAGACCACCGACGAACCGGCGGTTCCCACCGCCCGCGCCGTCGCCTCCTGCGGGGCGTATCCGTTGCCGCGCTCCTCGCGGTAGCGGGAGATGATCAGGACGGCGTAGTCGATGCCGACGGCCAGGCCCAGCATCATGGCCAGGGTGCTGGTCGTGCTGGCGAGTCCGAGGGTGCTGCCCAGGGCGGTGATCGCGGCGACGCCGACGCCCACGCTCACGATCGCGGTCAGCAGCGGAAGGCCGGCCGCCGCGATGGAGCCGAAGGTGATCAGCAGCACCACGGCCGCGACCAGGATGCCGATCCCCTCGCTGGCACCGCCTGCCGCGGGCTGCTTCTCCAGGGCGGTGCCGCCGATCTCGACCTTGAGCCCGGCATCCCGGGCCTGCTGGGCGGCGTCCGTCAGGGTGTTCTTGGTCGTGTCGGTGAGGTTCTTGGCGACTGCCTGGTAGGACACGGTCGAGTAGGCCGTGGTGCCGTCCTTGCTCACTGCCTGCGCCTGGAACGGGTTCACCGCGGTGGCGACCTGCGTGCCGCCGGCCACCTCGGCCACGGCCTTCTCGATCGCCGCCTTGTTGGCGGTGGCGGTGACCTTCTGACCGGAGGGGGCGACGAAGACGATCCGGGCCGACGCACCGTCAGCCGTCGTTCCCGGGTAGCGCTGTGCCAGCAGGTCGAACGCCTTCTGGGACTCGGTGCCCGGCATCGAGAAGCTGCTGTCGGGTGCGGCGGGGGCGAGGGCCGCGCCGGCGCCGACGGCGCCGAGTACGGCCACCCAGAACAGTGCGACGCACCAGCGCCAGCGGAAGGCCAGCCGGCCCAGTAGGTACAGGAAGGACGCCATGACAGGGTCTCCACATCTCTCTCGGATACCTCTCAAGGCTCCCGGGGGCGCACCCCCGTAGTCGTCGTGCGGCTGCCGACTGTTGGGCCTGGTGTGAACGCAGTACGGCGACGGACCGATGCGCTGCGTCCGCAGGTGTCCAGGAGTGCGACATACGGCAGCGAGGGTCCGCCGACCGATTCGGCGGACCCTCGGGGACCTGCATACTTGCGCCCATGGACAAGCCCACGGACCTGGTCGAGTACGAGACGATGCTGATGGGACGGCACGTCCACATGAGCAACCGCTCCAAGACCACCAGCGCCAATCTGGACCGCAGCGCCTACATCCTGCTCAGCCGCCTCCGTATGGAGGGCCCGATGAGCATCGGCCAACTGAGTGAGGCCTTCGGTCTGGACGCCTCCACGCTCAACCGGCAGACCGCGGCGATGCTGCGCGGCGGCCTGCTGGAGCGGATTCCCGACGCGGACGGGGGTATCGCCCGCAAGTTCCGGGTCACCGAGGAGGGCGCCCTCCGGCTCGAACTGGCCCGCACCGAACTGGTGGGCGGCCTGGACCGGATCCTGGAGAGCTGGTCGGCGGAGGACGTGGCCGAGTTCGCCGCCTACCTGAAGCGGTTCAACACGGACATCGAACGCCTGGACGGCCGGATCTGGCCCCGTCCCTGACCCGGCCCATCCTCTACAGGCTCAGTCCTCGAAGGTCACGACCACCTTCTCGGCCGCCCCCGGCGTCATGGTGAGCCGGAAGGCCTCCTCGACCTCCGCGAAGGGCACGCGGTGGCTGATCAGCTGGGCGAAGCGGTCCTGGTGCTCCACGATCTCCGCGGTGACCTCGAAGATCTCGGTGGGATAGCCCTGCGAGGCGATCAGGGTCAGCTCGCTCCTGAGCATCCCGCCGAGGTCGATGTCGTCGGACTTCTTCTGCACGGCGACCATGACCAGCTTCGCCTTCCACTTCGCCGAGGCCAGCACGGTGTTGAAGACGGCGGCGGCGCCGGCCGCGTCGATGTAGACGTCGGTGCCGGGGCGCGGCTGGCCCAGCGCGTTGGCGCTCTGGCCGTGAAGCTCCGTCAGGCGGGCGGTGACGTCCTCCTGGGAGGAGTCGATGACGGCGTCCGCACCCACCGCGAGCGCCGTCTTCAGGCGGTCGGGGATCACGTCGACGACGGTCACCTGAGCGACACCGCGCAGCTTCAGCCAGATGGTGGCTCCGAGCCCGATCGGCCCGGCCCCGAAGACCACGACCTTGTCGGTGGGGAGCGCCTCGGAGCGGTTGACGCAGTGCCGCGCGACCGCCATCGGCTCGTTGAGCGCGGCGACGTCGAACGGGACCGTGTCGGGGAACACCGCGACGCTCTCGCCGACCACGGCGTTCTCGATCAGCAGGTACTCGCTCATGCCGCCGAGCGCGCCGCCGCAGCCGATGATCCCGCTGGGGGCGCCCTGCGGGTTGACCACCACCCGGTCGCCCACCGCCAGCCCGGTGACCTCGGCCCCCACCTCGACCACCTCGCCGGCCGGCTCGTGCCCCAGGTGCAGTGCCCGGGTCTCACCGTCCGGCCCCGTCGGCATGCCGCCCAGGTGCAGGAAGAACACATCGGTACCGCAGATGCCGCACGCGCGGATCCGCACCAGCGCGTCCGCCGGGCCGGGCACAGGCCGCTCGATCTCCACGACCTCGACGGCACCGGCTGCGGCGGTCTGTACGGACTTCATCGTCGGCATGCTCTGACTCACTTTCTGGACTTCTGGGATCCGTTTCCCGGTACCGACCAGTCTCCATTGACGGCGCCGCTCCGGCGTCGTCCACCCGCCGCTACTTCCCCTACTGCGCCCGCAGTACGGCGGCCGTTCTCCACGAGAACGGCCGCTGCTCGCGGCAGGGCTCGGGGCATAATCAGGTAGGTAGTGCGCCCAGTGGAGCGAGGCTCAGGGGAACACGGTGGCCGTTGTGGCCGGTCGCGCGGAACGGCCCGGCGTCGTGAGCGATGCCGCGGCCCTGGTTGCCGACGGCGCTGACAGGTCGCTGCAGTACGTCCTGGATCGCCTCGCCGACGGACCGCGCGGTCAGCGCAGCATCAGTGACGCGATCCTGCAGTCGTGGCGGCGTTCGGCCGAGGCCGGCCTGGTTCCGCAGAGGATCCATGCGCCGTACGACCCGGATGTCGACGCCGACGGGCGTCTGCGGTGGGCGGCCGCGCCCGGGATGGCGGCGGTGAGCGCAGACCTCGCGGGTGTCGAGGTCGCCCTGCTGCTTGCGGACAGTCGTGGTCATGTCATCGAGCGGTGGACCCCGGCGAGCGCGGCCTCGGCGATGGACCGGATCGGTGCGGCGGCGGGGTTCGTCTGCGACGAGGCGGTGGTCGGGACGAACTCCATCGGCGCGGCGCTCAGCACCCGGGGCCCCTCGATCGTCCTGGGCCCGGAGCATTTCGCGGACGCTCTGACTGCCGTGTCCTGCGCTTCGAGCGCGGTGACCGACCCGCTGACCGGGCGGGTGCTGGGCGTGGTCAACATGACGTGTGCCAGGCGGGCGTACAGCCCGGTGATGCCGGCGCTGATCGGTCGCATCGTGCATGAGACGCAGCAGCGACTGGCCGGTGAGTCGGGGGTGAGCGGCACGGCCCTGCACGCCGCGTTTCTGCAGGCGCGCCGTCGGGCCAAAGGGCCGATCGCCGTGCTGGACGGACGCAGGATGTTCGTCAACAGCGCGGGGGCTTCGCTCGTTCACGCCGGCGACCGTGCGGTGCTCTGGGAGTGGGCCGAACCACTGCTCGCCGAGGCGTCGGGGCGCGCGGCATCACTGATCGTGCTGAGTTCAGGCGTCCGGAGCGTGTGGTGCACGGCGGTGGACGAGGCCGACCCCACCGCCGGCGCGGTCGTCCGGCTGGACGCCGATGCCGGCGCGCCGACGCCGGTGTCCGAACCGGTCACGGACGGGGCGGCGAGTCGATGGGCGATGCTGACGGTCTCGGAGCGCGCCGTCGCGGAGCACGTCGCCCATGGCCTGACCAACCGGGAGGCAGCGTCCCAGTTGTTCATCTCGGCTCACACCGTCGACTATCACCTGCGGCAGATCTTCCGCAAGCTCGAACTGCGCTCGCGGGTCGAGCTCGCCCGCGTCGTGGCCGACGCCGACCACCGGACCGTGACGTAGCTCCGGTGCTCCGGTGCGCACTACGCGTTTGCGTGGGGTGCGCGGGCAGGGTGCCGCCCTACGGTTGAGGCAAACCCGCGCTCCGAAAGGAAGCCTCTGATGACTACGCCGCCGCCCGTGGTGTTCATCCACGGTCTCTGGTTGCACGCCACCTCCTGGGATCCCTGGCTGGAGGTGTTCACGCAGGCCGGTTACGACGCCTCCGCCCCGGGCTGGCCCGGTGATCCCGCGACCGTGTCCGAGGCCCGCGAGAACCCCGAGGGCATGGCCGATCACGGCATCGACGATGTCGTCGCCCACTACGCGAAGATCATTGCCGAGCTCGACGCGAAGCCGATCCTGGTCGGTCACTCCTTCGGCGGCATGATCGCCCAGAAGCTGCTCGGCCAGGATCTGGCCGCCGCCGCGGTGGCCATCGACGCCGCCCAGATCAAGGGCGTGCTGCCGTTGCCGCTGTCCGCACTGCGGGCGACGCTGCCGGTGTTCAAGAACCCGGCCAACAAGCACCGCACCGTGGCGCTGACCGCCGAGCAGTTCCGCTTCGCGTTCGGCAACGCCATCCCGGCCGAGGAGTCCGACGCCCTGTTCGCCCGGTGGGCGATCCCGGCCCCGGGCAAGCCGCTGTTCGAGGCCGCCGCGGCCAACTTCAACCCGCACTCCCCGGCGAAGGTCGACACCGACAACTCCGGTCGGGGACCGCTGCTGCTGGTCATGGGCGGCAAGGACCACACCGTCCCGGAAGCGGTCACCAAGGCGACCCTCAAGCAGTACCGGCACAGCGACGCCGTCACCGACCTCGTCGAGTTCGCCGACCGGGCGCACTCGCTGACCATCGACCACGGCTGGCGCGACGTCGCGGACGCCGCGCTCACCTGGCTGCACGCGCAAGGCCTGTGAGGCAACCATGGATCTCCACCTCACCGGCAGAGTCGCCGTCGTCACCGGCGCCAGCAAAGGCATAGGCCTGGCGATCACCCGATCCCTGGCGGCCGAAGGCGTGCACGTCGTGGCCGGCGCGATGCACGGCAGCCCGGAGCTCGACGTGCTCGCCGACCAGAAGGACGTCCACCCCGTCCTGGTCGATCTGACCACGCCCGAAGGACCGGCGCTGCTCATCGACGAGGCGGTCGGCCGGTTCGACACCATCGACATCCTGGTCAACAACGTCGGCGCGGTCCGCCCACGCCTGGACGGCTTCCTCGCCGTCACCGACCAGGACTGGGACTGGGCGATGACGATCAACTTCTTCGCCGCCGTGCGCACCATGCGCGCCGCGCTGCCGCACCTGGCGACCCGAGCCGGTGCGTCCATCGTCACCGTCAGCTCGGTCAACGCGTACCTGCCCGATCCGCCGGTGATCGACTACAGCGCGGCCAAAGCCGCCCTGACCAACCTGTGCAAGTCCCTGTCCAAGGAGTACGGCACCAGGGTCCGCGTCAACACCATCAGCCCCGGGCCGGTCCAGACCGATCTCTGGCTCGGCGGCGACGGCGTCGCGGCCACCGTCGCCCGCGCCAACGGCACCACCGCGGTCGCGGTCGCCCAGCAAGCCGCCGCCGATGCCGCCACCGGGCGGTTCACCCACCCCCAGGAGGTGGCCGACCTCGTCCTGTTCCTGGCCAGCGACCGCGCGGACAACATCACCGGCAGCGATTTCCGCATCGACGGGGGACTCGTCACAACCCTCTGACCCTCGCCATGACCGCCAGGCACACTCGGCCAGGAGCGGGTCGAGGATCAGCCCAGGGGGTCTTGGCCGAACAAGAAGCATGTGACATTGTACTGATGTGAGCAATCGACTGACCTGCGACGTCGTGGTCGTCGGGGCCGGAATGGTGGGTGCTGCCTGCGCTCTCTATGCGGCCCGGGCGGGTCTGACCACGCTCCTTGTGGACCGGGGCCCCGTGGCCGGCGGCACCACCGGGGCGGGCGAGGGCAACCTGCTGGTCTCCGACAAGGAGCCGGGCCCTGAGCTGGACCTCGCGCTGCTGTCCAGGCGGCTGTGGGGCGAACTCGCGGCCGAGCCGGGCCTGGGCAGGGCAGTGGAGTTCGAGGCGAAGGGCGGAGTGGTCGTCGCCTCCCGCCCCGAGGGCATGGCGGCGCTGGAGACCTTCGCCGCCGGCCAGCGTGCGGCGGGCGTGGAGGCGCGGAGCGTCGCCCCCGAGGAACTGGGCGACCTGGAGCCGCACCTGGCGCCGGGGCTCGCGGGCGGGGTCCTCTATCCGCAGGACTGCCAGGTGATGCCGTCGCTGGCCGCCGCGCAGGTGATCCGAGCTGCGCGCCGTGCCGGAGCGGAACTGCGCACCGGCACGGCCGTCACCGGCGTCCTGCGCGGGAAGGACGGATCGGTGCTCGGTGTCCGGACCGGGCACGGCGACGTCCATGCCCCGACGGTCGTGAACGCGGCCGGTACCTGGGGCGGCGAGCTGGCAGCGCTGGCCGGGGTGCATCTCCCGGTCCTGCCGCGGCGCGGCTTCGTCCTGGTCACCGAGCCGCTGCCGAGCCGGGTCGTCCGGCACAAGGTGTACGCCGCCGACTACGTGGCCGATGTGGCCAGCGGCGACGCGGGACTGCAGTCCTCGGCGGTCGTCGAGGCCACCGCAGCGGGCCCGGTGCTGATCGGTGCCAGCCGTGAACGGGTCGGCTTCGACCGGAGCTTCTCCCTTCCGGTGGCACGGCGCCTGGCGGCGCAGGCCACCGCCCTCTTCCCGGTACTCGGCACGGTCCACGCCATGCGCGCCTATCTGGGCTTCCGTCCCTATCTGCCGGACCACCTCCCGGCGATCGGCGCCGACCCCCGGGTGCCGGGGCTGCATCATGCGTGCGGCCACGAGGGGGCGGGCATCGGGCTCGCGGTCGGCACCGGGCATCTGATCGCGCAGTCGCTGACCGGCAGGACGCCCGACCTGGACCTCACTCCGTTCCGGCCCGACCGCTTTCCCGAGGAGCCCGTGTGAATCCCCTGGAACTCGCCCGGGCCCGGCCCGGCCCCGCCTTCAGTGTCACCCTCGACGGCCGCGCGATCGAGGCGCTTCCCGGGCAGACCGTCGCCGCTGCACTCTGGTCGGCGGGCGTCACTTCGTGGCGCACCACCCGAGGGGGCGGATCGCCGCGCGGCGTCTTCTGCGGCATCGGCGTCTGCTTCGACTGCCTGGTCACCGTCAACGGCCGCCCCAACCAGCGGGCCTGCCTGGTCCCGGCCCGGTCCGGCGACGTGATCCTGACCCAGGAGGGAACCGGCCATGACGGCCTCGGATAGGACTCTGGCGGTCATCGGCGCCGGCCCCGCCGGGCTCGCCGCCGCGCTGACCGCCGCCGACCAGGGGGTGCGGGTCACGCTGCTCGACTCCGCCGCCCAGGCGGGCGGGCAGTTCTACCGCCAGCCGGCCGTCGAACTCGGAGCACGCAGGCCGGAGGTGCTCCACCACGCCTGGGGCACCTGGAAGAAGCTGCGCAACCGGCTGGCCGCGCACATCGCGGCAGGACGGATCACACATCTGCCGGACCGTCATATCTGGTTCGTGGAGCAGCGTTCGGACCCGGGGGAGGTCCGAAGTGGAGCGGGTTTCACCGTGCACGCCCTGCTCGGGCCCGAACAGGTGGAGCCGGAGGCGGTCACCGCCGACGCCGTGCTCCTGGCGACCGGCGGGTACGAGAAGGTGCTGCCGTTCCCCGGCTGGACCCTGCCCGGGGTGGTCACCGCGGGCGGCGCCCAGGCGATGCTCAAGGGCGGGCTGGTGCTGCCCGGCCGTACGGTCGTCGTCGCCGGGACCGGGCCGCTGCTGATGCCGGTCGCGGTGGGGCTCGCCGCGGCGGGCGCCAGGATCGTCGCGTATGTGGAGTCCGCACGTCCCGCGAGCCTCGTCCGGCATGCCCCGACGCTCGCCGCCAATCCGGCGAAGGTCGTCGAGGCGGTCCGGTATGCCGCCCGACTGACGTGCCACAGAGTTCGGGTGACGGTCTGTCATACCGTGGTGGAGGCGCACGGCTCCGACCGCGTCGAGGCCGTCACCGTCGCCGCACTGGACGCGGACGGCCGGCTCCGGCCGGGCAGTGAGCGGCGGATCGCCTGCGACACCCTGGCCGTCGGGCACGGCATGCTCGCGCACACCGATCTCGCGGAGTCGCTGGGCTGTGCGATCGACGCCACCGGCGACCCGTTCGTGGTCACCGACGCCGAGCAGCGCACCGATGTCGACGGCGTCTGGGCGGCGGGCGAGGCGACCGGAATCGGCGGAGCGGTGCTGGCGCTGGCCGAGGGCGAGATCGCCGGATACTCGATCGCTGCCAGGCTCAAGGGGGTTGACCCCGGGCGGGCCGACCGGGCGGCGCCTGCCAGGACCCGTGCCCGGCTGCGGAAGTTCTTCGCGGCCATCGACACCGTCTACGCTCCGCCCGCCCACTGGACGGAACAGGTCACCGACGACACCGTCGTCTGCCGCTGCGAGGAGGTCCCGGCCGGGGCGGTCCGCGAGGCCGTCCAGGACCTGGGCGCCACCGACCTGCGGACCGTCAAGCTCCTCACCCGTGCCGGGATGGGCTGGTGCCAGGGGCGGATCTGCGCTCCCGGGGTCGCCGGCGTCGCGGGGTGTGCGGTGGGCCCCGCCAAGCGGCCCCTCGCCCGGCCGGTGCCCCTGGCGGTGCTGGCCCAGGAGCCCGATGGCCGCTCGTGACCAGTCCCTCAGGATCCACCGCCGCTGCAGCCCGCAGTGAGCTGTCACACTCCACGAGAAGGTCGAGACTCCGATGAGCACCACCGAGAACCCTGTCTGGCGCGGTGTCCTGGTCGCCACCGCCCTGCCCCTCCATGACGACCTGAGCGTCGACTTCGAGGCATACGCCGACCACTGCCGGTGGCTCGTCGGGAACGGCTGCGACGGCGTCGTCCCCAACGGCTCCCTCGGCGAGTACCAGGTCCTCACCGACGAGGAACGCGCCCGGGTCGTCGAGGTCGCGGTCGCGGCGATCGGCGGCGACAAGGTCATGCCGGGAGTCTCCGCGTACGGTTCCGCCGAAGCCGCCCGCTGGGCGCAGCAGGCCAAGGACGCGGGCTGCGCCGCCGTCATGCTGCTGCCCCCGAACGCCTACAGGGCCGACGAGCGCTCGGTGCTCGCGCACTACGCCGCCGTCGCCGAGGTCGGCATCGATGTCGTCGCCTACAACAACCCGCACGACACCAAGGTCGATCTGACTCCCGAACTGCTCGCCGAGCTGCACGAGGCGGGCCTGATCAAGGGCGTCAAGGAGTTCTCCGGCGACACCCGCCGCATCTACCGGATCGCCGAACTCGCCCCCGAACTGGACGTGTTGATCGGCGCGGACGACGTCCTGCTGGAACTGGCGATCGCCGGTGCCAAGGGCTGGGTCGCGGGCTACCCCAACGCCCTGCCGAAGTCGACGGTCGAGCTGTACCACGCCGCGGTCAAGGGCGACCTGGCCACCGCCGTACCGCTCTACCGGCAGCTGCACGCGCTGCACCGCTGGGACTCCAAGGTCGAGTTCGTCCAGGCGATCAAGCTGTCCATGGACATCGTCGGCCGCCGTGGCGGCCCGGTCCGCCCGCCGCGCGTCCCGCTGCTCCCGGAGCAGGAGCGGGCGATTCGCGAGGCCACCGAGAAGGCTCTGGCCCTGGGTCTTTCCTGACCCGGTTATTCCTACCTGTCGGTAGAGAGGATCTCCCGCTCATGCGCAGCAAGCTCGTCCTGCACGCCGTGGACTCGCACACCGAGGGCATGCCCACCCGGGTCGTCACCGGAGGCATCGGCACCGTCCCGGGCGCCACCATGAACGAACGCCGTCTGTGGTTCCGCGAGCACCGTGACGACGTGCGCAACTTCCTGATGAACGAGCCGCGCGGGCACGCCGCGATGAGCGGGGCGATCCTCCAGCCGTCCACCCGGCCCGACTGCGACTTCGGCGTCCTCTACATCGAGGTCTCCGGCTATCTGCCGATGTGCGGCCACGGCACCATCGGCGTGGCCACCGTCCTGGTCGAGACCGGAATGGTCCCCGTGGTCGAGCCGGTCACCACCATCCGGCTGGACACCCCGGCCGGACCGGTGGTCGCCGAGGTGGCGGTGCAGGACGGGGCCGCCAAGGCCGTCACGATCCGCAATGTGCCGTCGTTCGCGGTCGGCCTCGACCGCAAGGCCGTCCTCGCCGACGGCCGCACGGTGACCTACGACCTGGCCTTCGGCGGCAACTTCTACGCGATCCTGCCGCTGGACCGGTTCGGGCTGCCCTTCGAGCGCGAGCGCAAGGACGAGATCCTCGCCGCCGGGCTCGCGCTGATGGACGCCATCAACGCGGAGGATCCGCCGGTACACCCGGAGAACCCCTCCATCCACGGCGTCCACCATGTGTACCTGGCCGCTCCGGGCTCGAACGCCGAGCGCTCGCGGCATGCCATGGCCATCCACCCGGGCTGGTTCGACCGCTCGCCCTGCGGGACCGGCACCTCGGCCCGGATGGCGCAGTTGCACGCCCGCGGCCAACTCCCGCTGGACCAGGACTTCGTCAACGAGTCCTTCATCGGCACGTCCTTCACCGGCCGCCTGGTCGAGGCCACGGAGGTCGCCGGACACCCCGCCGTGGTGCCCACGGTCACCGGACGGGCCTGGATCACCGGGACCGCCCAGTACCTGCTCGACCCGGCCGACCCGTTCCCGGCCGGCTTCGTGCTGTGACCCTCGACCATACTGGTGGCGTGTGACATTGCATGTGCAAGGCGTATCCAGGAGGAGCAACGCATGGCCGCTCAGCGCAACGAGGACAAAGGTTCCAAGCTCTTCTCGGGCAGCGCCGGACCGGTCCTGCCCGCCCTGGGCGGAGCCCGCCCCAGCTACCGCGAGCGCGTCGCCGACGCCCTACGTGCCGCGCTGATCGCCGGCGAGCTGAGCCCCGGCGAGGTCTACTCCGCGCCGATGCTGGCCGGCCGGTTCGGAGTCTCCGCGACTCCGGTGCGTGAGGCCATGCTCGACCTGGTCAAGGAGGGGCTGGTCGACACGGTGCCCAACAAGGGCTTCCGGGTCACCGCTGTCTCCGAGCGCCAGCTCGACGAGTACACCCAGATCCGGTCGTTGATCGAGATCCCCGTGGTCGTGGGCCTCGCCGCCACCGCCGACCCGGAGGCACTGCAAGCACTCCGTCCGGCTGCCGAGGAGATCGTCACCGCGGCCACCGCCGGCGACCTCATCGCCTACGTGGAGGCCGACCGCCGCTTCCACCTCGGCCTGCTCGCCCTGGCCGGCAACGAGCATCTGCTTGAGGTGGTCGGCGACCTGCGCAAGCGGTCGCGGCTGTACGGGCTCACCGCGCTGGTCGAGCGGGGACTGCTGAAGGCGTCCGCCGAGGAGCACCTCCGGATCCTCGATCTGCTCCTCGACCGTGACCAGGACGCCGTACGTGAATTGATGACCCGTCACCTCGGCCATGTCCGAGGCCTGTGGGCCCGCTGAAGGGGAGGGACGGCACCGTCACCGGTCGATCCGGCGCAGGGCGCGGTGCCGCTCGCGGCAGTCACGGGGCGATTCGCCGTAGGCACTGCGGAACGCACGGCTGAACGCCTGTGGATACCTGAAGCCCCAGCGTGCGGCGACCGCTTCGATCGACTGCCCGTCCAGCAGGGGTTCGGCCAGGTCCCGGCGGCACCGCTCCAGTCGGCGCCGCCGGATCCAGGCGGAGACCGACTCGCCGTGGCGCTGGAAGGCGAGCTGCAGGGAGTACGGTCAGACCCAGCAGGACCGTGGTGTGCAGGAGTTGCTGGAGCCAGTCCGTGCGGGTGCTGGTCCGGGCGACTGGTTCGAGGATCTGCGCGGTGACGAGGGATTTGGCAGGACTATTTCAGGACGCCGACCGCACGTGCGATGACCAGGGCCAGGGTCAGCAGTGAGATGGTCGACTGCAGGGACATCAGCAGCTTCGCCCAGCGGGACAGCGGCATGGTGTCGGTGGGGCTGAAGGACGTGGCGTTGGTCAGTGCGACATAGAGGTAGTCCACGTACTGCGGCTCCCAGTCCTTGCGCGCGATGCCCTCCTGCTGCATCTGCGGGAAGAGGAAGTCCGGGTGTTGATGCGTGCCCAGGGCGCGGGCGGCCGGGCCGCCGCGGTCCCACTCCCAGTACCAGAGACTGAACGCGATGATGTTGGTCAGCCAGATGCCGCCGCCGGTCATCAGCAGCGCCACGGCATTGGAGCCCTCGGTGCCCTGCAGCAGGTCCCGCACCAGCAGGACGGCGGACCAACCGTTGGCGAGGCTGACCGCGGCGGCAAGCAGTAGTCCCAGTACACGCAGCAGGCGGGAGCTGTGCGAGATGCGCTGGTGCGGATGAGCGATCCAGAGTGCCACCAGCATGGCCATTTCCAGCACCGGCAGCAGCCAGTGCGGATGGATGCTGAGGCGGTCCGGCAGCGCCCACTGCACCCAGATCGCCATCAGGAGCGCCACCATCACGGCCCAGCGCTGTTCGCCCCGGGTGTGCCGCTGCCAGGCGGGGCGCTCGGGCTCGGGTGTCTGCTCGTCGGGGGCCAGCAGCGCCTCGATGCGCTCAAGACGGCTGTGCACCAGCTCCGTCCAGTACTCGCGGTCGGTCGGTGGTCCGGGGGCGGTGTCATGGGTCATGCGCCCATTGTGTCCAGGTGACTTTCGCTCTCGGTCCCCGGGGCAACCGTCGGCTGGCCCTGCTTGGTGGCCGGCCAATCAGGCTAGGGACGCCTGCGGCGGTGGCTGTGGGACCACGGGGGACAACTGGCTCGACGGAGTGGTACTGCGGTACCACTCGCCCGTCGTGTCTAGGTTCGGGCCGGGGCGTAGATCTGGATGTCGTTGCCCTGCACGCGGACTGGAAGCCGGGGGAGCGCGGGCAGGGGATGGCTGTTGTGAGGGTGGGTCAGGGGTTCGCCGGCCAGGGTGAACGTCGCTCCGTGGCAGGGGCAGGCCAGTTGGTCCTGTGGGGGTGTCAGGCGCAGTCGGCACCCCTGGTGGGTGCAGATGCCCGAGACGGCCTGCACCCGTCCGGAGACGCGCCGCAGGAACCCGGTGACGGTGCCGAGGTCGAAGGGGAGTGTGGTGCCCTCGGACAGTTCGGTGGCGGTGACCACGGTCTGCCAACTGCCCGTGGTGGGGGTCAGTTCGGACTCGGCCGGGGTGGAAGCAGGAGACTGCGTCAGGGCGTAGCCGGCGGCGCCGGCGGCCGCTGACGCGGTTACCGCGGTGGCGGTCAGAAACCAGCGGCGTTCCATGGCCCAGCGGCTCGACGGGCGGGGTGGCACGGGGCGGTGGGCGGCGGCCTGGGCGGCGAGGCGGCGGCGCAGGTCCTCGACGAAGGCCTCGCGCGGGTGCTGGGCGTCGGGTCCGGTGGCGGCCAGTTCGATGGCGGTGCGTGCGACGGCCAGGTCCTCCTCATCGGGGGCGAAGGACTTGGGGCGGCGCCGGCGCAGCAGACCGTCCACGTAGCGGTCGATCGGACGCTTCATCACGCTTCCCCTTCCTGGTCGAGTCCTGCTGCTTTGCGCAGGGCGCGGTGTTGCAGCACTTTCGCGTTGGCGACGCTCACCCCGAGTTCGGCGGCGGCGCCCCTGATCGAGTAGCCCCGGAGGAACCGCAGGGTGAGGATCATGCGGTGGCGTTCGGACAGCGCGGACAGGAGCGTGGTGACCCGCTCCGGGGTCTGTCCCGGGTCCTCGGTGCGGGCGGGCGCGGCGAAGTCGTCCAGGTCGACCTGGTCCAGGTCGATCTCGGTGACCTGGTGGCCCAGGGTGTTGCGCCAGTGCCGGGCCAGGACGGTCCGCGCGGTCGCCAGCAGATAGGAGCGGACCTCGCCGATGCTCGCGGTGGTGCGCAGCGGGCCCATGGCATCCAGGAAGACCTGGGAGGTGAGGTCCTCGGCGTCGGGACGGTTGCCGACCTTGGCGAACATCTGCCGGTAGATGCGCCCGACGTTGTCGCTGTAGATCGCGTCCCAGTCCGCGTACGCGGCGGTCGGCAGCACGGTGGGCCTTGAGTTCTCGCTCGGCCGGTCCGGCTCGGCGCGGGGCCGCTCACCGGGAGAGGCCGCGTGCACGGGAAGCCTCCGAACTCCGGCCAGCCGCGCTCGAATCCACATGGTCACGGTTCATCGTAGGGGCGCCGTCACTTCCGCTCCGACTCGCAGGGTCTGTTGCTGTCGTAGGGGGATAGCACTCCGGGTTACACCGCCGCCGTGTAACCCCGCTGCTATCTCCAGATGACTACGCGGGACGCCGGCTGCACCCCGGCTTTGGGCGCCCCGCCTGGACTACTGAAGCGAGAGTCATGAGCCTGCACCTTCGACCACTCCTGGGCGTGGCAGCCCTGAGCACGAGCCTGCTGCTGACCGCCTGTGGCAGCCCCTCCCACCCTGCCGCGGCAATCAGTCCCGGCGTCAGCCAGTCGCTGGCCGGAACGCCCGGGTCCACCGCCACCGGCCCGGTCCCGGCGCCTTCCACGATGCCCGGCATGACCATGAGCGGATCCGCCGCGGCTGTTCCGGCCGCTCCGGTGGCCGGCGACGCGGTGGTGACCATCAAGGGCTTCGCGTTCAGCCCCGCCGCGCTGGTCGTCAAGGCGGGTGCCACCGTCACCTGGACCAACCAGGACACCGACACCCACACCGTGACCAGTCAGGGCTCCGGCGGCCCGCTGACGTCGGCGGCGCTGAGCACGGGGCAGAGCTACTCCTACCGGTTCACCACCCCGGGGACCTACGCGTACCTGTGCACCATCCACCCGTTCATGACCGCGACAGTGACGGTGACCAAGTGAGCGAGACCCCCGACTCCGAGCACGGCATGAGTCGTCGTCAACTCATCCGGCACGCAGGCTGGTTCGGCTCCGCCGTGGTCCTGACCGTGGCCGGCGGCGAGGTCGTCAGCCATATCGCCCACGACCAGGACGGCGCCGCCGCAGTGGGTGCCGGCGCCCTGCGCTTCGTCCAGGTCTCCGACAGCCACATCGGCTTCCACGGCCCCGCGAACACCGACGTGACCGCCTCGTTCGGCGAGGCGCTGAACCAGATCGACACCCTGGGATTCCGTCCCGACTTCGTCATGCACACCGGCGACCTGACGCACCTGTCGACCCCGGCCCAGTTCGACCAGGTGCGGCAGATGCTCGCCGGGGTGCGCACCGACCGGGTGTTCACTGTTCCGGGGGAGCACGACTCGGTCGGCGACGCGGGACGCGCCTACCGCCAGCGGTTCGGCACCGGAACCAGCGGCGACGGCTGGTACTCCTTCGACACCCACGGGGTGCACTTCATCGCGCTGGTCAACACGCTGAGCCTGGAGAAGCTCGGTCACCTGGGCCAGGACCAGATCGACTTCGTCCGCAGGGACGTCGCGGGGCTGAAGTCCGACACCCCGGTCGTGGTGTTCAGCCACATTCCGCTGTTCGCCATGTACCCGGCGTGGGGGTGGAGCACGGACGACGCCCTGCAGGTCCTGGCCCTGCTCAGCCGTTTCTCCTCGGTCACCTGCCTCAACGGCCATGTGCACCAGTTGTTCAGCAGGACCGAGGGCAACGTCACCTTCCACTCCGCCACCACCACCGCCTACCCCCTGCCCGCTCCCGGCCACGGTCCCGCACCCACACCGCAGGTGCTGCCCGCCGGGCGGCTCGGATCCGCCCTCGGCATCCGAACCGTGACCTACCGTCAGGGCGTCCAGGCCCTCGCCGTGAACGACCGGAGGCTGGGATGAGCGACCGGCCCCCGGTGGATGTGGCGTTCCGCATCCCGATCGCCGCCACGCTGGCAGTCAGCGGGTACATCCACGCCCAGCTCTACATCACCGGATACCGCTCCATCCACGTGATCGGCGTGTTGTTCCTGATCCAGGCCGGGGTCTCCTTCGCGCTCGCCGTCCTGCTGCCGTTCGGCGGCCCGCTGACGCTGCGGATCGCCGCCGCCGGGGCCGCCGCCGGCGCACTGGGCGGATTCGCCGCCTCGCGCACGATCGGCGTCTTCGGCTTCACCGAACGCGGCCTGCAGCCCTCCCCGCAGTCGCTGATCAGCGTCCTGGCCGAGGCCGCGACGCTGCTCCTGCTGGTGCCGACGCTGGTACACGTCCTGCGCGGCCTCCGGGACCGGGAGTCAGTCCTCGTGGAGTGAGAGGGTTCGTCCCGGGAAGATGCCGACCTCTTCCCGGGCCCGAGCGATCTCCCGGTTGCCTCGTCGACAACTACTGCCTGCTCGGTCCGACCCTCGCTGCGCTGACGGCGGCAGAAACGTGGACGAGTCTGCTAGTCGCCGCGCCGAGGGCAGTACACCGGTCGACAGGAGTGCTCATCAATCCAGTCATGCTCTACTCATGCTCCACTGATCCGCTACTCTTCGCGCCTGAACAAGGTCTGGCACCGGCCCGGGACACCGGGCCGGTGCCAGACCTTCGCCGTATCCCCGTTCGCACCCAGAGGTTCATGTTCCAAAGGAGTCCTTCCCATGCTCATAGGAGTGACCCGCGAGCCCGTCGGCGAGACCCGCGTGGCCGCGACACCCGCGACCGTTCGCCAGCTCATCGCCCTCGGCTACGACCTGGTGATCGAGGCCGGAGCCGGTGAGCTCTCCGCCTTCACCGACGCGAGCTACAAGGACGCCGGGGCCACCATCGGCAGCGCGGAGGACGCCTGGGACGCGGACGTCGTCCTGCGGGTCAACGGCCCCTCGCCCGACGACGTCGGCAGGCCCAAGGACGGCGCGTACCTGGTCTCGACACTGGCCCCGGCACTCAACCCCGAACTGGTGGACGCCCTGGCCGAACGGGACATCACCGTGCTGGCCATGGACGCTGTGCCGCGCATCAGCCGCGCCCAGTCCCTGGACGTCCTGTCGAGCATGGCCAACATCGCCGGCTACCGGGCGGTGGTCGAGACCGCCCACGAGTTCGGCCGCTTCTTCACCGGCCAGGTGACCGCGGCCGGCAAGGTGCCGCCGGCGAAGGTGCTGGTCGCCGGCGCGGGCGTGGCCGGCCTGGCGGCGATCGGCGCGGCCTCCAGCCTCGGCGCGATCGTGCGCGCCACCGACCCGCGCCCCGAGGTCGCCGACCAGGTGAAATCGCTGGGCGGCGAGTTCCTTCCGGTGGTCGTCGAGGAGCAGGCCGAGCAGGGCGGCGACGGCTACGCCAAGGCCACCTCGGACCGCTACAACGAGGCCGCCGCCAAGCTCTACTCCGACCAGGCCGCCGATGTCGACATCATCATCACCACCGCGCTCATCCCCGGGCGCCTGGCGCCCAGGCTGATCACGGCCGCCGACGTCGCCTCGATGAAGGCCGGGTCGGTGATCGTCGACATGGCGGCCGGCATGGGCGGCAACGTCGAGGGCAGCGTCGCGGGAAAGAAGATCGTCACCGACAACGGCGTGACCGTCCTCGGCTACACCGACCTGGCCGGCCGGCTGCCCACCCAGGCCAGCCAGTTGTACGGCACCAACCTGGTGAACCTGCTCAAGCTGCTCACCCCGGGCAAGGACGGCCAGGTCGTCCTGGACCTGGACGACGTGGTCCAGCGTGGCATCACGGTCGTGCGCGCCACCGGGACCGGACGCGGCGAGAAGCTCTGGCCCCCACCGCCGGTCCAGGTCAGCGCGGCCCCCGCGGCGGCCGTGGCGGTGCAGGTCAAGCCGGAGAAGCCGGTGAAGCAGCCATTGTCGGCCGCCGCGAGGCTCGCGCTGGTGCTCACCGCGATCGCCCTGCTCTGGCTGGTGATCGCGTTCGCCCCGGCGCCCATCCCGCAGGACTTCACCGTCCTCACCCTGGCGATCGTCATCGGCTACTACGTCATCGGCAAGGTCCACCACGCGCTGCACACCCCTCTGATGAGCGTCACCAACGCCATCTCCGGGGTCATCGTCGTCGGCGCGCTGGTCCAGGTCGGGCTCGGGGTGCACTCGATCCAGGCGCTGGCCGGGGTCGCGACCCTGCTCGCCTCCATCAACATCTTCGGCGGCTTCGCGGTGACCCGCCGCATGCTCGCCATGTTCAGCAAGGGGAACTGACGTGTCCGCAGCCTCGATCGCCACAGCGGCGTACCTTGTCGCCGCCCTGCTCTTCATCCTCTCCCTCGCCGGCCTGAGCAAGCACGAGACGGCCCGGCAGGGCTGGACCTACGGCGTGGTCGGCATGGTCGTCGCCCTCGCCGCCACCATCGTCCTGACCGTGCACGACAGTTCGGTGCGCGGCACCACCCTGCTGGTGCTCGGCGGCGCGGTCGTGATCGGCGGTGCCATCGGTCTGTGGCGGGCCCGCATCGTGCAGATGACCGGCATGCCCGAACTCATCGCCCTGCTCCACTCGTTCGTCGGCCTCGCCGCCGTGTTGGTCGGCTGGGCCTCCTACATCGAGGTGGAACGCAACGGCCTCGGCGGCTTCACCGGCTCCCTGCTGCACATCCACCACGCCGAGGTCCTCATCGGCATCTTCATCGGCGCGGTCACCTTCACCGGCTCGATCGTCGCCAACCTGAAGCTGAGCGCGAGGATCAAGTCGGCCCCGCTGGTGCTGCCCGGGAAGAACATCCTCAACCTGGTCGCGCTGCTCGCCTTCGCGGCCCTGACCGTCCTCTTCGTGGTCCACCCCGGCCTGTGGCCGATCATCGCCGTGACCGCGATCGCGCTGCTCTTCGGCTGGCACCTGGTCGCCTCGATCGGCGGCGGCGACATGCCGGTCGTGGTCTCGATGCTCAACAGCTACTCCGGCTGGGCGGCCGCCGCCAGCGGCTTCCTGCTCAACAACGACCTGCTCATCGTCACCGGCGCGCTGGTCGGCTCCTCGGGCGCCTACCTGTCCTACATCATGTGCGCGGCGATGAACCGCTCCTTCTTCTCCGTCATCGCCGGGGGCTTCGGCATCGAGGCGCCCAAGGGCACCGACGACGGCGAGCAGGGCGTGCACCGGGAGACCTCCGCCGAGGAGACCGCCGAACTGCTGGCCGGCGCCGCCCGGGTGGTGATCACGCCCGGCTACGGCATGGCGGTGGCCCAGGCGCAGTACCCCGTCGCCGAGCTGACCCGGCTGCTGCGCGAGCGGGGCGTCGACGTGCGGTTCGGCATCCACCCGGTCGCCGGCCGGCTGCCGGGCCATATGAACGTGCTGCTGGCCGAGGCGAAGCTGCCCTACGACATCGTGCTGGAGATGGACGAGATCAACGACGACTTCGCGGACACCGACGTCGTCCTGGTCATCGGCGCCAACGACACGGTCAACCCGGCCGCCTACGAGGACCCGGACAGCCCGATCGCCGGGATGCCGGTGCTGCGGGTGTGGGAGGCCGCCAACGTCGTCGTCTTCAAGCGCTCGATGGCCAGCGGCTACGCCGGGGTGCAGAACCCGCTCTTCTTCCGCGAGAACGCCGCCATGCTCTTCGGCGACGCCAAGACCATGGTCGACGAGATCGTGGGCGCGCTGGCAGCGGTGCGTCCCGTACCCGCCTTCGCCTAGTCGGCCGGGCGCGGGTTACCGGGTCGGGGTGGGACTGTCGGCGAAATGCGGCAGAACCATCCCGACCTGTGCGTCCACGTCCACGTCGTTGCGTCAGACCGCCTTGCCCTGGGCGGCCAGTTGAATCTGAGCGGCGATCAGGGCGTAGACCTCGCGGGCCTTCCGGTCGTCCCTGACGTCGTAGCCGTGGTCGGCTCCGGTCACGTCGTGGAGTTCGACCAGTGCCTTGGCGGTACGGAGCCGCTCGGCGTAGCGCTCCGCCTCGCCACGGAGGAGGTCGAACTGCGCCGTGATGACCAGCGCCGGGGCTATCCCGGTGAGGTCGGCGGTGTCCGCCGGATTCCCGGGGGAGACCAGCCGGTCGGTCCGGTCCTGCGGATCCGGGACGTAGGAGCTGTTGAACATCTCGGCCATCCAGGGCCGCAGTTCTGACCCCTTGATCGGGATGCCCTTGTCCTTGAAGCCGGTGACGAGGTCGAGCGGTGGGTAGTGCAGGACCTGGAGCGCGATGGCGGGGCCGCCCTGCTCCAGGGCCTGGCGCGCCACGGCCGCGGCGAGGCCGCCGCCGGCGCTCTGGCCGCCGATGGAGAGCCGGGTACCGTCCCAGCCGTTCTCGGCGCCGTGCTCGGCCACCCACCGCACCACCTCGAAGGCCTGGTGGGGTGGTTCGGGGAACTTGTGCTGCGGAGCGACGACATAGTCCACATTCACCACAACGACTCCCGCCTCGGCGGCCAGGTACCGGCAGAGCGGGTCGTCGAGCTCCGTCATCGACAGGACGAAGCCGCCGCCGTGGAAGTTGACGTGCACCGCGGGCGGGTCGTCGCCGTTCGCGGGTGCCGCGGGCGAGTACACCACGGCCCGCGCGGGGCCGACCGACGTCGGGATGGATATCTCGCGCGTCTTCCGCGGGAACTCCGGGAAGCGCACCGGCGAGCTGCGGCGCTCGCTCAGGAGGACAAGACGCTGAAAGCCCTTCGCGGCCAGGGCGGCGACCGCGGGCCTTGCCAGAACGGACATACGGCTCCCTCTGCCTACTTGTTCAGTCGCTCCGCGGCCAGTTGCCGGAGATCGCTGGACTTGATCTTCGCATTGCCGGTGAGCGCGATCTCTTCCTCACGGAAGAACAGCACATGGCGGGGCACCTTGTAGCTCGCCAGCCGCTCCCGCAGGAAGGTGCGGATCGCCTCGGCCTGCAGGCCGGCACCCTCGTGCGGCACGATACACGCGACGACTACCTCGCCGAGTGTCTCGTGCGGGACGCCGACGGTCTGTGCGACCTTGACGCCGGGAAAGCCCGCCAGCGCCTCGTCCACCTCCAGCGGTGAGACGTTCGCGCCGCCGGTCTTGATGATGTCGGTGAGCCGGCCCTCCCAGTGGAGCCGTCCGACGTCGTCCAGATACCCGCCGTCCCCGGTGCGGAAGAAGCCCTCGGTGTCGAGCGTCTCGTCCAGTGGCGTGCCGAGGTAGCCCAGCATCAGGGTGGGGCCCTTGACGCAGATCTCGCCGCGTTCGCGCCGGGGGACGACGGCGCCGGTGAGCGGGTCGACGATCCTGACGGTCACCCCTGGCAGCGCCTCGCCGCTGCTGCCCCCGTGCACCTCGGGCGGGGTGTCGGCCGGGAAGCTGGTGGTGATCGTGAAGGTCTCGGTGTTGCCGTAGGCGTGGCCGGGCTCGAACCACTTGGCCGACACGGTGGGGTGGCCCGCGATCGGGGTGTTGAAGTCCACGAAGCGCATACTGCTCAGATCCACCTGGGCCCACGGGGTCGCGCCTTCGAGCTGCGCCCACTGGTGCGGCCAGGCGAACGGGAAGTTCACCCGTTCCGCCTGCATCAGCTCCAGGGCTTCGGCGGCGTCGAAGGTGGTCTGCAGCACCACGGCGCCGCCGGCGGCGAGGGTGGCGCCGAGGGCCATGGCGAAGTTGCCGGACCAGAACAGGCCGTTGGCCGTCCAGCAGCGGACCCGGTCCTGCGGACCGAAGCCGTACATCCGCCGGCAGCGCCACATCTGGATGGCGACGCCTCGGTGCGCGCTCAGGATTCCCTTCGGCCTGCTGGTGGAGCCGGACGAGAAGAAGAGCACGGCCGGATCGCTGGGCTGCACCGCCGCAGCCGTCGCCTCGACCAACTCGCGCGGCTCCTGCCGACCGCGCGTCAGGAACACCTCCCAGGGGTCCACAGCGCCGTCCGGGACAGGTTCCCCGAGCACGGCGAGGCGGCGAAGGAAGGGGAACCGCAGCGACTGGAGCGTGCCGGGTGCGGCGGCCTTGCCGATCTCGGGCTCCAACTCTGTCAGCACGGCGGCGAAGTCCTTCTTCAGCACCTTCCGCTCGAACAGCAGCACCGAGACGCCGGAGGACTGCAGCATGTAGTCCAGCTCGGGCGGGGTCGAGAAGGTGCTGAGGGTGACCGCCACACCCCCGGCGAGCAGGGTGCCGAACACCGCCGCGACCCATTCCGGGCGGTTGGTCATCAGGACGCCCACCCGGCCGCCACGTCCCAGGCCGCCCGCGCGCAGCGCGCGGGCCACCTCGATCGAGCGCTCCCACAGCTCGGCGTAGGTCCAGCGGTTGACGCCGTCGGCCGTGCGCAGCACCAGCGCCTCGCGCTCGCCGTAGAGCGACGTCACCTCGCGCAGGAAACCGGGCAGCGTCAGCGCCCCGAGGCCCGGTTCGGAGCTGAGCGGCGGGCCCGACACCAGCGAGAGGGGTGGTCCAGGAGATTCGGTGCCCATCGCCTACCTCCTAGAGCGGCAGCTCGACCTCGGCCGTGCAGTCCACCACCACGTCGCCGTTCTGGTTGGTGAGCCGCAGTTTCACCTGGACCAGCGGGACACCCCAGGCCGACTCCTGCTCCTTGCCGACCACCTCGGCGTCGAAGTAGGTGGCGTCGCCCTCGAAGGCGGGCCCGCGGAAGCTGGACTTGGAGTGGCGCACCATGCCGTCGTGGCCGGCCCAGTAGGCCAGGTAGTCGGTGCACCAGGCACCCATGGTGGCACCGTAGCCGTAGGCCCGCGCCATGCCGACCTGGCCGGCCTTCGCGGCGTCGATATGGCCGCGGGAGGGGCCGACGTACAGTCCGTCGCGCTTGCGCGGGTCGATCCTGGCGTCCTCCTCGTCGAAGGCGAACCCCTCCGTCCAGCCCGGGTCCTGGTAGACCCAGGGGTCGTCGACCCCGGGCGGCGAGACCCAGCGGAAGGTGCCCCAGATGTTGAAGACGAAGGCGCGGTACTCGGTGGTGAAGCTGGCGATGCTGTGCGGGCCGAGCACCCGGCGCGGTAGTCGGTCGCCGACCTTCACCTCGTCGAAGCGCGGTGAGACGCCCGTCCGGTTGGACATCAGCCAGTCGCGGCGCAGCTGCTCCAGCTCGACCAGCTCGGCCTCGGTCCACTGCTTCACGGCGCCGAGCTGGCTCTCGTACATGCCGCGCTTCTCGGCCTCGGCGGAGAGGTAGCGGATCGCGGTCGACCGCTCGCGCGCCACCAGGGTGCCGTGCTGGTTGGTGTGGGTGGTGTCGCCGCGGGCGAACATGGTGGGGCCGGCGAACTTGGTCTCCGTCACCTTGTAGTCGTGGAACCGGCGTTCCTGGAACAGCTGGTCGCCCACCCGTACCGGGCAGCCGTAGAACCACCACTCCTCGCCGCCGAAGATCAGGTGGCTGTTCGGGATGTGGCCGACGCAGGCGGGCGCGGCCCCGTGCCCGTAGTCCAGGCCGACCGCGACCGACTGCGGCGCGATGAGCCCGCCGAACTTCGAGTTGCGGGCGAACTCCTCGTCCCAGTGCAGCGGGTTGGGGTAGTCCATCGCCATCACCCAGCGGCGGATGTCGGTGGAGCTGCACGGGTCCCACAGCTGCCCGCCGCCGACCGGCTTGCCCACGCGGTGGTCGACGTCGGAGAGGTCGAGCTCGACAGGCTTGCTCACAGGTGCTCCTGACTAACGGTTGACGTCGACGACGATGCGGCCCCGCACCTTGCCGTCCATGAGTTGACCCGCCGCCGCGACGACCTCGCCCAGGGCGACCTCCTGGGCGATCACTTCGAGCGCGACGGCGTCCAGATCGCGTGACAGGCGGTCCCAGGCGGCCCGGCGCGGTTTGGTCGGCGCCATCACGCTGTCGATGCCCAGCAGGGACACGCCGCGCAGGATGAACGGGGCGACCGACGCGGGGAAGTCCATCCCCTGGGCCAGGCCGCAGGCGGCGACCGCGCCGCCGTAGCGGGTCTGGGCGCAGGCGTTCGCCAGCGTGTGGCTGCCCACGGCGTCGACCACGCCCGCCCAGCGGTCCTTCTGCAACGGCTTTCCGGCGGTGGCGAGTTCGGCCCGGTCCAGTACGGTGGTGGCGCCAAGCTGCTGGAGGTACTCCGCCTCAGCGGCCTTCCCGGTCGCCGCGGCCACCGTGAAGCCGGCTGCCGCCAGCAGCGCGATCGCGACGCTGCCGACGCCGCCGGTTGCCCCGGTCACCAGGATCTCACCCTGGTCCGGACGGACCCCGTGGCCGAGCAGAGCTTCCACGCACAGGCTCGCGGTGTAGCCCGCGGTGCCGATCGCCATCGCCTGCCGGGTGGTGAAGTTGGCGGGGAGGGGCACCAGCCAGTCCCCGTTGAGGCGGGCGCGCTGGGCCAGTCCGCCCCAGTGGGTCTCGCCGACGCCCCAGCCGTTGAGCACGACGCGGTCGCCCTGCTTCCAGTCCGCGTGGGTGCTCGCGGTGACCACGCCGGCCAGGTCGATGCCGGGCACCATCGGGAACCGGCGTACCACGGGGGACGCGCCGGTGAGGGCGAGGCCGTCCTTGTAATTAAGCGTCGAATAGGCGACGTCGATGCTGACGTCGCCATCGGGAAGCTCGGCCTCGGCCAGGTTCGCGAGCGTGGCCGACTGCCCCGCCTCGCCCTTCTCGATCAGAATTGCCGAAAACATTCGGAGAGTCTGTCCCTTCTCGGCATCGCGCGTGGTAAGAGCAGTCTCGGTCCTGGAGAGTCCGGGTATCCGGATGATCTTCACAGCCGTGCGCGACTCACATCTGTGGCAGCGGTTCCTCCCGCCGGGAGCCTGATCGCCAGCCAGGTGGTGAGGTCAGCATGTGCCCGGATGCACGGAGTAGCGCAATCTCCATATCAAGAATCCCATTCTCTACAGCGAGCATGATGCTTCCACAGGCAACGATGGGCGTCAACCCACGTGGAACGAAGGCGCTACCGAAGTGATCGATGCCGATCGGATAACAAACCGTATGGAAAAGGGTTGAGCTACTAGTAGGCTCCCCTGGCACGGCGCGGACCCCAATCGGAGTAGTCCGCCATTGCTGACATGCCGGGGACTTCTGTGGCACTCCATGCAAGAGCGGCGACACAACAGGCCGAAGGGGATTCGATGGACGGGGAGGGAACCGGCACCGACGCACCGGCGCGGACGGCGGCGCGGGTCAGGCCCAGACGGCAGCTCTCGCTCCGGTCGGTCCTGCTCGTGCTGGCCGTGGTGCCCACCATCGCGGTCGTCGCGCTGTGGGCGATGAACGCGGTGCAGCTGTACGACAACTGGCACACCGCCAACGAGCAGAACACGGCGGGCAAGTCCGGCGCCGTCCCGATCGTCGCGGTCTTCTACAACCTGCAGTCGGAGCGGCAGTTGAGCGCCGCGGCGATCGCGAACCCCGGCGCCTACCGGAGTCAGCTGACCAAGCAGCGTCAGGCGACCGACGCATCCATCGCCAGCCTGCAGGCCATGGCCGGGTCCAGCCCCGGCGGCATGGTCGGGAACTTCCTGGCGGCCACCCCGGGCGTGGGTGAACTGCCCGGCTACCGGGCCGCCATGGACAAGGGCAGCGCCGGTCAGCAGCAGACCTACGACAACTACACCGGCGTCATCGCCGAGGACCTGCAGCTGTTCAACAGCTACTTCAATGTGAACGTCTCCAACCTGGTCTCGCTCGGGCGCCCGGTGCTGCCTGCTCAGTGGGGCCTGGAGATGATCTCGCGGGAGAACGCGATCTTCACCGCGGGGACCGTGAGCGGCCACCTCACCAGCAGCCAGCGCCTGCAGATCTCCCAGCTGATCGGCGCGGAGCAGTACCTCTACCAGAACCAGGTCATCCCGCTGATGCCCGCGCAGTACGCCCAGATGTACCAGGGTGTGCTGGCAGGCTCCGCCTGGAAGCAGAAGACCGCGGTCGAGAACGCCGTCCTGTCCGCCCCGACCGACGGCAACGGTCATTCCGCCGTCTCCTCGCAGGCCGGCAAGGAGTGGCAGCAGGCCACCGGCGCGCTGGTACCCCAGCTGAACCAGCTGGGCACCACCTACGGCGGCGGGATCATCGCCGTGTCCGCCAGCCGTCTCGACGACCTGCTGTCGACGCTGATCACCAACACCGCCGTCGGCGCCGGCGCGGTGCTCCTGGTGATAGGGATCTCGATCAGGCTCACCCTGGTGCTGCGCCGCCGGATCTTCGCGCTCCGCAACGCCGCCAGCGACCTGCAGACCCGGCTGCCCGAGCTGGTGGACCGGCTGGGGCGCGGCGAGACGGTCGACCTGGACGCCGAGCTGCCCGAGATCGACCACGGCAGCGACGAACTCGGCGCCCTCGGCCAGGCGCTCAACCAGGCCAGGACCACCTCCCTGGAGACGGCCGTACGACAGGCCGAGCAGTACCGCGGCTTCGAGCGGCTACTGCAACGCATCGCCCGGCGCACCCAGTTGCTGATCGGCATGCAGATGAAACGGCTCGGCGAGATGGAGCGGCGGCACGAGGACGCCGAGGTCCTGGAAGGCCTCTTCGACCTCGACCACCTGGCCGCCCGGCTACGGCGCTACGAGGAGAACCTGGTGATCCTGGGCGGTGGACAGCCACAACGGCGTTGGCGCAAGCCGGTACTGCTCCTCGACGTCCTGCGTTCCGCGCAGGGCGAGGTGCAGGACTACCGCCGGATCCGCATCGAGACCGAGGGCCAGACGCTGCTGTCCGAGCGTGCCGTCGGCCCGATGGTGCACGTGCTGGCGGAGCTGATGGAGAACGCGGTCACCTTCTCCAAGCCGCCCTCCCCGGTGGAGGTGTCCGCCGCGCGGGTGGGACGCGGTCTCGCGATCGAGATCGAGGACCGCGGCATGGGCATGGACCCCGAGCAGTACGCCGAGGCCAACCAGCTGATGGTGGCTCCGCCCCGGATGGACGTGATCTCCCGGGCCGACGACGCCCGCCTCGGCCTGTACGTCGTCGCCCGGCTCGCGGCCAACCTCGGCCTCAAGGTGGAGCTGCGGCCCTCCTCCTTCGGCGGCACCCGGGTGGTGGTGCTCATTCCGCCGGAGCTGATCGCCAAGGACCCGGTCCAGGAGGTGCCGAACGGCTACGCGCCGGCTCCGCCGCAGCTCTCCGTGATCGAGGACCCCGGATCGGAGGCCGCGGGTTCCGACTACTCGGACTACCCGGACGACCCGTACGCCGCACCCCGATCCGGCGGCTTCGGCGAACCCGCCGGTCCGCACGCGTACCCCGCGGAGCAGCAGGAGGTGTTCGCCCGTCCGCTGATCGGCCCCTGGATCGCGCCGTCCGCCCCGGCGGCCGCGGCACCCGCGCCGCCGCCGCGGCTGGAGCCGCTGCCCAAGCGGGTACGCCAGGCAAGTCTGGCCGCCGGGCTCCAGGAGCCCCCGCCCCGGTACGACGACGGACCCTACGCCGCTCCCTCCGCGCAGCCGCTGCCCCGCAGGGGAGGCGAACCGCGCCGGTCCGGGGCCGCCGTCGGCGCCTTCCAGCGCCAGTCCCGGCTGGCCCGGCTCGCCAACGACCCCGACCACCACTCCAACCACCACCCCTCACCGGGTCACGACCGCACCCGGAAGGAAGACGGAAGATGACACAGCGCACCACGGCCACCAACGAGGACCTCGACTGGTTGCTCGACCGGTTGGTCGACCAGGTTCCGGGCACCAGGAACGCCATCGTGCTGTCCGACGACGGACTGGTCGTCAGCCAGTCCGCCAGCGTCGCCCGCGCCGACGCCGAGCGCCTGGCCGCCATCGCCACCGGCCAGCAGAGCCTGGCCCGCGGGGTCGGCGAAGTGTTCGGCGGGGGACCGGTCCAACAGGTCATCGTCGAGCTCGCCGACCTCTGGCTCTTCATCAGCTCGGCCGGCCGGGGCACCCACCTGGCGGTGGTGGCCGGCCAGGAGGTGGACGCCGAAGTGATGGCCGTGGCCATGCACACCCTGGTCCTACAGGTCGGGCAGCGACTGGGCACCGAGGTGCGCGTCGTCGGCATGAATGCGGAGGGCGGTGGACGTGGGTGAACCACTGGACGGAGGATTCCGACGACCAGGACCCGGAGCAGACCCTGGTCCGTCCCTACACGATCACCCATGGGCGCACCACCTCGGCGCGGGACGACCTCACGCTGATCACCGTGATCGCCACCGTGCCCTGGCCGGCCGAACAGCCGGTCACCCGCGGGCTGCAACCCGAGCACCGGCTGATCCTGCAGCAGTGCAGCAGGCCGGTGGCGCTGGCCGAGGTGGCTGCCGGGCTGAACCTGCCGGTGGCGATCACCAAGATCCTCATCGCGGACCTGATCGAGCTCGGCGGAGTGACGGCGCGGCCGCCGCTGGCGATCGCGGTGGGTGCAGGTCCTGACATGAACCTTCTTCAGGCGGTGAGAGATGGCCTACTCAGACTCTGACAACCGGGACTTCCGCACCGGGGCGGAAGCCCCCGCAGCGGTGAAGATCCTGATCGCCGGCGGTTTCGGCGTGGGCAAGACCACCATGGTCGGCGCGGTGAGCGAGGTGGCGCCGCTGCGCACCGAGGAGCACCTCACGGTCGCGGGCGTCGGGGTTGACGACATCGGCGGGGTGGAGCAGAAGACCACCACGACGGTGGCCCTGGACTTCGGCCGGATCACCGTCAGCCCCCAGCTGGTGGTGTACCTCTTCGGCACCCCGGGCCAGGAGCGCTTCTGGTTCATGTGGAACGACCTGGTGCACGGCGCCCTCGGCGCGGTGGTGCTGACCGACACCCGGCGGCTGGAGAGCAGCTTCGGCTCCATCGACTTCTTCGAGAACCGAGGCATTCCCTTCGTCGTCGGCGTCAACTGCTTCGACGGCCGCCAGGACCGCACCCTCCCGGAGATCCGGGACGCGCTCGACCTGGACCCGAGGGTGCCCATCCTGATGGGCGACCTGCGTCGGCGCGACGTCAGCCGCGACCTGCTGCTGGCGCTGGTCGAGCATCTGATGACGGAACAGCGGGTGGTCGCGACGCCCTGATGGCCCGAGTACCGGTCAGTCCAGCGACTGTTCGGTCCAGATGGTCTTGCCGACCGCGGTGTGCCGGGTGCCCCAGCTGGTGGTGAGCTGGGCGACCAGCAGCAGGCCCCGGCCGCCCTCGTCGTAGATCCTGGCCCGGCGCAGGTGCGGGGAGGTGGAGTTGCCGTCGGAGACCTCGCAGATCAGCGAGCGGTCGTGGATCAGGCGCAGCCGGAACGGTTCGGAGCCGTAGCGGATCGCGTTGGTGACCAGCTCGCTGACGACGAGTTCGGTGACGAAGCCGGCCTCGGACAGCCCCCAGGCGTCGAGCTGGTCGGTGGCGAGCCGGCGGACCTCGGCGACGCGGGCGAAGTCCGAGGTCAGCTCCCAGTCCCGGACGTGCACGGCGTCCAGCGCCCTGGTGCGGGCCAGCACCAGGGCGACGTCGTCGGCGGGGTGCTCCGGCAGCAGCGCGGTGAGCACCCGGTCGCAGCGGTCCTCCAACGAGTCCGCCGAGGAGTCGACCAGCGGTTCGGCCAGCACCTCGCGCAGCCGGGCGACCCCGAGGTCGGGGTCGTGCTCGCCGGACTCGATCAGCCCGTCCGAGAAGGCCGCGACCAGGGTGCCCACCGGCAGTTCCAGCTCGGTCGACTCGAAGGGCAGCCCGCCCACGCCCAGCACCGGGCCGGCGGTGAGCTCGACCACCTGGGTGGTGCCGTCCGGCAGCAGCAGGACCGGCGGCGGATGGCCGGCGCTGGCCACCGTCAGGATCCGGGAGACCGGGTCATAGACCGCGTACAGGCAGGTCGCGCCGATCCCGCCGGCGCCGGAGCGGGGGCGGTCGCCCCTCTCGTCCTCGCTGCCCAGCCGCAGCACCAGGTCGTCCAGATGGGCCAGCAGCTCGTCCGGCGGGAGGTCGACGTCGGCCAGGGTCTGCACCGCGGTGCGCAGCCGGCCCATCGTCGCGGACGCGTGGATGCCGTGGCCGACCACGTCGCCGACCACCAGGGCGACCCTGGCGCCGGAGAGCGGGATGACGTCGAACCAGTCGCCGCCGATGCCGGCCAGCGAGTCGGTCGGCAGGTAGCGGCTGGCCACCTCCACCGCCGACAGCTCGGACGGTCCCTGCGGCAGCAGGCTCTCCTGCAGGGTGAGCGCGGTGATGCGCTCCCGGGTGAAGCGGCGGGCGTTGTCGACGCAGACGGCGGCGCGGCTGGCGAGCTCCTTGGCCAGGGCGAAGTCGTCGTTGTTGAAGGGGTCGGGACGGGTGCGCAGCAGGACGGCGACCCCGAGCGCGGTGTCGCGGGCGATCAGCGGCACCGCCAGCAGTGAGGTGACGGTGAAGCCGCTGATCCGCTCCGCCCGGGCCGGGACGCCGGCCATCCAGCGGTCGAAGTCCGGGTCGCCGCTGCCGCTGAACACCGCCTGCCGGGAGCGCAGCGCCCGGGCCGGTGGGGAGTAGGGCGGATAGGTGTCGGCGGCGCCGAGGCCGATGACCGCCTCCGGGGTGCCCGACACCGTCGACAGATGTGCCATCCGGCGCAGCACCACGGTGGTCTCCGGCGGGCCGGCGGCCGGCTCCTCGCCGTTCAGCACCGCTTCGAGCAGGTCGACGCTGACGAAGTCGGCGAACCGCGGGATGACCAGCTCGGCCAGCTCCTGCGCGGTCCGGCCCAGGTCCAGGGTGGTCCCGATGGACACCGCCGCCTCGTCCAGCACGGCCAGGCGCTGCCGGGCCCAGTGCTGCTCGCTGCTGTCGAAGCCGGCCATCCCGACCGCGCAGACTGCTCCGGACGTGTCGCGGATCGGCCAGAGCTCCAGGTTCCAGGCGTGCTCGCGGATGCCGGAGGGCGCCCGGGTGAAGCTCTCGTAGTGAAAGGGCTTCCCGGTCGCGGCCACCTCGCGCAGCGCCCGCACGGTCCCCAGGTAGTCCACGTCCTCGGGGACTCCGTAGGGGAAGATCTGGCCGAGCAGGGCGTCCTCGGCGACTCCCATGACCTCGCAGGCCACCTGGTTGAGCCGCAGATAGCGCTGCTCGATGTCGAAGACCGACAGCGACATCGAGGCCTGCCGGAACGCCCGCTCCACCAGCGCGCGCTCGAACTCGCCCCCGGCCTCGGCGTCCATACGATCAGCCTGCGCCCGCCCCCCTGCGCCGACAACTCGGCGGCGGCCATCCAGTCGGACCGTGCAGTCAATCGCCGGCGCCGCGTGGGGCGTCGAGTCGGTCGGCGAGGCAGGCGAGGTAGAGGGCCAGCGCGGTCGGCGCGTCGCGCAGGGTGCGGCCGGTGAGCTGCTCGATCTTGTTCATGCGGTAGACGACGGTGTTGCGGTGGATGTGCAGGGCCTCGGCGGTGCGGACGAGGTTGAAACCGCTCTCGCACCATGCGGTGACGGTGGCGCGGAGAACCGGCCAGTCCGGTTGGGTGCTCAGGTCGGCGGCGGCGCGGGCGAGCAGCCGGGCGCGGGCGGGCCGGCCCGCCGAGGCGAGCAGCTGGGGGACCCGGAGGTCGGTGATGAGGTGCACGACGCCGGGCCCGGGCGTCAGGCGAACGCCCAGGTCGAGGGCGTCGCGGGCGTCCTGGTAGGAGTCGTGCAGGCCGTCGGCCGAGGTGGCGGGTTCGCCGATGCCGACGCGGGCGGCCAGGCCGTCCTGGGCGGCGATGACGTCGGCGAGCCGGCGGCAGGCCTTCCGCAGCGAGTCGACCGACGCTCGGGCGGTCGGCCGGTGGAGCACGCAGATCCAGCCGGGGGACGGGCTCGCGACGATGTCCTGCGGGTCGGCGAAGACCTCGCGCACGGTGCGGAGGAGTTCCGAGCGGCCCGGCGCCACGTCCCGGGCGGGGCCGCCCCGCGGTCGGGCCGGCGGCGACCCGGATTGCGGCAGGGACACCTCGATGACCACCGCGATCCGGCGCAGGCGCAGGTCGAAGCCCAGTCCGGCGGCGCGGGCCGTGATGAACTCGCTCTCCACGACCTGCGGGTCGTACGAGGCGATGTCGGCGAGCACCTTCTCGGCCGCGCGTTCCGCGAGCAGACGGGAACGCAGCATCACCGATTCGCGGAGCAGGATCTCCGTCTGGCGTTTCACCAGCAGCCCGAAGCGGCCCACCTGGCGCGGGGTGCCGGTGATCCCGACCGTGCCCACCGCGCGTCCGTCCATGACCAGCGGCAGGGTGACCCCGGGGCGCACCCCGCGCAGCTCCTGGGCCTGCAAAGCGGTGTGCGCGGCAGCCTCCTGAGTGCGGATCACCTCGACCGACGCCTCGTGGAAGGACCCGACCCTGCGGGTGTCGCCACTGCCGATGACGGTGCCCGTGTCGTCGGTGATGAGCACGTTGAATCCGATGACCGCGGAGGTGTCCCCGGCGATCTCCTGCGCGAGTGAGGGGCTCAGCACGACCTGCCTCCCGCCGAATGGGTGGTACGCACCGTACAGTGCGTGGCCGGTCCGCGGCGGCAAGTCGGTACGGAGCGACCAGTGACGGGGCCTCGCGGCGGCCGTACCGTTACGCCCCATATCTCCCGCCGCAGGCACAGCGCGGTGAACGGCGGGCCCCAGCAGTTCCGACTTCACTCCCGATACGGAAGGCCCGAAGCCGATGACCCGTATGCGTTCCGTTCTCGCCGCCCTCCCCGCACTGCTCCTGCTGCTGACCGCTTGCGGTTCCGGCGGCGGCAGTGCCCCCAAGAACGTCTCCGCCTCGACCGCCGCGCTCGGCACCATCACGCCGGGCGTGCTGAAGGTGGCCGTCGAGCCGTACGCCCCCTACACCACCGTGAAGGACGGGAAGATCGTCGGACTGGACGGCGACATCATCAACTACGCAGCCGCGAAGCTCGGGTTGGCGGTCCAGCCCGATGTGACGGACTTCGCCGGCATGCTCGCCGGGGTGCAGTCCCGCCGGGACGACATCACCGTCGGCGGGATCGCCTGGACCGCGGACCGGCAGAAGCAGGGCCTGTTCACCGACCCGCCGTACTACTCGCCCCCGGCGATGGCGGTCCGCTCCGGGACGTACACCACCGTCGACGACCTGCAGGGCCGGAGCCTGGGCACGGTGACCGGCTATGTGTGGGTCAAGTCCATCCAGTCCGTGCCCGGCGCCACCCTGCACGCCTACCCCAACGCCAACGGGGTCTTCGACGACCTCGGCGCCGGCCGCATCGACGTCGGCTTCCTGGACCCGCTGCTCATCATCGCCGCTCAGCAGGCCCGGCCGGACCTGAAGATCAGAACCGAGTACCTGACGCCGCCGACCGCCGCGCAGGTCGCGGCCAAGCCCGCCTACGCCTACTTCCGCCCCTACCAGACGGGCTTCTACCTGCCCAAGCAGGACACCGCACTGGAACAGTCCGTCTCCGCTCAGATCGACGCGATGTACAAGAACGGCGAGCTGGCCGCACTCATCAGGAAATGGGGCGGCGATCCGCAGCAGTTCCTGGTCCCGGCCTCCGACGTCGCCACCGCCCGCAGGGGCGTGGACCGGCCCGCCGACTGGATACCGCCGTCCATCGCGACGACCGCGAAGTGAGGGCCGACGAGATGACCCTCGCCTCCTCCCTGATCCAGGTCCCCTGGTCCGACTACCGGTCCGACCTGCTGCACGCCCTGCTGCGGACGCTGTCCTACACGGCGGTGAGCTTCGTCGGCGCCGTCGTCCTCGGCCTGGTCGTGGCGCTGCTGCGGCTCGGCCGCCCCTGGCCGCTGCGGGTTCTGGCCGCCGTCTACACCGAGGTGTTCAAGAACGTCCCGCTGCTCGCCATCATCTTCCTGGCCTACTTCGGTCTGGCCTCGGCGGGCATCAGGCTGGACGTCTTCTCGGCCGGCTGCCTGAGCCTGGTCGTCTTCTACGCGGCCTACCTCTCGGAGACCTTCCGGGCGGCGATCAGCGGGGTGCACCAGGGCCAGACCGAGGCCGCCGAGGCGCTCGGGCTCGGGCGGGTCAGCACCTTCACCCATGTGGTGTTCCCGCAGGCACTGCGCCTGGCGCTGCCCGGGACCAACACCATGCTGGTCGACCTGCTGAAGTCCACCTCGCTGCTGGTCACCATCTCGGCCGCCGAGCTGATGTCGGAGGGCCAGCTCATCGCCTCGGCCACGTTCCGGGCGCTGGAGGTGTACCTGGTGATCTCGGCCGGCTACTTCGCGGTCTGCTACCCGCTGTCGCAGCTGCTGCTCGTCCTCGAACGCAAGGTGCGGGCCGGTGTCCCGCTCTCCCCGCAGCGGCGACGGCGGCTGCGAACCGCCCGCCAACTGCTCGACCGGAAAGAGGAGGTGACGGTATGACCGATCCGGTCACCGCCGGCGCCGTGGCCGACGTGTCGCCCGAGAACGCCGACGCCGTCGTGGTGCGGATCAGCGGCCTCAGCAAGGCCTTCGACGGCCGCACCGTGCTCGACGACGTGGGACTGGAGGTCGGGCGCAGCCGGATCGTCAGCGTCATCGGGCAGAGCGGCGGCGGCAAGACGACCCTGCTGCGCTGCGTCAATCTGCTCGAACGGCCGGACAGCGGCACGGTCGAGATCGCCGGGGAGGCAGTGCACCGAGACGGCCGGACGGTCTGCCGCGACCTGGCCCGGTTGCGCCGGACCGTCGGCATGGTCTTCCAGCGGTTCCACCTCTTCCCGCACCTCACGGCTGTCGAGAACGTCGTCCTCGCGCAGCGCAAGGCCGGTGTGCCCGAACGGGAGGCCCTGGAGCGGGCCGTGGCGCTGCTGCGCCGGGTCGGACTGGCCCACCGCGGGCTCGCCCACCCCGAGCAGATGTCCGGTGGTGAGCAGCAGCGGGTCGCCATCGCCCGGGCGCTCGCGCTGAAGCCGGAGGTGCTGCTCTTCGACGAGCCCACCTCGTCCCTGGATCCCGAGTCCACCCGCGAGGTGCTGCGCGTCATGCGCGAACTCGCCGCCGACGGAATGACGATGATGCTGGTCACCCATGAACTCCCGTTCGCCCGCGAGGTTTCCGACCAGGTCGTCTTCGTCGACGGCGGCCGGATCGTGGAGCAGGGCACCCCGGACGAGGTCCTCGGCAACCCCTCCCAGGCACGCACCCGGGCGTTCCTGACCTCGTACGCAAGCGACGCAGGCAACGGAAGCGGGGCCGGCCGGTGACCGCACCCGTGGTGGTGATCGGCGGCGGTGTCGTCGGGCTGTGCACGGCGTACTACCTGGCCGAAGCGGGCCTCGCCGTGGAGGTCGTCGAGCGGCGCGGGATCGCGTCCGGGGCCTCGCGGGGCAACGCGGGATGGGTGTGCCTCAGCCACTCCACCCCGGTGCCGGCGCCGGGCGTGCTGCGCTACGTCCTGAAGTCGCTGGGGCGGCCCGACTCCCCGCTCTACCTGCGGCCGTTGCCGGATCCGGCGTTCGCTCGGTGGCTGTGGCGGTTCTGGCGCAGCAGCACACCGGCCGCCTTCCGGCGCGGGTACGCGGCGATCGCGGAGCTGAACCGCGACACCTTCGAGCTCTTCGACGGGCTCGGCGAAGCCGGGATCGACACCACGCTCAGCCGTCCGGGCATGGTGCACGCCTTCCTCTCCGCCACCGAGGCCCGGCACCACCTCGCCGTGCAGCGGGAGATGGCGGAAGGCCGCTACCCGCTGCCGGACGACGTCACCACCGGCGCGGCGGCGCACCGGCTGGACGGCGCGCTGTCGCCCCGGGTACGGGCCGCCTATCTCGTCGAGGGGGAGGGCGTGGTCGACCCGGAGGCGTTCTCCCGTGCCCTCGGCGGCGCGCTGACCGCTGCCGGGGTGAAGATCCACGAGAACTCCGAGGCCACCGGGTTCCGCTACGCCGGGGACCGGGTGATCGGGCTGCGTACCGAGCAGGGCGAGATCCCGTGCTCGGCCGTGGTCGTCGCGGCCGGAATGCGCTCGCCCGCGCTGCTGCGCGAACTGCGGCACGCCCTGCCGCTCCAGGCCGGCAAGGGCTACAGCTTCTCGGTCGACCTGGAACCGGCGCCGCGGCACACCCTCTACTTCGGGGAGCGCAGGACCGTCGCCTCACCCATCGGCGGGACCACGCGGATCGCCGGCACGATGGAGCTGAGCGGCAACAACAACCGCCTCGACTGGCGCCGCATCGTGGCTGTGGCCCGGGCCAGCCGCCACTACCTCGGCCCGTGGTTCGAGGACCCCGACGACCTGGTGGCCCTCATCCGGGACCCCTGGGTCGGCGGTCGGCCCTTCCTCCCGGACGGCCTGCCCGTCATCGACCGCGTCCCCGGCCATGACAACGCCTACGCGGCCACCGGCCACGGCATGCTCGGCGTCACCCTCGGCCCGGTCACCGGCCGCCGCCTCGCCGACTTCATCCTCACCGGCCGCCGACCCGGGTCCCTCGCGCCTTTCGGCCTGGCGCGGCTGCAGCGCTGAGCGGTCCGACCGGGTCAGATGCCCAGGTACAGGGTGACCCCGCCCGGGTGGGTGGCGATCAGGGCGCCGAGCACGAGCAGGTCCGCGACGCCGAGGGCGAGGCCGATCAGGGCGCGGGTGCGGCGCTCGGTCCCGCGCACCAGGGAGACGACGGCGAGGACGATGGCGAGCGGGCCCAGGACGAAGTTGAAGATGAACAGGCCGAGGAGCCCGACGATGAACGACGCGACCGCGGTGTCGTTGCCCTCGGCGCGGTTGCGGCTGCGGGTGAGCTGGGAGGTGGCCATGGGTCAGCCCTCCTGGGCGGTGCGTCGGCGGGCCCGGGCGATCCGCTCGCGGACCGCGAAGGCGATCAGCCAGCCGCCGACGAAGACGGCGGCGAGAGCCTGGAAGGAGGGGCTGAGGTAGGAGGAGGCGCCCCAGAGCAGGGAGCTGAGGGCGAGGAGACCGATGAGGAGTGCCATGGGGCTTCCGTTCGCGGCAGTTGAGAGTACATCTGTTCACTGACTTCCATCAGGTTACTCGCACCCCGCGGTCGCCAGGTCCGGAGAACAGTTGTTTACTGTATGACGTGAGCCACACTCTCGGGGTCCGGCAGGCCCAGAAGCAGCAGACCCGGCAGTCCCTCCTGGACGCCGGGCTGCGCCTGCTCGAACACCAGAGCCTGAGCAGCGTCGGCCTGCGCGAGGTCACCCGCGAGGCCGGCATCACGCCCAGCGCCTTCTACCGGCACTTCCGCGACCTGGACGAGCTGGGCGTGGCGCTGGTGGACGAGTCCTTCGGCAGCCTGCGCGAGATGGTCAGGGCGATCCGTTCGGACCGGGCCCCCGCGGACGAGGTGATCGACCGCACCGTCGGCGTGATCGCCGAGTACGTGGGCCGGCACCGCGCGCACTTCCGCTTCCTGGCCCGGGAGCGCCACGGCGGCGTGCAGCCGGTGCGCGACGCGGTCGACGCCCGCTTCCGGCAGTTCGCCGACGACCTGGCCGGCGACCTGGCCGCGCAGCCGGAGTCCGAGGGCTGGGACCCGGCGGACGTCAGGATGCTGGCCGACCTCTATGTCGACCACGCCGTCACCACCGCCGCCGCCCTGCTGGAGGCGGACGGCGACGCGGCCGCCGAGCAGCGCATCGCCGCCACCGCCCGCCGCCAGCTGCGGCTCATCAGTCTGGGACGCAGGCACTGGCTTCAGGGCTAGCAGGGGTGGTAATGCTGCGTCAGGTGGTTCTGCGTCGATCGCGAGGAGAGCGAGTGGGCGGGCACGGCACAACGGAACTGGACCTGCGCCCGGCCGCGGGGCACATCGGGGCGGAGATCGTCGGCGTCGACCTGGCCGGACCGCTGGACCCCGGGACGGTCCAGGCGATCAGGGCGGCGCTGCACCGGTGGAAGGTGCTGTTCTTCCGCGGCCAGAACCTGGACCACGCGGCCCATGTCGCCTTCGCCCGCCGTTTCGGCGCCCTGGTCCCGCCGCAGTCCCGGGGCACCGCCTCGCCGGCGGACTTCCCGTACATCGAGACCACGGCGGACCGCCGGGAACTGGCCGGACGCTTCGGCCAGGAGCGCGCCGACTGGCTGGACCGGCGCCGGCACACGGCGCTGCGCGGCTGGCACAGCGACCTCACCGCCAGGATCGACCCGCCGGCCGCGACCGTCCTCCGGGCCGAGGACGTCCCGCCCTACGGCGGCGACACGACCTGGTCCAACCTCGCCGCCGCCTACGCGGGCATGTCCGAACCGCTGCGCCGCTTCGCGGACGGCCTGTGGACCGAGCACCGGCACGGCGTCGGCTACCTGGCCCTGGCGGGCGAGGACCCCTACCTGCGGAAGCTGCAGGACCACCCGGTGGTGTCGGTGCATCCGCTGGTGCGGGTGCACCCGGAGACCGGTGAACGCCTGCTCTTCGTCAACGGCTACTACATCGAGCGCGTCGTCGGTGTGTCCCGGATCGAGAGCCGACCGCTGATGGAGCTCTTCATGGAGCAGGCGACCAGGCCCGAGTACACCGTCCGCTTTCGCTGGGAGCCGGGCAGCGTCGCGTTCTGGGACAACCGCGCCACCATCCACCTGGCGCCCTCCGACACCGAGCACCTCGACGCCCCGCGGATCATGCACCGGGTGCTGCTCGCGGGGGAGGTCCCGGTCGGGGTGGACGGAAGCGCGTCGCAGGCGGTGGCGGGGGAGCCGCTGGCTCAGCGCGACTGAATGGTCCTGCCGGGGGAGAAGACGGCGATGCCGTTGGGCACCGGTCGTTCCTGCTGGTGGTCGAGGCAGTTGCGGACCAGGAAGCGGCCGGTGTTCCGGTCGAGGGTGGCGAGGGTGGCGGATGCCCCGCCGTCCAGGTAGGAGGCCTGGGCGCAGCCCAGGGACCCGAGCAGGCCGGCCAGTTCGCTGAGGGTGAGCCCGCTGGAGACGCCCTCGCGGCCGTCGGTGGACAGCAGCCGCAGGGTGCGCCCGCCGTCGGCGGTGCAGACGGCGCTGCGCGGCTCGGCGGTGACGTCGTCCAGGCCGGGGAGCGGCTGGTGGTCCCGGACCAGCGGGTAGGCGCCCAGGGCGAAGGCGAAGGGCACCGAACCACTCGATTCGAGGCGGTAGTCGACCCCGACCGGGGTGCCGGGCGTCAGCCCGCGCAGGGCGCGCGCGCCGGCCTCGCGGCCGAGCAGGACCGTGCTGCCGGGCGGGACCGGACCGGTGCCCGGGGTTGCGGACGCCGTCTCGACCCGGCCCTGACGGACAGTCACCTCGTAGCTGTCCGCAGTGCAGGGAGCCGCCCGGTTCCGGTCGGTACCGCAGACGGCGCGGGCCCGGGAGACCGCGCCCCACTGCGGGGTGAACGCCCCGATGGAGTCGACCGGCAGGGCGTACTGGTTGAGCCCCGCCAGTACCAGCGTGCCCCGGGGGGTGAGGAGCTGGCCGCGCAGCACCAGCCGGCCCATCCGGGCCCGGCCGTCCACCCCCACCCCGAAGACATCCTCGTCGCTGTCGCCGGACGGCGCCGACCAGCCGAAACGCTGACCCTGGGGCACCGCGCCCTTCAGCGGCAGACCGTCCAGCACCGAGGAACCGGAGGCGGAACCGGTCGCCTGGACGCCGGGGTGCTGCCCCTCGCTGATGTCGAAGAAGTCGCCGTTGACCGCGGCCACGGCCCCGGCGTCCCGCCCCATCCGGGAGACCGGCTCGCGGGAGGCCACCGCACCGGGGTACAGCAGACCGGCGGCCACCCCACGACGGCCCAGATCAGCCGTCACCACGTGGACCCAGGCGCTGCCGTGCGAGGTGGGGACCGTGAACGCCGCATAGCCCACCCCGGGTGCCACCCGCTGGCGCACGACGGTGGAATCGGCAACGGCTCCGTGCGCTGCGGGACCCGCCCCCAGGGCAGCCACGGCCAGAGCCAGTGCGGCGGTGGTGGATCTCATGCAGTCACTATCCACGGCGCCGGCCGCGTCCCGGCGCAGGCACCAGCGCCGACCGCGCTGAGAAGCCGCTCGTTCGCCCGGTCGGATGAATCACCGCAGCCGCCCGCCGTGCCGCCCCGGACGGGCGAGGTGGCTGACGCATTCTGCGGGCATGGCGACGGAGCGTAGAGCTGCTTGTCTGGTCAGATTTCTGACGTTCTGTCTGGTGATCACAGGCGGAGCGTTCGCCCCGATCCAGGTCAGCGCCGACGAGACCACCATGTCCCAGGACACCCTGCGGACCGGCTGGGACCAGGCCGAGCCCGGTCTCACGCCCGCGCAGGTGACCAGCTCGCAGTTCGGCCTGCAGTTCTCCACGGCGGTGGACGGGCAGGTCTACGCCCAGCCGCTGGTCGTCGGCGGCACCGTGGTCGCCGCGACCGAGAACGCCCGCGTCTACGGCATCGACGCCACCACGGGGTCGGTCCACTGGAGCAAGTCGCTGGGAACCCCGTGGGCGGCGAGCAACATCGGCTGCGGTGACCTGGTCCCCAACTTCGGGGTGACCAGCACGCCCGTCTACGACCCCGCCACCAAGGCCGTCTACCTCACCAGCAAGGTCAACAGCCCGGACGGCAGCCACCCGGGCTACTTCCTGCACGCCCTCAACCCGGCCACCGGAGCCGAGCGCAGCGGCTGGCCGGTGCGTATCCAGGGTGCGCCGACCAACGACCCGAGCCGCCCCTTCGACGCGTTCCACCAACTGCAGCGGCCAGGGCTGCTCCTGCTCGGCGGCAGGATCTACGCCGGCTTCGGCTCGCACTGCGACATCGGCCCGTACCGGGGGTTCGTGGCGAGCGTCGACACCGCCAGCCGCGCGGAGAAGCTCTGGGTCGATGAGAACTCCTCCACCAACGGCAGGGGCGGCATCTGGCAGGGCGGCGGCGGGCTGGTCTCCGACGGGCCGGGCCGGATCCTGCTCGCCACCGGCAACGGCACGGGTCCGCCGGCCGGACCGGGCAACCGTCCGCCGGGCCAGCTCTCGGAATCCGTGGTGCGGCTCGGCGTCAACAGTGACGGTTCGCTGCACGCGCAGGACTTCTTCAGCCCGGCCAACGGGCCCAGCCTGGACCAGAACGACACCGACCTGGGCTCCGGCGGCCCGCTCGCCCTGCCCGCCGCCCCGTTCGGCGCCAGCACCGCCCACCCGCACCTGCTGGTGGAGATCGGCAAGGACGGCCGGGTCTTCCTGCTCGACCGCGACCGTCTCGGCGGCCGCAAGCAGGGCCCCGGCGGCACCGACGCGGTACTCGGCGTCACCGGCCCGTTCCAGGGCGTCTGGGGCCATCCGGCCGCCTACGGCGGATCGGGCGGGCTCGTCTACTACACCGGCTCGCGCGGCCCGCTGCGCGCCCTCGCCTTCGGCCTGGACAGCAGCGGCAACCCGAAGCTGCACCTGGCGGGGACGAGCGCGGAGACCTTCGGCTACACCTCCGGCTCCCCGGTGGTGACCTCGGACGGCACCAGGACCGGCTCGGCCACGGTCTGGGTGGAGTACACCGACGGGGGGACCGGCGCCAACGGGCAGCTCCGCGCCTACGACGCCGTTCCCAGCGGGGGCAGGATGCGGCTGCTGTTCTCGGCCCCGATCGGCCACACCGCGAAGTTCACCGTCCCGGCCACCAGTGGCGGACGCGTCTACGTCGGCACCCGCGACGGCCGCCTGATGGCCTTCGGCTTCCCGGCCGGCGCCGCCCTGCACGGCAGCCCGGTGGCCTTCGGCGACGTGCCGGCCGGGGGCGGCTCGAAGACCCTGAACCTCACCGTGACGGCCAGTCAGCCGGTCACCGTCACGGGCGTGACGACCACCCCGGGCGGCCCGTTCACCGCCGCCGCCTCCGGTCTGCCCAAGTCCCTGGCGGGCAAGGGGACCTACACCGTCCCCGTCACCTTCGCCCCGTCTGCGGCAGGACCCGCCAGCGATGTGGTGACCTTCACGACCAACCTCGGCTCGTTCGGCTTCAGCCTCACCGGCTACGGCACCAGGCCGGGATTCACCGCCTTCCCCAGCAGTCTCGACTTCGGCCAGGTGCCCACCGGCTCGACCCGGACCCTCGGGGTCAGCTTCACCAACACCGGCACCTCCCCGGAGACGGTAACCGCGACCAGCGGGCCCAGTGCCCCCTTCTCCGCCCCCGGACTGGCCGCCACCAACGGCGTCACGGTCCAGCCGAAGCAGTCGGTCACCGTCGACGTCGGCTACGCGCCGACGACGGCCTCCGCCGGTGACACCGGCTCGCTCTCGGTGACCGGCGCCAACGGCACCTCGACGGTCGCACTGACCGGCAGCGCCGTCACCGGTGCGCCGCATCTGACCATCACCCCGACCGCCACCGGCTACGGCTCCGTGCCCGTGGGCACCTCCAAGAACCTCACCTTCGACATCAGCAACACCGGCAACATCCCGCTGACCGTCACCAAGGCCGCACCGCCGGCCGCACCCTTCCTGACCAGCAACCCGATCAGTGAGGGCCAGGTCCTGGCCCCCGGTGAGACCGTCCACCAGGGCGTCACCTTCTCGCCCACCGCGACCGGCGACTTCACCGGCGTCTACCAGATCACCGGCAACGACGGTCAGGGCCCGCAGAACGAGACGCTGACCGGCACCGGGACCGCCCCCGGCGGGCAGATCACCGTCCCCGACCCGACCGCGGGCGGCTGGCGGCTGAACGGGACGGCCCAGATCAGCGGCACCGACCTGGACCTGACGCAGGCTCAGAACAACCAGGCGGGCGCGGCGGTCTTCCCCGTCCCGGTGCTGACCGACGGGCTCCGCGCCTCCTTCACCTCGGTGATCGGCGGCGGCACCGGCGCCGACGGGATCACGTTCGCCTTCCTCGACCCGGCCAAGGCCACCCCGGCCTCCGTCGGCGGACCCGGCCGGGAGCTCGGGTTCGCCCCGCTGCCGGGCGTCGGGGTCGCGCTGGACACCTACCAGGCGCCGACCAACCCGTCCAACAACTTCGTCGGCATCACCACCGGCGTCACCGCCAACGGCCTGACCTGGGCGGCCACCAGCACGGCCGTGCCCAACCTGCGCAGCGGCCCGCACCAGGTCACGGTGGCGGTGGCCAAGCAGACCGTCACGGTCACGGTCGACGGAAAACAGGTGCTGTCCAAGGCGGTGGCCTCGCTGCCGCCCGCCGCCTACCTGGCCTTCACCGGCGGCACCGGCGGTCGCAACGACATCCACACCGTGCGCGGAGCGACCATCACGGCCCGCTCCTACGCCGTCCCGCCGCCCGGCCCCAACGGGTGGGTCCGCAACGGCAGCGCCACCATGAGCGGCACCACCCTGGTCCTCACCCAGGCGACCACCGCGCAGGCCGGATCGGCGTTCCAGTCCGCCCCGGTCCCCTCCGGCGGACTCTCGGCCGGCTTCACCGCCACCATCGGCGGCGGCACCGGCGGCGACGGACTCACCTTCGCGATGCTCGACGCGAGCAGGAGCGGGCCCAAGGCCCTGGGCACCGGCGGCGCCGGCCTCGGCTGGCTGGGCCTGCCCGGCGTCGCCGTGGCGCTGGACACCGTCCAGAACACCGACAACCCGTCCAACAACTTCGTCGGCGTCACCGTCACCGCGAGCAGCGGCCACCTGGTCTGGGCCTCGACCTCGACCGCCGTCGCGAACCTGCGGGCCGGACCGGTCGCGGTCACCGTGAGGGTCTCCGGCGGCAAGGTGCTGGTCTCCGTCGGCGGCAAGCAGGTGATGAGCGTGGCGGTCCCGGTGCCGCCCAACGTCCTGGTCGGCTTCACCGGAGGGACCGGTGCCAGGACCGACAAGCACGCCGTCAGCGGCGTTACGATCACATACTGAGGGATCTGGAGCCCGTCATGCGCAGAATCGCCATCGCAGCACCGTTCCTGGTCGCGGCACTCACCCCCCTGCTCGCGGGCGCCGCGCCCTGCGGCTCACGCAGCGCCGCCCCGGTCGCCACGCCGACCCCCGGTTACACCGTCGGCGTCATCGACACCGACACCCAGGGCCGCGTCTTCACCGGTCCCGACTTCAACGTCCTCTACCACGACGACGGCGACAACCCGGCCAAGGGAACGTTCGACTGCGTCGCCGCCTGTCTGAAGAAGTACCACCCGTTGCTGACCCACCCCGGGGCGACGCTCGCGCTGCCCCCGGGCGTCGCCGGGACCCTGGCCGCAGTGGTCCGACCGGACGGCGTCGGCGACCAGGTGACCGTCAACGGCTTCGCGGTCTACACCTTCACCGGCGACCAGGGCGGCGACACCAGCGGCCTCACCGCCACCTGGCACGCCGTCCCGGCACCGATCTGGCCGACGACGCCGCAGTCCCAGCTCCCGACGCACTGATCCGTTGTTCACCAGGCGTCGAACCCGGAGTACGATCACCTCCGTGTCCAACGTCGCAGTCCGGCACGGCTTCTGAGAAGCGGGGGACGGTCTGCCGTCGCCGCCGTCCACGGGCGGCCGTGCGAGGGCCGCGGCGGCAGTCCGATCCCGCTCTGGAGGACCGACGCCATGCACGTCGCGCGCACCCGCACCCACACCGCCTGGGACCGGACCCTGTCCCCACTGGCGGAACTGACGCCCGGACAGGAACTCGTCGTGGAGACCGCGGAGGCCAGCGGTGGTCAGCTCGACGCCGGCTCCGATCCGCAGGACCTGCTGGGTCTCGACTTCGGCCGGCTCAACCCGGTCACCGGTCCCTTCGCCATCGCCTCGGCCCGGCCCGGCGACGCCCTTGTCGTCGACATTCTGGACATGAGCGTCGGCGGTTGGGGCTGGACCGCCTGCATTCCGGGCTTCGGGCTGCTGGCGGACGACTTCGCCGCGCCGCACCTGCGGATCTCCAAGATCACCGAGGGGTCCGTCGAACTGATCCCCGGCCTGGAGATCCCGCTCGCGCCGATGCTCGGCACCGTCGGGGTCGCACCGCCGGAGCCGGGCCCGCACGGCATGATCCCGCCGCGCCGCTGGGGCGGGAACATGGACATCCGCCATCTCGGCCCCGGCGCCCGACTGATCCTCCCGGTCGGGGTGGACGGCGCGCTGCTCTCGCTGGGCGACGCCCATGCCGCGATGGGGGACGGCGAGGTCGCCGGCACCGGCATCGAGACGGACTCGACGGTGCGGATCCGGGTCGACCTGCTCCGCGACGCCGCCCCGCCCACCCCCGTCGTCGAGACCGACGCCCGCAGCCACCGCACCGGCCGGGCCCTGGCGACCACCGGCATCGGCCCGGACCTGATGCAGGCCTCCCGCGACGCGGTCCGAGCGCTGCTCGACCAGATCGTCGCCCGCAGCGGCCTCTCCCCGGAGGACGCCTACCTGCTGGCGAGCGTCACCGCCGACCTCAAGATCTCCGAGATCGTCGACGCCCCGAACTGGGTGGTCACCGCGCACCTCCCGCTCGCCGTGCTCGACTGACCCGCGGGTCGGTAGGCCGCCCGGGTGAGTCGGCGTTGCATGGCCATGCGCGATTATGCATAATATTCCTATGTCTAAGGTCCTCACTTCCCTTCCCATCGGCGAGCGCGTCGGCATCGCCTTCTCCGGTGGCCTCGACACCTCGGTCGCGGTCGCGTGGATGCGCGACAAGGGCGCCGTCCCGTGCAGCTACACCGCCGACATCGGCCAGTACGACGAGCCCGACATCGACTCGGTGCCCGACCGTGCGAAGTCCTACGGCGCTGAGATCGCACGCGTGGTGGACTGTCGCGCGGCGCTGGTCGAGGAGGGCCTGGCCGCCCTCAGCTGCGGGGCGTTCCACATCCGCTCGGGCGGGCGTGCCTACTTCAACACCACCCCGCTCGGCCGCGCCGTCACCGGCACCCTGCTGGTCCGGGCGATGCTCGGCGACGACGTGCAGATCTGGGGTGACGGCTCGACCTTCAAGGGCAACGACATCGAGCGGTTCTACCGGTACGGTCTGCTCGCCAACCCGCAGCTGCGGATCTACAAGCCCTGGCTGGACGCCGACTTCGTGACCGAGCTCGGCGGCCGCAAGGAGATGTCGGAGTGGCTGCTCGCCCACGACCTCCCCTACCGCGACAGCACCGAGAAGGCGTACTCCACCGACGCCAACATCTGGGGCGCCACCCACGAGGCGAAGACCCTGGAGCACCTGGACACCGGTGTGGAGACGGTGGAGCCGATCATGGGCGTCCGGTTCTGGGACCCCTCGGTCGAGATCGCCACCGAGGACGTGGCGATCGGCTTCGAGCAGGGCCGCCCGGTGACGATCAACGGCGCGGCCTTCGCCTCCGCGGTCGACCTGGTGATGGCGGCCAATGCGATCGGCGGCCGGCACGGCCTGGGCATGTCCGACCAGATCGAGAACCGGATCATCGAGGCCAAGAGCCGCGGCATCTACGAGGCGCCCGGCATGGCCCTGCTGCACGCGGCGTACGAGCGCCTGGTCAACGCGATCCACAACGAGGACACCGTCGCCCAGTACCACAACGAGGGACGGCGTCTCGGCCGACTGATGTACGAGGGCCGCTGGCTGGACCCGCAGGCCCTGATGGTGCGTGAGTCGCTGCAGCGCTGGGTCGGCATGGCGATCACCGGCGAGGTCACGCTGCGGCTGCGGCGCGGCGAGGACTACTCGATCCTGGACACCACCGGACCGGCGTTCAGCTACCACCCGGACAAGCTGTCCATGGAGCGCACCGAGGACGCGGCGTTCGGCCCGGTGGACCGGATCGGCCAGCTCACCATGCGCAACCTGGACATCGCCGACTCGCGCGCCAAGCTGGAGCAGTACGCCGGGCTCGGCCTGATCGGCTCCGCCAACCCCGCCGTCGGCGCCGCCCAGGCGGCCGCGACCGGCCTGATCGGCAGCATGGCGGAGGGCGGCGCCGAGGCCATCGCCCATGGCGGCGAGGTCTCCGGTGACGACGAGGCGCTGAACCGTGCCGCGATGGAGTCCGGCACGGACTGATCAGCGCGAGGGAAGGCTCCGGCCGGCCCGCACCGCCCAGGCGAACACCGCCGCCGACACCAGGGCGACGGTGATCGAGTCATAGGGCGCGGCGAGGTGGCCGGAGCCCTTGAACGAGCCCAGCCAGGACAGCAGCGTCAGCACCAGCAGGTACACCACCAGCCAGGAGCCGCTGAGGAGTTCACTGCCGAGCGACTGCCCTGCGGTGTCTTCTGGCCGCAGCAGCAGGAAGAGCAGCAGTCCGATCAGCACCATCGGCAGGGCCAGGCGCAGATCGTGCCAGCCGGACCAGTAGACGAACTCGCTGGCCACCACGAAGCTGACCGGCGCGATCCAGGCCAGCCCGGGAACCCAGCCGCGGAGCCGAGCGTCAGGCCGTCCGCGGAAGACGGAGACCGCCACTGCGGAGGCGGCGTAGATGAGCAGATACATGTCTCCCATCACGCTGACGATCTGCTGCCAGCCGCTGAACGGCAGCAGAAAGACGATGATCACCGCCAGGTTGAGCAGCAGGGCCCGGTGCGGGATGCCGTGGTTCCCGCTCACCCGCATGAAGTACCGCGGCAGGGTGCCGTTCTTGGCGAGCGCGTAGGTGTGCCGGGCGTCGATGGCGACCCCGACGTAGGCCGAGCCGCCGGGCGAGACCACCGCGTCCACATAGAGCAGGCTGGACACCCACTGCAGGTTGAGCACCAGCGCGAGCTGGCCGAACGGCGAGTCGAAGCTCACCCCCGACCAGCCGTGTCCGAGCAGTCGCTCAGGGACGGTGAAGAGGAAGGCGAACTGCAGCGCCAGGTACAGCACCAGGGCCAGTCCGATGCCCCCCAGTACCGAGCCGGGCATGGTGCGGCGGGGGTTGCGGGCCTCGCCGGAGAAGTCCAGCGGAGCCTGGAAGCCGTTGAGCGAGTAGACGATGCCGCCGCCGGCCAGCGCGCTGAGCACGGCCGGGTAGCCGTAGGGCGCGAATCCGCCGTGGGCCGCGGCGGTCATCCGGCCGGAGTGGAAGCCGGACGCGAAGAGCGCGATCACGGTGAGCACCGGGACGACGACCTTGAAGACCGACACCAGGTTGTTGAACCGGGCGAAGAGCTTGACCCCGAACCAGTTGAGCGCGGTGAGCACGATGCTCAGCCCCAGCGCCACGGCCAGACCCCGACCGGTGAGGCTCCCGCCGTGGTAGAGCCAGGGGAGGTAGTGGTCGGCGTACCGCATGATCGCGCTGATCTCGGCGGCGGTCCCGCCCACGGAGAGCAGCGTGGACCATCCGATCAGCGTCCCCACCAGCCGTCCGCTGGCGAACAGCGGCCAGCGCACCGTGCCGCCGCCCTCGGGCCGGGACACCCCGAGCTCCACCATCACCAGCGCGACCAGCATGCACAGCACCCCGGCCGCCAGCCAGGCCAGGATCGACGCCGGCCCGGCGGTCTGCGCCGCGTACATCGCGGCGAACAGCCACCCCGAGCCGATGATGTTGGAGAACCCGATCGCGGTCAGGCCCCAGAGACCCAGATCCCGCCGGAGCCTGCGCTCCTCGGCCTGTGCCTCCGATACAGCGGCCTCCGACACGGCGGGCTGGGCGTCCTGACTGTCCGACACACGTCCCTCGTTCCGTAGTCCCGGCCTAGGCAGGATATGACCTCACGGTGACTCACGTGCCGATCGCCGCACCCGATGCGCGCTGCGGTACCGGCAGGTGCTGCAATGGCGTCATGTGCACTGCGGTGATCAGCTTCGACCCGACCGCCTCGTTCCCGGTTCTCCTGGCGGGCGTTCGCGACGAGTTCCACGATCGGAAGTCGCTTCCCCCAGGCCACCACTGGCCGGACCGGCCGGAGGTCGTCGGCGGCCTGGACCTGCTGGCGGGCGGAACCTGGCTGGCGGTCGATCCGGGCGTGCCCCGGGCCGGGTGCGTGCTCAACGGTTTCGGGCGAACCGCCCCGGAGGACGGGCGCCTGTCGCGCGGCGAGCTCCCGTTGCGGTTCGCGGCGGAAGGCGGGCTCGGTGAACTCGACCCGGCCCGCTACGACCCGTTCCATCTCATCTGCGCGACCCTCGACGAGGTGCGGCTGCTCAGCTGGGACGGCGAGGCGTTCGCCGACCGCGAGCTGGAACCCGGACTGCACATGGTCACCAACCTCGGCCTGGCAGGCAGCACGGAGCCGTCGGCGGGGCCGGGTCCCGACCGGGCCGCCATCCGAGCGAGGATCACCCACTTCGTTCCCCGCCTGGCCGCAGCCCGCCGCCCGTCGCCCGAATCCGGCCCGACGGCAACCGCCTGGGGCGACTGGCTCCCCCTGATCGACGGCGACGGCCTGGACCCTCAGGACCCCCGCGCACTCGTCGTCCGCCAGGACCTCGGCGGTCGCATCGCGGGGACGGTCTCCACCACGCTGGTCGCCCTCGGCCGTGACACCGTGCGCTACGACTTCACCGGCACACCTGGCGCGTCCGGAGGCTGGCGCACCGTCATGTCGGCGTAATCCGCCGAGGAACGAGCTGTGCGTCGTCGTTGCCGTCGCGCAGGGAATGAATCATGCTCTGCAGGATCCGGAACGCGCCTGACTGCTCGGTCCCGGTCAGGCCGGCCAGCATTCTGACCTCGACGGACCGGACCGCCACGGTCGCCTTCTCCAGGCTCCGTCGGCCGCGAGGCGTGAGGCGCGCGGGAAGGACCTTCCCGACGGGCGCCTCCGCAGGCCTGGTCACGTAGCCGTCTCGTTCCAGGGCCTGGAGCAGCACATTCATCGACTGCCGGGTCACGAACGCGCCACGCGCGAGCTCGGAGTTCGACAAGCCCGGCCGTTGAGCCAGCAGCTCGAGGCAGGAGTAGTGCGTCACGCTCATCCCGAGTGGTCGCAGCACCTCCTCCATGGCTGCGCGCAGGGCGCTCGAAGCCTCTTTCAGCAGGTAGCCCAGTGATTTGTCCAGGTCGACGCCGGCACCGTTTTGACTCATGTCAGCATTCTGACATACATTGGCCTGTGTCAGGAATCTGACACGAAGAGAAGGAGCATCATCATGCCCGCCACCGGCCCCGACTTCATCTCGCTCCAGGCGCGCGACCTCGACGCCTCACAGGCGTTCTACGAGCAGTACCTCGGCCTCGTCCGCTCGCAGGCCGGACCTCCGCACGCCGTCGTCTTCGAGACCAAGCCGATCGCGTTCGCACTCCGCGACGTCGTTCCCGGCACCGATCTGGCATCCGTTGCCCAGCCCGGCATCGGTGCCGCGATCTGGCTCCACGCCACCGACGTCCAGGCCATCCACGACGCTCTTGTCGCCGACGGTCACACCATCGTCTCCGCGCCGATCGACGGCCCCTTCGGCCGGACGTTCACCTTCGCCGACCCCGACGGCTACCAGGTCACCCTCCACGACCGCGCCTGACAAGCCCAACGCCACCGACGATCGAGGCGCGGGAATCCTCGGCTGGTGTTCTTGGTTTCCTCGAGGCATTTGGATAGCCCTCCCACATCTGGCCCAAGTATTCCTAGCAGTGCGATTCGTATCCGGGTCGCTCGCCGGCGGTGCTGTAGGGTCCGGCTGAAAATGATCATCTTTCGATGGCAATGAGGAAATGGGGACGGGAATGCGGCGCAGGTCGGTACTCAAGACGGTGGCCGGAGCGGCGATGATCCCGGTTGCCGCGGGATGCACCAGCTCGGGTTCCAAGTCGTCGTCGAGTTCGGCGTCCGGTTCCGCGTCGAGTTCCTCTTCCTCCCAGACCTACTCGCTGGACTTCGACTCCAGCTCCTACACGACCCTGAGCAAGACGGTGAACACCGGAAGCGGGTCGAAGAAGGTCACCTATCGCTTCTACCGGAACAACGTCTACGTCCAGCACCCGGTCAACTACAAGTACCAGTCGCTGAACATCAGCGTTCCGGTGGAGATCGACGGCAAGGCCGTGAACGCCGCCAAGGCGCCGATCATGTTCGCGATCAATGTCGGCGGATACACGTCCTCCTCCTCGTGGGGCGCGACCGCGCAGGGCGGCGGCACGTCCGAAGGCTCGGCCGGCGGGGGATTCTCCGGCGGTGCGAGCGCAGGCGGCGCGAGCTCGGGCGGGGCGCCGACCGGCTCCGGGGCTCCCGGCGCATCGGGAGCATCAGGCAGCAGCAGCGGTGGCGGGGCCGGCGGCGCAGCGGCCGGGGCTTCCTCCGTGGGCCTGGGCAGCTCCATGGGAAGCTCCTGGACCAGCTACGACAACGGCGAGGTGGCGCTGGCCAACGGCTACGTCGTGGTCGAGCCGGGCTGCCGGGGCCGCGACCAGAAGTCGTCGGGCACCAACGGCACGTACTACGGCAAGGCCCCGGCCGCGATCGTCGACCTCAAGGCCGCGATCCGCTACCTGCGTCACAACAAGGACCGCATCCCGGGGAACCAGGACTGGATCATCTCCTCCGGCGGCAGCGCCGGCGGTGCGTTGTCCTCGTTGGTCGGCGCGTCGGGCAACAGCTCCCTGTACGACGCCGATCTCAAGGCGCTCGGCGCTGCCGACGGGGACGACAACGTCTGGCTTTCCGCCTGCTACTCGCCGATCACGGACCTCGACCACGCCGACGGACAGTACGAGTGGATGTGGAGCACGCTCACCTACCAGGCGATGGGCGCCCCCGGCGGCGCCGGCAGCAGTTCCGCGAGCAGCAGCGGCAGCAGCACCGTCAACCAGACCTACTCCAGCCAGCTCAAGGAGCAGTTCGCGACGTACCAGAAGGGACTCGCGCTCCCCGGCATCGACAGTTTCGGCACGCTCACCGCGGACAATTACGCCTCCTACATGATGAAGGCATATCTGATCCCCTCCGCCACCACGGCATTGTCGAAGACCCTGACCTCGTCCGAGCGGACCGCCTACCTCGCGAAGAACACCTGGATCACCTGGTCCAACGGCAAGGCCTCGTTCACCTGGGACAACTTCCTCAAGCACGTGGGCACCCGAATGAAGACCGCCCCCGCATTCGATACCTTCGACCTTTCGGCGGCGGAGAACATCGAGTTCGGTAGCGAGACCGTGAACGCCCGGCATTTCACGCTCTACAGCCTGCGGCACGCCTCGGGAAATCAGAGCGCGCAGCTCGACAGCGACCTTCCGAAGAAGATCAACCAGATGAACCCGATGTACCACCTGGAGAGCAAGAACTCCTCCCGCGCCAAGCACTGGTGGCTGCGCACCGGAACGCTGGACACCAACACCGCGCACACGGTCGTGTGCAATTTGGCCGCGATCACCACGCAGCTCGGCGACCAGGTCAACTCGGGTCTGTACTGGGACGGCGGACACGCGGTCAACTACGACGCGCCGGACCTGTTCGCCTGGATCGCCAAGCTCACCGGCTACTCCGCGACCTGAGCGGGGGCATTATGGATACGGGCATCCATAACCGATGCCTATCACGGATGTTCTTGGACAGTCAGGCCGAACCCGCCGAACAATGGACCCCATGGAACTGGGTGTGTTCGGGCTGAGTGCCAAGGCGACGGTGGGGCCGGCCGAGACGGCTCGGCTGGCCCGGCGGGCTGAGGAGTTGGGTTACCGCTCCTGGTGGGTGGGGGAGCATGTGGTGCTGCCCAGCCCACGGGTGCCCGACTCGCCGATGGCGCCCACCGACCCGATTCTCGACCCGCTGGTGCATCTGTCCTATGTGGCCGCGCTGACCGAGCGGATGGAGCTGGGCACCGGGATCGTCATCCTGCCGCAGCGCAATCCGGTGGTGCTGGCCAAGCAGGTCGCCAGCCTGGACGTGCTGTCCGGGGGGCGGCTGCTGCTCGGCGTCGCGCCGGGCTACCTCGAACCGGAAATGGCCGCGGTGGGTGTGCGGCTGTCCGAGCGCGGCGGCCGCACCGACGAGTATCTGGATGCGATGCGGCAGCTGTGGACCGAGCCGGAACCGGCGTACCACGGCCGGTATGTGAACTTCGAGGCGGTGGACGCGCATCCGCGCCCGGTGCGGCCGGACGGCCCACGGATCGTGATCGGCGGGCACAGCCCGGCCGCGTACCGGCGGGCCGTCGCCAAGGGGCACGGCTGGATCGGCGGCGGCAGCTCCCCGGAGGACCTGGTCACCCATCTCGACGGGCTGCGCCAGGCCGCGGACGAGGTGTCCCGGCCGGCGCGGCTGGGCCGGTTGGAGATCAACTTCATGCAGATCGATCCGGTCGAGGTGGACGCGGGCAGCGCGCTGCGCTACGCGGAACTCGGCGTGGACCGGCTGCTGGTCTACCCGCTGCCGCTGGAGGACCCGGCCCAGGTGGACATGTTCCTGGAGAAGCACGCCGATCTCCCCCGCTGACCGGGGGAGATCGGCGCCGACTCAGTACGCGCTCCGGTGGTGCCCGCCGCGGCGGTCCGCGAGTCGTTGGACCGCGGCGACCAGGGTGTCCACCTCCTCGTGCGTGTTGTAGAAGGCGAAGGACGGCCGGACGGTGGCCTCCAGGCCGTAGCGGCGCAGGATCGGCTGCGCGCAGTGGTGGCCCGAACGCACGGCGATGCCCTCCTCGTTGAGCGCGGTGCCCACCTCGCTCGGCTCGTAGCCGTCCAGGACGAACGACACGATGCTCGCCTTGTTCGGGGCCGTGCCGACCAACCGGAGCCCGGGCACCCGGCGCAGACCTTCGGTGGCGTGCTCGACGAGCGTGTGTTCGTAGGCGGCGATGTTGGGCAGGCCGATGCGGCTGACGTAGTCGATGGCCGCGGCCAGCCCCACCGCGTCGGCGATGTTGCCGGTGCCGGCCTCGAAGCGACCCGGCGGCGGCTGGTAGCTGGACCGCTCGAAGGTGACGTCGGTGATCATGTTGCCGCCGCCCTCCCACGGGGGCATGGACTCCAGGACCTCACGCTTGGCGTAGAGCACCCCGGTCCCGGTCGGTCCGAACAGCTTGTGCCCGGAGAAGACCAGGAAGTCCGCGTCCAGCGCCGTGACATCGATCGGCAGGTGCGGGACCGACTGCGCCGCGTCGACCAGGACACGCGCCCCGGCCCGGTGCCCGATCGCGATGATCTGCTCGACGGGCACGACGGTGCCGAGCGCGTTGGACAGCTGGGTGACCGCGACCAGCCTGGTGCGCTCGGACAGCAGCGCGGCGTACTCGTCGAGCAGCAGTTGCCCGTCGTCGTCGACCGGGATCACCCTGATCACCGCACCGGTCTGCTCCGCCAGCATCTGCCAGGGCACGATGTTGGCGTGGTGCTCCAGGTGGGAGATCACGATCTCGTCGCCCGCGCGGAGGTTCTGCGGGCCCCAGGCTTTGGCCACCAGGTTGATCGCCTCGGTGGTGCCCCGGACGAAGACGATCTCCTCGGCCGAGCCCGCCCCGATGAACCGGGCGACGGTCTTCCTGGCGCCCTCGTAGGCGTCGGTCGCCCGGGCGGCCAGCTCGTGCGCCGCGCGGTGGATGTTGGAGTTCTCCCGCGAGTAGAACTCGACCAGCCGGTCCATCACCGCGCGCGGCTTCTGCGTGGTCGCGGCGTTGTCCAGCCAGATCAGCGGACGGCCGTTGACCAGCTCGGACAGGATCGGGAAGTCCTGGCGGACGGCGTGTACGTCGAACCCCGGGTGCGGGTCGATCGGCAGCCCGACGGGCGCGGCGGGCGCGCCGGATGTCGAGGGTTCCTGGACGAAGTAGAACGGCACGGTCGTGGCAGCCGGTGGCGCGGGATCGCCGAGGGGCGGCAGCCCCAGATGCCCGAAGCCGGGAAGCTCCGGCGGCTCTGGGGGGAAACCGGGCGCCTCGGCGAGGAAGTAGAACTGCCCGGGGATCGAGGGTTGAGGCGGCGCGGGGGTCACCGGCAGGGCCGGCAGCTCCACGACGGGTCCGGCGACGCCGGGCGGGCTCGCTGCGTAGCCCGCCGGGGCGCTGGTCGGTGGCGGCCCGGCGGGCGGGCTCATCCCGGCCATCGGCGCCGGCGGAGGCGGGTCCGCGGCCGGCAGGCCGGTCGGCGTCGGCCAGTCCGACGGGCCGTCACCGACCGGAGGCGCCGGCTCGATCGGCCCCATCGGCCCCGTCGGCTGCCCGGGGAGGGCCCGGAAGAACTCCCCGGCCAGCCGACTCAGCGTCATCTCGTCCGGCAGCCAGGCCGGGGCGGTCTCGTTAGCGGTAGGCGGGGGCGTAGTCATGGATCTTGTCCACCTCGACGTCGTCGAGCACGGCGAGCGCGTCCTCGGTGAGCACCGCCAGCGAGCAGTACAGGGAGATCAGGTAGGAGGCGATGGCGCTCCGGTCGATCTGCATGAAGCGCACCGACAGCCCCATCCCCTGCTCCCCCGAGAGCCCGGGCTGGAACAGTCCGACCACGCCCTGACGCGACTCGCCGGTGCGCAGCAGCAGGAACTTGGTCCTGCCGTTCACCAGCGGGACCTTGTCCGACGGGATGATCGGCAGGCCGCGCCAGGTGATGAACTGCGAGCCGAACATGCTCACCGTCGCCGGCGGCACGCCACGCCGGGTGCACTCCCGGCCGAACGCGGCGATCCCCTCCGGATGGGTGAGGAAGAAGGCCGGCTGCTTCCACACCTTGGTGATGAGGGCGTCCAGGTCGTCCGGTGTCGGCGGTCCCGCCAGCGTGGAGATCCGCTGGGTGGCCGCCACGCTGCTCAGCATCCCGTACTCGGGGCTGTTGATCAGCTCGCCCTCCTGATGCTCCTTCACCGCCTCGATGGTCAGCCGCAGCTGCTGTGCGGTCTGGTTGTGCGGGCTCGAGTACAGGTCGGAGATCCGGGTGTGCAGGTCCAGGACCGTCTGGACGGCCTTGAGCCGGTACTCCCGGGGCTCCTGCGAGTAGTCGACGAAGGTGTCGGGCAGCGGCGACTCGTCGTTGGTGTCGCACTCGATGCGCACCGACTCGGGATGAACGACCTTGTTCACCCGGTAGATGCCCGCCTCGACCGGGACCCAGGACATCAGGTGCACCAGCCAGCGAGGCGTGATGGAGGCCATCTGCGGGACGGTCTTGGTGGCGTTCGCCAGGGTCCGCGCCGCGCTGTCGCTCACCGACATGGATTGCGACGGTGGATTCACAGCCGTGGTCATGCGACGTCTCCTTTCTGTGCCCTAAGGGCAGGCACGCGTGACGGGGGTGAGATTGTCGACGATGATGTGCGTGGTCGAACTCTCTCGCACCAACTTTCGCACGCGCACCCACATGTGCTCACCGACGCGCTCAACGCGACCGGCTCCGAACCGGAATGGCCGTTCAGCCTCCGCGTGAGACGGTGGCCGGGGCGGGGGCTCGCGTTCAGCGCTCGCGTATATTCAGCGGCCCGGCTCCGGGCACCTCCTTCCGGACCCAGGCCGCCGCTGCTTCCCCGACATGGAGGTTCCGATGTGGTCCCACCTCCGGCCCGTGCACCGGCCAGGGCCGACGTTCTACACGGTGGTGGCCGCACTGCTCGTCATGGCTGCCGTTGTATGCATCAGGAACGCGAACCAGATCTTCGGTCACGAGTCTTCCACCGCCGTGACCGGCCCGGTGCTCGTGAGCGGCGACGGCAGGAGCCTGTCCTCGCCCGCCAGTTGGACGGGCTGCGAGGATCAGCCGAACCTGGTTGCCGAAGAGTCGAGTTCAACCGTCACCGTGAGGATCCACAGGGTGGATCATTCCGTGCCCGACCAGGCATGCGACGACGGCCAGTCGCAGCAGCTGACGGTAACGCTGCATCAGCCTCTCGGCGCGCGGCGACTGGTCGACGGGGTCACCGGAAGCACGATCACCCCGCTCCGCGGACAGTAGCTCTCGGCGGTCCGCTGAGAGGATCAGGCCGCGCCGGTCACTCGTCGGCGTGGTTCAGCCACCAGGCGCTGACCGCGGCGGTGGCGATCCTGACGTTGTGCATCCGCAGCCATCGCCCTCCGGTGTAGCAGGAGGCGGCGGCGAAGTGCAGGTAGTCGCTGGCGTCGGCGGCCGTGTCGCGGAGGTTGTCGTCCTGGGAGGGGGTGTCGGCCTGTGCGGCGGCCCAGACGGCGGGGCTGACCAGGCGGCCCTGCCAGATCAGGCCGTCGGCGGCGAGGTGGATGACGGCGCCTTGGTCCTCGCCCCGGTGGGCGGCGGCGTGGGACAGGTTCTGGAGGATGGGATCGGTCATGTTTCCAGGTTCGGTCTGGCAGGCGCGTGCCGCATCCGGGCTGGCGGTACGGACTGCTCCGTAGATACACAATCGAATTTATGTCTGAATGAGGGGGTCGAAGTATGACCCAGAACAGAGAGATCTGCCTCGGCGCGCAGTAGGAAGCGGCCAAGGAACAAGACAAGTGATCTCAAGCACTGAGAAGAGTGACTGCCTCGCGGATACTCGGCACCTACGAACAGCGACCGGAATTGCCGACCGTGCCTCTCGGGACGCAGGATGGCCGCACCAAGGCGCCCCCGCTAGGAGACGACACTCGATGGACAGGCCACTGCTGAACCGCAGGCTGGACGGGCTGGGCAACACGATCTTCGCGGAGATGTCGGCGCTGGCCACCGCGACCGGGGCGATCAACCTCGGGCAGGGCTTTCCCGACACCGACGGTCCGGCCGAGATCTCCGAGGCCGCGGTCCGGGCGATCCGGGAGGGACGCGGCAACCAGTACCCGCCCGGCCCCGGCATCCCCGAGCTGCGCGCGGCGATCGCCGAGCACCAGCAGCGGTTCTACGGCCTCTCGTACGACCCGGACGGCGAGGTGCTGGTCACCGCCGGCGCGACCGAGGCCATCGCCGCGGCGATGCTGGCGCTGCTCGAACCGGGGGACGAGGTCATCGCCTTTGAGCCGTTCTACGACTCCTACGCCGCCTGCATCGCCATGGCCGGCGCGACCCGGGTCCCGCTCACCCTGCGCGCGCCGGACTTCCGTCCAGACCTCGACGCCCTGCGCGCCGCGGTCACCCCGCGCACCCGGCTGCTGCTGCTCAACTCGCCGCACAACCCCACCGGCATGGTGCTCACCCCGGACGAGCTGGTCGCCATCGCTGAACTGGCTTGCGAGCGCGACCTGTTGGTCGTCACCGACGAGGTCTACGAGCACCTGGTCTTCGAGGGGGCACACCACCCCATCGCCGGGCTCCCGGGCATGCGCGAGCGCACCGTCTCCATCTCCTCGGCGGGCAAGACCTTCTCCTTCACGGGATGGAAGGTCGGCTGGGTAACTGCTACCGCGGCCCTGGTCGCAGCCGTACGCACGGCGAAGCAGTACCTGACCTATGTGAGCGCCGGCCCGTTCCAGTACGCCATCGCCGAGGCCCTGCGCCTCCCCGACAGCTACTTCGCCGACTTCCGCGCCGACCTGACCCGCAAGCGCGGCCTCCTGGCGGACGGCCTGCGCATCGCCGGCTTCCAGGTCTACGACCCGCAGGGCACCTACTTCATCACCACCGACATCGCCCCCTTCGGCGAAAAGGACGCCTACGCCTTCTGCCGCGCCCTCCCCGAACGCTGCGGCGTCGTCGCCGTCCCCAACTCCGTCTTCTACGACGACCCGGACGCAGGCCGCAGCCAGGTCCGCTTCACCTTCTGCAAGCGCACGGAAGTGCTTGAAGCAGCAGTGAAGGGACTGACAGAAGGCCTCGCTGACCTGCGGAAACGCTAGGCAAGTGCGAGGCTCCGGCCACACGCGGTGCGCAGCTTCCCGGACGCTCAACCGCAGGTGACTGAGGCGATCTTCATCGTGGAGAGGTTGACGGTGACCGTGGGGTGTCCCAGCGACTTCTCGCCCGGGGCGAGGGCATGAGCGGTCGGGGCGGAGGTCAACGAGACCACGGCGGTGGTGACGGACGTGGTGACGCTGTCAGCGTTGATGCTCCCGGCGGCGGCGGCCGCGCACTCCAGGGGCTCACTGGCCGGACGACCTCGATGCGCTGCCCATGCACCACACGCAGCGGCTACGCCTGCGCCACTACCTACAGCATCGGACAGCTCCCTACCTCGGGTAGCCCGATCGATGTCTTGAATCCGGCCCCTTCTATGGACTCATTCGTGTACCTCTACCGGCCCGGGGCCCGTAAAGTGCGGTCAAGAGGGTCTCCAAGTCGGGTGTCACAATCGGATTGGGAAGGGCCTCACCACATCCGCACGCTCGAACGCCCGGCCCGCTCACGCGAGTTCAGCCGCGCGTTGACCGAACGGAGCCCAGCCGCCATGCCGGACACAGTCTCGGCCAGCCTCGGTCCTCGTGAGGTTCTGGCCCGCTATCAGCGCGCGATGCTCGACAAGTCCGCGGACGACCTGGCCGATCTGTACGCCGTCGACGCCGTCCACGAGTTTCCCTTCCTCTTCCCTGGCATGCCCGAGCGTTACCAGGGACGCGAAGATGTCCGCGCGGGCTACCGCGCTGCCTGGGGCACAAGCCCGGCGCAGCCACAGGAGATCCGCGAAGTCGTCGTGCACGAGAGCACCGACCCCGAGGTGATCACCGTCGAACAGCTCGTCACCGGAACCGTGACCACAACCGGCCGGCCCTTCAGCTTTCCCGGGCTCCTGGTGATCCGGGTCCGCAACGGCCGGATCGTGCACGTCCGCGACTACATGGACGGGCTCGGCGTGGCCCACGCCATGGACCGACTGGCCGCCGTGGTCGCGGGTCTCAGCGACCGCCGCTGAAACCGGAGTTCGGACTCATTCGGCGGGGGGAACAGGACCGCGCCCGTAGTGTGTGAGGCGGTCGATCGCCGCACCGGACTTCGAGCACTGGGGTTGACCGAGACCGATGCCAACTCCCTCCGTGACGCCTTGGGCAGGCCATGGCGCGGCCATCGTGGCGGTGCGAGTCTTGGGAGGACCGGCACATCGCCGGCCGAACGCCTGTGGTCCGGAGGCGAATCTTGTCCCGCCATCTACGCATCCCCGTCGCCGACGCCGTGCTCGACGGCAACGACACCGAGGGCCAGGGCTACCCCGTCCTGCTGCTCAACAGCTTCATGGGCACTCAGGCCGACTGGAGTGCTACCAAGGCGCTGCTCGCGGGCCGCTGTCGGGTCGTCAGCTACGACGAGCGGGGCCGTGGCAGGTCGGGCGGTTCGAAGGACTACTCCTTCGCCGGCTGTCTTGACGGTCTCGCGGCGGTCCTGGCCGCGACCGGTGTGCGCAAGCCGGTGCTCGTCGGATGGTCACTCGGGGCGGCCCTGGCCGTGCGTTATGCCGCCGCACACCCGGGAGAGATCAGCGCGCTGGTCCTCGTGGACGGTGCCTTCCCGGTATCGAGGCTCAGCGAGGTCGAGACGGAGCGCGTGCGCGAGGTGCTCAAGCCGATGTCGCCGCTGATGAGGGTGCTGATCCGGCTGGGTGTCGGGGACCGGATGACGCCGGTGCAGGGCGCGCGGGCCCAACTCGAGCTCGACGAGATCTGCGGCGGGCTCGGCCCGTACTACGACCTGCTCGACTGCCCGGTCGGGTTCATCACCGCCGCACAGGCGCACGCTTACGACACCCAGGAGCGGGTCGATCGGATGCGTGCCTCGCTCACTCCGCTGATCGAGAGCCACCCGAACTTCCGGCTCGCTGCCAGTGTCCCCGGCACGCACTCGTACATCACGTCCGAGCACGCCGACGTGATCGCCGCGACGGTGGTCCAGCTGGTCGGTGAGGTGGGCCCGGCGCACGACGACGCTTCCTAGTGCTGCAGCCGTCAGCTAGGCCGATTGTGGCTTGTGGCTGTCGAGCAGTTTGGTGAGCAGGGCCTGGAGCTGGCGTTGTTCCGCGGTGTCGAGGCCGGCGAGGAGTTCGGCCTGGACGGCGTCGGCGTGCTGTTGGAGTTGGTCGAGGTGCTGCCTTCCGGCGGCGGTGAGGGTGACGACGTTGCGGCGGCGGTTGGCGGGGTCAGCCTGGCGGTCGACACGGCGGGAGTCCTCCAGGCGGTTGATGATGCCGCTGACGTCGTTGCGGTCGAGGCCGAGGCGCCGTCCGATCTCGGCCTGGCTGAGCGTCCCGTACTCCTCCAGTGCCGCCAGCACGGCGAAATCGGCGCGGGCGCCCAGCGGCATGCGTCGCGCGGTCAGCCGGGCGCCGAGCGTCGACACCTTGCTCGCCTGCCAGCTGGTCAGCGCACGCAGTCGGGCCGGGGGTTGCAGTGCGTGGTCCATGTCCGCCATTCCCGCATCCTAATCCCAACTGTTGGCCATCCCAACACATGTCTGTTACGTTGGGGAAGCCAACGTTGGGTTGGCCAACACGTGAGTGGCATCAGTGGCGGATCGCCGGTCCACTGCCCCTCATCGCTCCCGAGGAGTGATCCCATGCACAGCATCACCGCACTGCCCGACCTGTCCGGTCGCCGGGTTGTCGTTCCGGGCGGCACCGGTGCCGTGGGCGAGGGTGTCGTCCGCAGCTACCTCGCCGCCGGTGCGGACGTCCTCGTGCCGACCCGCACCCGGGAGCGGGCGGAGGAGTTCCGGCGCGTGCTCGGTGACGCGGCGACCGACCGCCTGCACCTGCTGGTCCACGACTACACGACGTTCGTCGGCGCCCAGCAGCTTGCCGAGGAGATGGAGCGCAGGCTCGGCGGCGTCGACGACGTAGTGGCCCCGATCGGTGGATGGTGGGCCGGCAAGCAGCTCTGGGAGATCGACGAGAGCGACTGGCAGAGCGCCTTCGTCGGGCTCGCCGCCGCGCACGTGGCCGTTCTGCGGGCCTTCCTGCCCCGGCTGAACGCAGACGGGGCCTTCACGCTGATCGTCGGGGAATCCGCGCTCACGCCGGTAACCGGCAGCAGCCTGGTCAGCATGGAGCAGGCCGCCCTGCTGATGATGCGGCAGGTCCTCCAGGCCGAGGTGGCCGGACGGCAGCGCGTCTTCGCCCTGGTCCTCGGGCCGGTCAGGACCCGCTTGACCGGCTCAGGCGATCAGGACCGGGTCAGTGCCGACCAGGTGGGCGCGGTCGCCGTCGCGGCCTCGGCCGCAGCGGCGGTGGGCGGCCGGGAGATCCGGCTGCGCAGTCGGGCTGAGGCGGACCAGGCACTGGCACTGCTCCAGAGCGGTCAGCCCGTCGGCACCGGCACGGTCGTTGCCGTGTCCACCATGGAGGCCAGGAACGGACGACGCGAGGATCTCGTCGAGGTGCTGACCGAACTCGCCACGCAGATCCGTGCCGAACCCGGGTGCCTGCACTACTCGGTGCACCGCGCGCGCGGCGACGCCGACGGACCGCTGCTGGTCGTCCAGGCGTTCGCCTCGATCGAGGCGTTCAGGCAGCACAGCGCGAGCATCGCGGCTCAGATCCCGAGGATCGCAGCCCTCCTCGCCACGCCCCCCGTGCCGCCAACCCTGTTCGAACCGGTCCCGCAGTCCGCTCCCACCGAGGGCGTCGTCGAGCACTGGTTCGTCGCCTAACCCCTCTGGCTACGTCCCTGACCGGCTGCGGCGAGCGCGGGGACCTCGTGGTCGGGGCACAGTCCGCTGGCTCGCATCGCTTCTGCGGCCCTGGGGTCCATCAGCAGGAGGATGCCCTCATTGCCGCCGGCGTAGAGGGTGTGCGCGCGGACCCGGCTGGTGCCCGCGCTTGCGAGCAACTGGTTGACGACAGCCAGCGGACGTGCGGTCGCCTGCTCCCAGGTATTGCCTCCGCTCCAGTCGTCCGCGTTCCAGATCGTGCAGCCGATGCCGTTGACGGAGAGCACATAGTCGCCGTGGCCCAGCCCGAGGTAGGGCTGCTCGACCGCCTGGACCTGCAGGTACAGCCCGAACCGGGCGAGGGCCGGTGCGATCTCCCCGAGGAACCTCTCGACGCCGCCCTCGGCGAGCGACTCACCGTCGGCGAAGAACTCGATCCGCTCGTACAGCAGGTCGAAGTCCAGCGGGTAGCCGCCCGACGCGACGTCTGCGACGGCGTCGGCCCGCGCCTCGGCGGGAAGGTGATCCCAGAGCCCGAACCGGTGCAGTTGCTCGGCGAGCACCCGGTGCCGATCGTCGGGCCTCCAGGCGTCGCGGACCGCGTCCGGCACGTCCCCGGCGACCGGGCGCCAGGGGGAGACTTGCGCTCGCTCGTGCCCATCGCTTTCCGGCTCGATTCCCATCGGGTCCTCCTCGTCTACCGCGTCGTGGGCGTTGATGCGGACGCCGCCTTGGCCGGGGCGATGACGTCGCGGCCGATGACCGCCAGCGTACGGGGGACCTCGATGCCGGCCGCGCGCAGCGCGGTGAGCTGGTCGATCTTGCTCATCTCCAGCTCCAGCACAGCGCGGCTACGGCGACCGGCTGGGCCATGACGAGCGCTACGCCCGGGCCGGGGAGTTCCTGGACGTGGTGCGGGCCTCCTGGACCGGCGACCGATTCGACCACAAGGGTGAGCACTACCACCTGGAGGGCGCCCAGCTGCGCCGTCCCCCCGAGTCGGCCCCGTGGGTCTACTTCGGCGGCTCCTCCGACCCCGCGATCGCCCTGGCGGCCCGGCACGCCGACACCTATCTGACCTGGGGCGAGCCGGCCCCGCTGGTTGCCGAGAAGATCGCCCGGGTGCGCGAGCGGGCCGAGGCGGAAGGCCGGACGCTGCGGTTCGGGCTGCGTATCCACGTCCTCAGCCGGGACACCGCGGCCCAGGCCTGGCAGGCCGCCGACGCGCTGATCGCGGGCCTGGACGACCGGGCGATCGCGGCCGGACAGCAGCGCCTGCGCGCGCTGGAGTCGGAGGGCCAGCGCCGGATGCTGGAGCTCCACGGCGGCTCCCGGGACCGGCTGCTGGTGGCGCCCAACCTCTGGGCCGGGATCGGCCTGGTCCGCGGCGGCGCGGGGACCGCGCTGGTCGGCAGCCACGAGGAGGTCGCCGAACGGATCGACGAATACCGAGCGGCGGGCGTCGACGAGTTCGTCCTCTCCGGCTACCCGCACCTGGAGGAGGCGTACACCTTCGCCGAGTGCGTCCGGCCCCTGCTCTGACACGCCATCAGCCAGCCTGTCGGCGCCGGTGCGCCAGGGGCGGTGCCGCGTTTCCCGGACTCGGTGGGAGAGGAGGAGATTCCGGTGAGGTGGAGGTCGCGGCGGGCGGCGCGGTGGTGGTCGATTCTGCTGGACCGGTGGACGCCGGGGCTGATCGCGTTCGGCGGGTCCCTGTGGGGTGTCTGCGCGCCCTGGCCCTGGCCGGAGCCCTGGCACCGGGGGGTAACGGCCGACCGGCCGTCACCGGGCCATCCCGAGCGCCTCTGCGCTCACATCCCTCCGACGGAGGTCGAGCGGGAGCTGTGGTCCCGCCTCGGCCTCCGGGCGTAGCACGCTGCGTCCCGCGCCTCGGGCGGATCTTGACGTGGCTCCGATGGGCTGTTGGACTGTTCGGTATGAGTACCGCGCAGCACCTGGTCGTCCGGTGCCACATCGACTTCGGTCGGGTGTGGTCCGCGGCGTGTTGTCGCTGACTCCCCGGTAGCGGGCCGTCTCGCCCGACCGCGCGTGGCGTTGTCCCGCGCACTCTCTGACGCTTCGTCACACCACCCTCCGTGCCTGATCGCGCTTGCGTCGGCGGGCGGGGGTGCGCACTCCAACGACCGGAAAGGCACCGTCATGCCCGTCGAGTTCCTCGGTATCGCCGCCACCAACGACGGCTCGGAGACCAACCCCCGCCGCGGGGCCTCCTTCGACAAGGAGTACACGCTCCGGCTGGCCCGGGCCCACGAGGACCACGGCTGGGACCGGGTCCTGTTCGCCTACGGTTCCGGCTCGCCCGAGCCGGGCATCGCCGCCGCGTACATCGCGGCCAACACCGACCGGCTGCAGATCCTGCTGGCACACCGGCCGAACGTCTCCTATCCGACCTTCGCCGCCAAGGAGTTCGCCACCCTCGACCGGATCAGCGACGGTCGGCTCACGGTCCACTTCATCACCGGCGGCAACGACCACGAGCAGCAGCGCGAGGGCGACTTCCTGACCAAGGACCAGCGCTACGCGCGCACCCGGGAGTACATCGAGATCGTCAAGCGGGCCTGGACCGAGCACCAGCCCTTCGACCACGAGGGCGAGTACTACCGCTTCAACGATTTCGCCAGCGACGTGTTCCCGGTGCGGCAGCCGCGTCCGGACGTCTCCTTCGGCGGCTCCTCGCCCGCCGCCTATGCGGCGGGTGGAGCCGTCGCGGACATCTACGCACTGTGGGGTGAGCCGCTGGCGGAGACTGCCAAGCAGATCGAGGCCGTGAAGGCGGCGGCCGAGGCGGCCGGGCGCACCGACCCGCCGCGGATCCAGGTGGCGTTCCGGCCGATCATCGCGCCCACCGAGGAGCTGGCCTGGGAGAAGGCCCACCGAACGGTCGCGACGATCAAGGCCCGCCGCGAGGCGGGTGCCTGGAGCCGGCCCGGAGCGGATGCCCCGCAGAACACCGGTTCCCAGCGGCTGATCGCCATCGCCGAGCAGGGCGAGCGCTACGACCGCGCGCTGTGGACCCCGACCGCCGCTGCGACCGGCGGCGCCGGCAACTCCAACGCCCTGGTCGGCACCCCCGAGACCGTCGCGGAGGCTCTGCTCGACTACTACGACCTGGGCGTCGGCATCCTCTCCGCCCGGGGCTACGACCTGCTCGGCGACGCCATCGACTTCGGCCGCCATGTCATCCCGCTGGTGCGTGAGGGCGTCGCCGCGCGCGACGCCGAGCGGGCCCGCACGGCCGTCGCCGCCGAGGGGGCGCTTCGATGACGACCACTGCCCCGCGGTACGAAGTCCGCCCGGCCGTCCTGGCGGATCCGCTGGTCCAGCCGCTGCTCAGCGAGCTGGAGTACGAGTACACCACCCACTACCCCTCGCTGGCCGGCGCCAGCAAGGAGCTGGCCCGGTATCCGGCCGAGGAGTTCGAGCCGGACCACGGCGGGCTGCTGCTCCTGCTGCTGCAGGACGGCGAGCCGGTCGCCGGGGGCGCGTACCGCCGCTACGACGAGCGCACCGCCGAGCTGAAGCGGATCTGGACGCACAGCGCGCACCGCCGCCAGGGCCTGGCCCGGCGCATCGTCCACGAGCTGGAGCAGGCCGCCGCGGCAGCCGGATACCAGCAGGTCTACCTCACCACCGGGCCGCGCCAGCCGGAGGCCAGGGGCCTCTACCTGGTCACCGGCTACACCGCCCTCTTCGACCTCACGGCCGACCCGGAGACCCTGGGCGGCCCGCTGCCCTTCGCCAAGCGGCTGACCGGGCCGAAGGCCGTCCGACCCGAGGACTTCCGACCCACCCCCCGGGTGGACTTCGGCGCCGTTCCGACCGGCAGCGGCCCCCGGCCGGGGTGATCGTGGCCACGGGTTGCGTCATCGGCGAGAGCCTGCGCCCCGGCGCGGTCTTCGAGCCGCCTGGGCTGAGGATCCGTCGGATCACCCGGTTGGACCTGTCGGACACGGTGGGTCCGCATCAGCCGCCGCTGTGGACGGTGGTCGACTTCGAGGTCGACGACCGGGAGGCCGACAGCGTCGCCGAGGCGCTGGCGTCCTGCCTCCGGGCGGAGGGCGGCTGGTACGCCGATCTGCGGGTCGGGAACGAGCGTGTGATCGTCTTTGCCGGCAGGGTGTACCGCTACGCTCGCGGAGAGACGGCCGTAGCCGCCGAGGCGCGCGCCTACGGCCGGACGGTGGGAGTGCCCGAGCACCAACTCGACTGGCAGGACTGACGGGCCAGAGGACCACGGCCCGACGAGAGTGAGGGGAAGCACCCATGACGACGCTTCAGGAAGCCGCTGCCGTCGGGCGGAAGGAGCACGGGCTGGTGGTGGTGTCGACGTTGCGGGCGGATGCGACCGTGCAGGCCTCGGTCGTCAACGCCGGGGTGCTGCCGCATCCCACCACGGGCGTACCGGTTCTGGCCTTCGTCACCTACGGACGGGTGAAGCTGGCCAACCTGCGGGACCGGCCGCAGGTCACCGCGGTCTTCCGGCACGGCTGGCGCTGGGCGACCGTCGAGGGCCGGGCCCAGCTCGCCGGGCCCGACGACCCGCAGCCCTGGCTGGACCCGGAGAGCCTGCGGCTGCTGCTGCGCGCGGTGTTCACCGCGGCCGGCGGCGAGCACGAGGACTGGGACGAGTACGACCGGGTGATGGTCGAGCAGCGACGCACCGTGGTCCTGGTCGAGCCGTCCCGGATCTACGGCAGTTGATGCGTCGTGCTGAGCCTGGATCTGCACCCGATCTACCGCAACAACCGCGACATCGAACTCGCCCTGCGCCAGTTCCTCTTCGCGGCCTCGCACTCCGGCGAATCCGCCGTCGAGATCATCCCCGGCAAGGGGTCGGGTCAGCTGAAGCGGCGCGTGCTGGCGTTTCTGGACCAGCGGCACATCAAGAAGCTCTACCTCCGCCATGAATCGGCGCCGGGCAACGAGGGACGGGTGATCGTCCACTTCCGCGAGAAGCCGTAGTTCCTCTCAGCTCTGACCGCGGAACCTTCGGTGCAGCTCGTGCACCTCCTCGGCGAGGCCGGGAACGGGTCCCTGGACCACGAGGCCGGGAACAAGATCCGTGATCGGTACCGGGCGGACGTCGGCGGGTGCGGCGCCGAGCTCCTTGTTCCAGGACGCCGTCTGCTCGGCCGAGCTCACATAGACGATGCGGCCCAGCCCGACCCAGCCGTGGGCCGCCGCGCACATCGGGCAGTGCTCGCCGGAGGTGAAGACCGTCGCCGCCGCCCGCGCCTCCGGAGTCAGGTGGGTCGCGGCCCAGCGCGCCAGCTCGAACTCCGGGTGGCGGGTGGGGTCGCCCAGGCTCACTTCCCGGTTGCGATCCTCGGCGAGGACGGTCCCGTCCCCGCCTACCAGCACCGAACCGAACGGCCAGTCACCGGCCTCCAGGGCTTCGGTCGCCAGTTCCACGGATCGGCGCAGATGGCGCAGGTCGGCCTCGGACACCGGGTCCTTCGCATCCGCCGTCATGACGTCACCCGGGCCCGCTCGGTGTTCAGCGTGGCGGTCACCTGGCTGCGTGCTGCCGGCAGCCAGCTCTCCAGCTCCTCCGAGGCGGCGTAGTCCGAGTCCAGCAGGAACAGGCCCTTCACCGGGACGGTCGCGCCCAGTTCCACCAGGACCGGCTTGAGCAGCCCGGTGTAGCTGGCCTTGTAGGTGGGACTGGCGACGACCAGCAGGCTCGCACCCTCGACGGCGGCGATCGCCTCGGCGACCCGCTGGTCCTCGGGGTCGAACAGCCCGGCGCCGAGGTCGGCGAGATCTATGCTGTGGTCGGCTTGAGCTCCCGTCAGCTTCTCGGCGACCAGGTGCGCCGCCGCGTAGGTACGGGATCGTGGCTTGGGGTTGCCGACGAGGACGACGACGCTCATGGCGTTCTCCTGACTGGTGGACCGGGACCTGCCCCCCATCATCACCGGGGACCGTGAACCGCGTACTGCCGCATTGTGTCGCGAATTGGAGATGGTGATGAGGGTCGTGTTCGTGCACGGGGCGTGCGTGCGGGACGGGTCGTGGTGGTGGCACCGCACCGCCGAGCTGCTGCAGCAGCGGGGGGTGTCGAGCGTGGCCCCGGCCCTGCCGAGCTGCGGCGAGGCGGGCCGGCCCGGCGGCGTCGGCGGTCCGGGGCTGGCCCAGGACGTCGCCGCGGTGCGTCAGGTGCTGCAGGCCGACGACGAGCCGACCGTCGTGGTCGCCCACAGCTACGGCGGCATCGTCACCGCGGAAGCCGCCGCGGGAGTCGGGTCGGTGCGCCACCTGCTGCTGGTCTCCAGCTACCTGCCCGAGGTCGGGCAGAGCCTGTCGGAGTTCGGCGACGGCGGCCCCGCCCCGTTCCTCGACGTCGACCCCGGCGCCGGCACCTTCGGGGTCCGCCCCGAGCTGCTGGTGGACACCTTCCTGCAGGACTGCGACCCCGAGGTCCAGGCGCAGGCTGCGGACCACCTGGCCCGGCAGAGCGTCCAGGTGACCGGGCAGCCGGTCGGGGCGGCCGCGTGGCAGCAGCTGCCCTCGACCTACCTGGTCTGCGCCCAGGACCGGGGCACCCCGCCGCGGCTGCAGCGCGAGTTCGCCCGCCGGGCCGGCAGCGTCGTCGAACTCGACACCGGCCACCACCCCTTCCTGTCCCGGCCCGCCGCCGTCCGGGACCTGCTGCTGAGCCTGCCGACAACGCTCAGTTGAGCTTCGAGCTGTCGTAGCCGGCCGGGAGGAGATTGTCGGTGATCGACTGGACGTCGACCTTCTTGGTGATCTGACCGGCCTCCAGGAAGGCGTCGCCGAGCTGCTGCTCCAGGGTGACGTCCGCCGGCTCCACCGCGGTCACCCGGGTCTCCAGCGAGCTCAGCACCGCCTTGGCGTCGGCCAGCGGGATTCCCTCCTCCTGGGAGATCGCCTTCGCGTACTGGTCGGGGTGCTGGACCGCCCAGTGGAACTCACTCGCCAGCCGCTTCAGGAGGTCCGTGAGCGCCGCCCGCTTGGTCGGGTCGTTCAGCGACTTGTCACTGGCGACGTAGTAGTTGCTGGTCTGGCCGATCGGCGGGAGGCCCTTCGCCAGGATCCGGGCTCCCGCCTTGACCGCGAGCGCGGACTGCGGGTTCCAGATCGCCCAGGCGTCCACCTTGCCGGTCGCGAACGCGGTGGCGCCGGCTGCCGGGTCGAGGAAGACCAGCTGTACGTCCTTGGGGGTGAGGCCGACGCTCCTGAGTGCGTTCAGGGCCAGGCCGTGGGCCGAACTGCCTTGCGGGACAGCGAGTTTCTTGCCCTTGAGGTCCGCGAGCGTCCGGAGTGCCGAGCCCTTCGGGACGATGATGTTCTCCGCCGGCTGGGTGGGTGTGAGCGACCGGGTGACGGCGACGATCTTGAAGCCGTACTCCTTCGCGGCGCCGGTGATCGGCGGCACGTCGCCGACGCTTCCCAGGTCGATGTCGCCCGACGCGGCAGCCCGCACCAGCGGGGGGCCGTAGGTGAACCGGGCGAACTTCACCTTGTAGGAGGCGTTGTCGAACGCACCGGTGATCCTGGCCAGGGCCTCGCTGCCGTCACCGCCGTTGTCGCCGATGGTGAAGGTGTACTGGCTCCACTCGGGATGGGGGGCGGCGCTCGACGCGCCGGTGATGCTCAGTGGCGTGGCCTTCGTGGTCGACGCGCATGCGGCGAGGGTGCTGACAACGGTGAGCAGAGCGACGACGCCGCCGAATGAGTTCCAGCTGCGGCTTCATGAGCGTGAGTTCAGCAGAGGTCGAGCAACTGGGTCAACAGTTCCGGACTGCCCGACACACTGCCGCTGCACATTTCGCAATGCTGCAACATTCCAAGCGTTGTGAGCGGCTGCAGGCCACTGCTATCAATGAGCCATGATCATGACAGCGTGACGCCGGGCCGGGCATGGACCCGGTGGGGCACGGGTAAATCCCTGCAACGGCTGATGTCATGGGCATGTAGAAAATATGACTGATTCGGACATGGTGTGATGCGAACGAGGGAGACGGTGACACGCATGCGCGCTATCCAACGACTGAGACTCGCCGCGGGCGCGACAGCCCTGGCGATCCTTGCCGTCGGCTGCTCAGGAGGCGGGGGGAGCGGCCACGGGGCGATCAGCAACGGCGAGAGCGCCAGTGCGACCAAACTCCCGGTCAAGAAGGGCGGGACGGTCACCATCGCGGAGGTGGGCGCGCAGCCCGACTTCATCTTCCCGCTGGCTCCGGCGACCAACCAGAACGGTTACAACGTCAACCTCACCCAGCCCCTGTGGCCGTACCTGGTCTACGCGGGGGACGGCGCCAACTCGGTGGTGAACAAGGACAAGAGCCTGTTCAGCTCCCTTGACTACTCCAATGGCGACAAGCGGATCACCATCACGCTCAAGAGCTGGAACTGGTCCGACGGACAGCCGGTCACCAGCCGGGACTTCTCCTTTGTCTACAACCTGCTGAAGGCGAACGCCTCGAACTGGAACGCCCACCTGGTCGGACTCTTCCCCGAGGACGTCTCGAAGGTGTCCACCCCGGACGCCCACACCGTGGTGCTGGACCTCACCCAGGCGTACAACCCGGACTTCTACACCGACGACGTCCTCAGCACCATCCCGCTGCTGCCCCAGCACGCCTGGGACAAGACCTCCGCGACCGGCGCGGTCGGGGACGACGACACCACCACCGCGGGCGCCAAGGCCGTGTACGCCTACCTGCAGAAGGAGGGCGCCAAGACGACCGCCTTCACCACCAACCCGCTCTGGCAGGTCGTCGACGGACCGTGGAAGCTGTCCGAGTTCCGGAGCAACGGCTACTACAGCTACGTCCCCAACACGCAGTACTCCGGTTCGACCAAGCCGACCCTCGACAAGGTCGTCTTCTCGCCCTTCACCTCCGACACCCCCGAGATCAACGCCCTGCGCTCGGGCAGCGCCCTCGACATCGCGTCGCTGCCGCTGACCGACGTCAAGCAGGCGCAGGCGCTGGAGTCGAGCGGATACTCGATCGCGAGCGTGCCGATCCCCGGCGTGGCCGAGATCGAACCCAATCTCTACAACTCCGCGGTCGGCGCCCTGCTCCGCCCGCTGTACGTCCGGCAGGCGATGGAGTACCTGATCGACCGCAACCAGATCGTCTCCAAGGTCTACAACGGCTACGCGGATCCGGGCAACGGGCCCGTCCCGGTCAAGGCCACCGGCGCGTGGGCCTCGCCGCTGGAGAAGGCCGGCGGGCCGTACCCGTACGACCCGGCCAAGGCCAAGGCCCTGCTGCAGGCGCACGGTTGGACGGTGGTGCCGGGCGGGACGACGACCTGCGCCAGCCCCGGGACCGGCGCCACGCAGTGCGGAGCGGGCATCACCGCCGGCCAGGCGCTGACCTTCAACCTGGTCTACTCCTCCGGCCGGGCCACCACGGACGAGCAGAACGCGGCCATCAAGTCCTCGGAGGCGCAGGCGGGCATCACCGTCAACCTCAAGTCGGAGCCGTTCAACACGCTCATCAGCACGATCGGCACCTGCACCGCGGCCTCCCACCCGGCGTCCGGCTGCGGCTGGCAGCTGGCGGAGTTCGGTTACAACCCGTACCCGCTCTACCCCAACGGCACCGGGTTCTTCGACACCGGCGGCTCCGCCAACTCCGGCGGCTACTCCGACCCGACAATGGACCAGCTGATCAAGGCCACCGAGTACGGTTCCTCGGCCCAGACGTTCACGCAGTACGAGGACTACGCGGCCCAGCAACTCCCCTGGCTGTGGCTCCCCTTGCGGGAGAGCCTGCTGGTCTACCGGAAGAACCTGCAGGGCGTCGTCCCGCTCAACCCGTTCTCGGGCGAGCAGAACTTCGAGGACTGGGGCTACACCTCGTGACGGGAACGCTGTGACCGCCTATCTGATCCGCCGGACCGGGGAGGCGATCGTGGTGGTGATCGGCGTCATGGTCCTGACGTTCGTCATGATCCACCTCGTACCGGGCAGTGCCGCCCGGGCCACCCTGGGCACCCGGGCCACGGCCGAGCGGATCGCTGTGTTCAACGCCGCCAACGGCCTGGACCGGCCGCTGGCGGCGCAGTTCGTGTCCTTTGTGAAGCAGGCCGCCGAGGGCAACTTCGGCACCTCGTACGCCCTCAACCAGCCGGTGTCCACGCTGATCGCGCAGCGGCTGCCGCGGGACGCCGTGCTGCTGGGGCTGTCCACGCTGCTCGCGCTCGCGGTCGCGCTGCCGATGGGGATCTTCCAGGCGGTGCGCCGGGGCCGGGTCGCGGACCACGTCCTCACCGTCGTCTCCTTCGTGCTGTACTCGATGCCGGACTTCTTCTTCGCCCTGCTGCTGATCGCGGTCTTCTCGGTGCAGCTGCACCTGCTGCCCTCCGAGGCACCGCAGGCGGAGACCGTCGCCGGGATCCTGGCCGACCCGCGCGCCCTGGTGCTGCCGGTGGTCACGCTGACCCTGGTCAGCGTGGCCGGCTTCAGCCGGTACATGCGGTCCTCGGCCATCAACACCCTGGCCCAGGAGTACGTCCAGGTCGCCCGTTCCAAGGGACTGCCGGAGCGACTGGTGCTGCGCCGGCACGTGCTGCGCAACTCCCTGCTGCCGGTCATCACCGTGCTGGGGCTGTCGGCCCCGAGCGTGGTGGCCGGTGCGGTGATCGCCGAGTCCGTCTTCAACTACCCAGGAATGGGGCTGCTGTTCTACCAGGCGGCCACCAGCAAGGACTACCCGATCATGCTCGGATCGACCCTGGTGGTCGGCGTGGCCACCGTCCTGGGAAGCCTGTTCGCCGACATCGCCTACAGCCTCCTCGACCCCCGGATCCGCTATGTCGACGCTTGAGCCCCTGGACACTCCCGTGGACACCCCGACGGCGCCGCGCGGGTCCGGACGGCTGCTGGCGGAGGCGTTCGTCCGCAACCGGCGCGCCCTGGTCGGGCTGGGCATGGTCGCCGTGACCGCCGCGTTCTGCTTCGTCGGGCCGCTGCTGTACCGGACCGACCAGGTCACCGTGCAACTGGACCTGGCCGATCTCCCGCCCGGCAGCGGGAATCCGCTGGGCACCGACGCCTCCGGGTACGACGTGCTGGGACGGCTGATGGAGGGCGGCCGGTCCTCGCTCGAACTCGGCTTCGCGGTGGCCGTCACCACCACCGTCATCGGCACGCTGTACGGGGCCTTCGCCGGCTATGTCGGCGGCATCGTCGACGCGGTCATGATGCGGGTCATCGACACCTTCCTCGCCATCCCCGGCATCGTGCTGCTGCTGATCATGGTCAGTGTGTTCACGCCGACCCTGTGGGGGATCGTGCTGCTGCTGTCGCTGCTGTCCTGGCTCGGGGCCGCGCGCCTGGTCAGGGGCGAGGTACTCTCCCTGCGGACCAGGGAGTTCGTCCAGGCGGCGCGGATGATGGGCGGCACCGGGAGGCGCATCGTGCTGCGCCATCTGATCCCCAACGCCGCGGGCGTGATCATCGTCAGCGGCACCTTCACCATCGCCGACTCGATCCTCACCCTGTCCGCCCTCAGCTTCCTCGGGCTCGGGCTGCCACCGCCGCACGCCGACTGGGGCACCATGCTCTCGGCCGGCCTCAACTCCCTGTACGACGGCTACTGGTGGCTGGTGTACCCGCCCGCCGGAATCCTGATCGTCACCGTGGTGGCGTTCAACCTGATCGGCGACGCGGTCCACGACGCCCTGGACGTCCGCCTGCAACACCCCTGACCTCGACACCTGACCTCAACACCTGACCGCTGCAACGGATCCGAGGACGACACGCATGCCACCCCTCCTTGAGGTCAGGAACCTCACCGCCCACATCAGGACCCGTCGCGGGGTCGTCCGGGCCGTGGACGACGTCTCCTTCACCCTGGAGGCCGGCGAAACCCTGGGCCTGGTCGGTGAGTCCGGCTGCGGCAAGTCCATGACCGGGCTCTCGCTCATGGGCCTGCTGCCGCCCGGCGGCGCCCTGATCGGCGACTCCTCGGTGGTGCTGGACGGGCGCGAGCTGGTGGGGCTGCCGGAACGCGAACTGCGCCAGGTGCGCGGCAACGACATCGCCATGGTCTTCCAGGACCCGATGACCTCCCTGGACCCCACCAGGACCATCGGGCACCAGGTCGCCGAGCCCGTGCTGCTGCACCGCGGCTGCACCCGGGCCGAGGCGGCCGACCGGGCCGTCGAGGTCCTCGGCCTGGTCGGCCTGCCGCACCCCCGCGAGCGGCTGGACGACTATCCGCACCAGCTGTCCGGCGGCCTGCGCCAGCGGGTGCTGATCGCCATGGCACTCGCCAACGAGCCCCGGGTGCTGATCGCCGACGAGCCCACCACCGCCCTGGACGTCACCATCCAGGCCCAGATCCTCGCCCTGCTGGCCGACCTGCGCACCCGGCTCGGCATGGCGATGATCCTGATCACCCATGACATGGGCGTGACCGCCGGCCACGCCGACCGGGTCAACGTCATGTACGCGGGCCGCATCGCCGAGAGCACCGGCACCGACCGGCTGTTCCGCGGTATGCGCCACCCCTACACCCAGAGCCTGCTGGCCTCCGTGCCCCGGCTCGACCAGGACCCGGCCAGGGAGCTCCCCACCATCCCCGGCCGGCCCCCGGACCTGACCGCGCCGCCCGGCGGATGCCGCTTCGCCGACCGCTGCCGGTACGCCACCGACCGCTGCCGCACGGAGGAGCCGGAGCTCACCGGCCCGGACGGCCACCGGTACGCCTGCTGGCACCCCACCGACGGCCCGCTGCTGCCGGGGTCGACCGCTGTGGTGCCGCGCCCGGAGGGTCCGCGCCCGGCCGGTGCGCCGGCGGCGGTCCACGACCGGCCGCTGCTCGAAGCCCGCGACCTGGTCCGGGAGTTCCCGGTCCACGGGAACCGGCTGCCCGGCCGCGCCCGGCGCGTGGTGCACGCCCTCTCCGGCGTCTCCCTCACGCTCGGGCCCGGCGAGACCTTCGGCCTGGTCGGCGAGTCCGGCTGCGGCAAGACGACCCTCGGCCGCCTGCTGGTCGGCCTGGACCGCCCCGACGCCGGCACGGTCACCCTGGACGGAACCGACCTCGGCCGGCTGCGCGGCCGCGAGCTGCGCGGGCGCCGCCGCGACCTGCAGATGATGTTCCAGGACCCGTTCTCCTCGCTCGACCCCCGGATGCGGGTCGGCGGCATCCTGCGCGAACCGCTGCAGATCCAGGGCATCGGCACGGCCCGCCAGCAGAAGGCCCGGGTCGCCGAACTGCTCGCCGAGGTCGGCCTGCCCGCCCAGTGCGCGGAGCTGTACCCGCACGAGTTCTCCGGCGGCCAGCGCCAGCGCATCGGCCTGGCCCGCGCGCTGGCGCTCACCCCGAAGGTGATCGTCGCCGACGAGCCGGTCTCGGCCCTGGACGTCTCGGTCCGGGCCCAGGTGCTCAACCTGATGAACCGTCTGCAGGCGTCGCACGGCCTGTCGTACGTCGTCATCTCGCACGACCTGGCGGTGGTCCGCTACCTCGCCGACCGGATCGGCGTGATGTACCTGGGCCGGATGGTCGAGGTGGGCAACGCCGACGACATCCAGCTGCGCGCCGCCCACCCGTACACCGCCGGACTGCTGGCGGCCGTCCCGGTGCCGGACCCGGACCTGGAGCGGGCCAAGCGCGGCGCCGGGATCAGCGGCGAACTGCCCAGCCCGGTCGACCCGCCCTCGGGCTGCCGCTTCCGGACCCGTTGCCCGCTGGCCCGCGAGCGCTGCGCGGAGCAGGAGCCGGCCCTGCGCCGGTTCGGCGCCGGCCACACCGCGGCCTGTCACTTCCCGCTCCAACCGCCGCTCGCCGACACCCCGGCGACCGCCGTCACCGACGCCTCCGGCGGCTAGCAGGAGAGTCAAGGACGGGGGTGTGCCAGGACGCGGAGGTACGCGGTGACGGCCGCGGTGGTACGGGAGTGGTCGTCGGTGGCGAGCAGGTCCAGCAGGGCGCCGCGGAGGACCGAGAGCAGCAGGGTGCGTTCGGCGAGGCCCTCGGGGGTGTCGCGGAGCGCCGGTTCCTGTGCGGCGGCGAAGACGTGGAGCCAGTCGTCGACGGTTCGCCGGGCGAAGCCGGCCCACGGTCCTGACCTGTCCACGAGCGAGCAGGTGTAGGCCTCGGCCCACAGGGTGAGCAGTCGGCGGTGTCCTGGATCGGCCAGCCAGCCCCAGACCAGCTCGCCGGCCTGGGCCAGACCGTGCTGACGCGGTGTCAGGTGGAGCGCGTCGAGCATCCGCAGCTCGTCCTCGCGGGCCCGGCCGAGCAGCGCCTGCACCAGCGCGTCCTTGCTGCCGAACAGGAACAGCAGCACGCGAGGGCTGCTGCCGACGGCCTCAGCGAGTGGACGCAGGGACATGCCCGCGAGCCCGTGCTCCAGGACATGGGCGTAGGCCAGTTCGAGCAGCTGCTTCTTGCGGGCGGAGTCGGTGGGGGCCGATGCGTTCACCTTCGCCATTATGCTTTACTGAAACAGTCGTTTCAGTCCAGCTGCCGGGGAGGCCGCGATGGGTGACGCGCAAGCGGTGATCAGGCCGATCGGTGAGCCGGGTGACCTGGGATGGGTGGTGATGGCCCACGGCGAGCAGTACACGGCGGAGTTCGGCTGGGACGCCACCTTCGAGGCCCTCGTCGCCCGGATCGTCGCGGACTTCGCCGCCGGCACCGATCCGGCCCGGGAGGCCGCGTGGATCGCCGAGCTGGACGGCCGTCGGGTGGGCTGCGTGTTCTGCGTGGCCGGCGAGGACGGCGGCACCGCGAAGCTGAGGATCCTGCTGGTCGATCCGGTCGCGCGGGGACACCGCCTCGGCACCCGTCTGGTGGCCGAGTGCGTGGAGTTCGCCCGCGCAGCCGGGTACCAGCGGATCCGGCTGTGGACCAACCACCCGCTGGTGGCCGCGCGCGGCATCTATCTCGCCGCGGGCTTCCGGCTCGTGGGGGAGGAGCCGCACCACAGTTTCGGCGTCGACCTGACCGGTCAGACCTACGAGCTCGACCTTGCCCGAACGGGTGACCTGAGTCGCCACCTGTCCGAACCTCTTCAGAACTGGTAAAGATCGCCCGGTTTCGCACATTGTTCGGTCAGAATCTGATCACCGGCGTTGGACTGCGCCGCGGGGCCGGCCCCGCAGCTGACGAGACTGCGGGGTCGGCGTAACCACCGATCGTGGTGAGAGAAGCCCGGGATGGGCCGTAGGCTGGGCGACCGGCCCTGGTACGGCTCAGGGTGCAGCAGTCCGATCGAGGAGTGGTGGGCGTGGCGGGACGCGGCGGGATCAGGGGCAGTCAGGTCGGGGCAGGGCCGATGGGGGAGAACGAACGCGGTGAGCTGGCCCCGCGTACGGTCGTCTCGTTCTGGTGTGCCAACGGGCACGAGGTCCGGATCGGGTTCGCCCTGGAGGCGGACCACCCCGATGTCTGGGACTGCCCCAAGTGCGGTCTGATCGCCGGTCTCGACCGCCACAACGTGCCGGCCCCGGCCAGCGCGGCCCCGTACATGACGCACCTGGGGTATCTGCGCCAGCGCCGCTCGCAGGAGGAGGGCGACATCCTGCTGGAAGAGGCGCTGGCCAAACTGCGCGGATCCGTCTGACCGTCGCCGCCCTCCGGACGGGCGGCGACGGCAGGCCGGCGGGTCAGGCCGGGCAGTTGTGGTAGGCGGCCAGCAGCCACCTGCCGTCCCTGCGGGTGAGCGTCCAGGTGGCCAGCACCCAGCGGTCGTCGGCCGGCTGGGTCTCGCCGGCCATCAGGACGTTGCTCCTGCTGACGACGACGGCCGCGTCGGCGCCCAGACGGCGGACGCTCTGCACCTGGTCCCGGACCTGGCTGCCCTTGAGCGGGCCGGCGAAGGACTCGGCGAGGCGGTCGCGGGTCGCGGCGGGGCCGACGCTGTAGGAGCCGGGAATGATCGAGGTCATGTCCTCGGTGTAGTCGGCCACGAAGGCGTCGGCGTCGTTGTCCGCCCAGGCCCGGTAGAGGTTGTCGAGCACGGCGAGGATCTCACGGTCCTTGGGGTCGGTCATGGTCGTTCCTTCCGTCGGTGTACTGCCTTCACCGGTACATACCTGGCAGCCCGCCACGGCTCATCGCTCGCGTTGCGATGACTTCCGGGACCGCCGCCGGTATGTATGGGCACCAGGGCACCAGGACCCGCGCGCGCGATGGAGGACAGGGTGGCGACACCGACCGGCGAGGACTCTGCAGCGGACTTCACGGTCCAGACCGATCCGTTCCGGCGGGAGTTGCTGGCGCACTGCTACCGGATGCTCGGCTCGGTGCACGATGCCGAGGACCTGCTGCAGGAGACCCTGCTGCGGGCCTGGCGGGCGTACGACCGGTACGACCCGAGCCGCTCGGCCCTGCGCACCTGGCTCTACCGGATCGCCACCAACGCCTGCCTGACCGCGCTGGAACAGCGCAGCCGGCGCCCGCTGCCCTCCGGACTCGGCGCGCCGCCGGGCGAGGATGCGGGGGAGCCGCTGCTGCGCGGCGAGGAGGTGCCCTGGCTGCAGCCGATCCCCGACGCGATGCTCGGGGACCCGGCGGGCGTCCTGCTCTCCCGGGGTTCGCTGCGGCTGGCCTTCGTCGCCGCGATGCAGTTCCTGCCGGCCCGGCAGCGGGCGGTGCTGGTGCTGCGCGAGGTACTGGACTGGCCCGCCGCCGAGGTGGGCGAGGCGCTGGGCATGTCGACCGCCGCGGTCAACAGCGCCCTGCAGCGGGCCAGGGCCCGGCTCGGCGAGCTCGGCCTGGGCGAGGACCAGATCCACGAGCCCGCCGACCCGGGCCACCGCGCCCAGATCGAGCGCTATGTGGTCGCCTTCGAGAACGCCGACTTGGCCGCGCTGGAGAAGCTGCTGACCGAGGACTGCGTCCTGGAGATGCCGCCGTTCGTCAACTGGTACCGCGGCCGCGAGTCGTACCTCGTCTTCATCGCGCGCGTCTACACCCTGCGGGGCACCCACTGGCGCTTGGTGCCGACGGGCGCGAACGGGCAGCCGGCGCTGGCCGCCTACACCCGCGCCGAGGACGGCGGATACAGCCTGCACACCCTCCAGGTCTTCACCGTCACCGAGGCGGGCATCAGCCGCAACACCGTCTTCCAGGACCAGGAGCTGTTCGGCTATTTCGGCCTGCCGGAGCGGATCCCCGGCGCCGGCGACTGAACGCGTCAATTCCCGTTGCGCGTATCCACGGATACGCGCAACGGGAATTGAGGGAGAGTTAAGTCCGGTGCTACGGCTCGGGGACGAGCAGACCGTAGTGGCCGTCATAGCGCTCGTAGAGCATGGCGCCGCGAGCTTCGGGGTGTGCCGCGGTGTTCGCGAAGAACAGGAACGGCAGTGCGGTGAGGTTCAGCCGGGCCAGTGCCTCATTGGGTGTCAGGAAGGGAGCCGGTCGCGGGCGGACGGTGACCGGCAGGTGGCGTCGGCGTGGCGGTCCGCTCTTGGCCGAGAGCTGGGCCAGGCTGTAGCCGGTGGGGCCGGAGCGGAAGACCATGCTGTCCTGCCCGGTGTCGGCGTCGGTGAACAGATGGCAGTCGTAGTCCATCGCGTCCATGCGGAACGCCGCCTCGTCCACGGTCTCGCACCGCAGCACGACCGACTTGCGGCGCATGATCCGGTGCCGGAGGACCGGAGGTAAATCGAGGTCGGAGTGCAGGTCATGGCTGTGCTGGTGCAGTGACTCGCGAGGCGCGCTGATCGCCTTGCCGGAGTAGGGCGAGCCGGCCCGCAGCAGTCGCATCAACTGCTCCCGCAGCCGTTCCCGCAGCAGGTAGATGGCCTCGTGCACATTGCGCGCGGCGGCCTGGGCCCGGAGCGGGATGCCGCCGATCTCCAGGTTCCCCTGAACGACTGCGGGGTGCTGGAGGGTCTGGTCCGGGAGCCGGGTCAGTTTGATCCGTGCCCGCCGTATCAGCAGGTCGGCGTCCTGGTCCAGTTGCTCGATGCTGGTGCGGGCCAGGTGGCGCGCATCCTCCGGGATCTCTCCGCGGGTCTCGACAGTCACGGTGAAGGCGGCTGCGCTCATGGTGTGTTCGTGCCTCCTGCTCGTCGCGTGAGTAGGGTCGATCAGTGAAAAGTGACCATACCGTGTCCTTGCGTCGGTCCGGGATGTTACGTCCTTCACAGCAGACACACTGACACCAAGCGAATTGATGTTGTGTCAAAAATGGTTCCCAGGTGATTGAAAACCGGGCACCGGCACGCGAATGGAGATTTTCTCGAACCGCCGGCCAGGTGCGCGCGTAGGTTTCCGGGCGTAAGGACGCTGCTGCGTAAGGAATCCGGAGGCCATCGATGAAGCCGTTGATCGTAGGGGTCGGAGGGACGCTGAGGCCCGGGTCGTCCTCGGAGACCGCACTGCAACTCGCGCTGGAGGCGGCCCGGAGGAACGGGGCCGAAACCGTCTCCTTCGCGGCCAAGGACCTCCAACTCCCGTACTACGACCCGTCCGTGCAGGAGCGAACGCTGGATCAGGAGCGGCTGGTCGACGCCTTCCGGCGGGCGGACGGGATCCTGATCGCCAGCCCCGGCTACCACGGTGCGGTCTCCGGGCTGATCAAGAACGCCATCGACCATGCCGAGGATCTCGCCAGGGACCGGCGCGTCTACTTCTCCGACATCCCCGTCGGCTGCATCGGCGTCGCCTACGGCGCCCAGGCCGCGACCTGCGTACTGCACAATCTGCGCACCATCGCCCACGCCCTGCGCGGAGTGCCCACCCCCTACGGGGCCGCGATCGTGGTCGGGGAGTCCAGCTACATCCAGGGACGCTGGGTCGACCCGGCGACCCGCGAGCGCCTCGCCCTGGTCGGAACGCAGGTCTCGACCCTCGCCGCCGCCCTGGCCCCGGGCATCCGGAGCAGTCGGAGCGCCTGACCGGCCGTGGACGCATGCCTGCGAGCGAATGCACATGACACCCTCGCGGCGACAACGAGTCACCTGTGAACGGTTTCTGAATTTACGTCAGCGGAAGTCTGGCTGGCCCTCATTCGCTTAAATAAGGTAAGCCTAAGCTTATCCGGCCAATCGGAGGGGTCCTGCATGTGGAATGACGCGCTTCCCAGTTTCCTGATCGGGCTCAGAGAGGGACTCGAGGCAGGGCTGGTCATCTCGATTCTCGTCGCGACCCTGGTCCGCTCCGACCAGAGATCCCGTCTACCGCAGGTGTGGACCGGAGTTCTGGCCGCGATCACCCTGTCGCTCAGCTTCGGCGCGGTGCTGACCTTCACCGCCGCCAACCTGCCCGCCACGGCGCAGGAGGCGTTCGGCGGGACGCTGAGCGTCATCGCGGTCGCCTTTGTCACGGCGATGGTCTTCTGGATGCGGCGCAACGCCCGCAACCTCTCCGGTGAGATCCGCAGCAAGGTGAACGCCGCACTGGCGGTCGGCTCCGGCATGCTCATCGCCACCAGTTTCCTCGCGGTCGGCCGCGAGGGACTGGAGACCGCGCTGTTCATCTGGACCACGGCGCAGTCGGCGTCCTCGTCCACCGGGCCGCTGGTCGGCGCGGCCGTCGGGCTGGTCCTCGCGGCCGGGATGTGCTGGGCGCTGTACCGGCGGGTGCTGACGATCAATCTGACGAAGTTCTTCACCTGGACCGGTATCGGACTGATCGTCATCGCCTCCGGAGTGCTCGCCTACGGGCTGCGGGACCTCCAGGAGGGCGGCGTGCTGCCCGGTGGACACAGCTTCGCGGTGGACCTCAGCGGCAGCATCGACGCCAACTCCTGGTACGCCACCCTGGTGCAGGGCGTGTTCAACCTGACCACCCGGATGACCTGGCTGCAGGTGTTCGCCTACGTCGTCTACCTCGGGACGGTGATGACCCTGTTCATCCGGGGTGTGCGCGCCCCGAAGGCCGGGTCCGCACCGGCGGTGACCACCCCCGCAGCGCCTGCTCCCAGCACCGTGCCCGTTCCTGTTCCTGTTCCTGTTGCATCGGAGACCGGCGCCCCGACCGACCCCTCCGCCGCGGACGCCGTCGTCGCTGCGGCCGAGGCCGTCGTCTCCGCGGCGGAGGCCGTCGTCTCGGCCGCGGCAGCCGCCGGCGCCGCCGCAGCCGCGGCCAAGGCCGCATCCGCTGCCGCTACTCCGGCGGCCGTCGCCGCACCGGAGGCCACTCCGGCCGCCGCAGCGGTGCGCAAGGACGGGCTCGGGCTGAGGCGGTTGATCCCCTCCGTCGCCGCACCGGTTGCGGCTGCCACGACCGCAGCCGAGGCCGCAACCGGGGCCGGGGTCGGGGCCGGAGCTGAGGCCGCAGCCGCGCCTGAAGAAGCGGTCCACCAGGGCCGGCCACGGTGGTTGGTGCCCACCGCCGCCGTCGCGGTCCCCGCGGTCATCGCGGGTCTGATCGTCGGTATCAGCGGTGGCAAGCCGGCCGCGGCCGCCACGGTCTCGGTCTCGCAGAAGGCCTGCGGTCAGGGATTCGCCTCGCCCAAGCCCGGTCAGCAGGTGTTCCAGATGCGCAACACCGGCGGCGAGACCTCCGAGGTCTACCTGGTCAATCCGGTGACCAACGCCGTGTACGGCGAGGTGGAGGGCATCGCGCCGGGTACCACGCGGGCGTTGACGGCCACCATCGGCAGCGGCGACTACGCCTGGCGGTGTGTCTCCACCTCGGGCAGCGCGGTCACCTCCGCGACCGTCCATGTCAGCGGCGGGACCACGGTCGCGGCCGTGCTGCCGCTGCCGGCCACCGGCCTGGACGCGCCGCTCGCGCAGTACAAGGCGTACGTCAACGCGGGCCTGGCGGCCCTGCTCCCGGCCACCAGGAAGATCGCCACGGACCTGCACGCCAAGGACCTGGCCGCGGCCCGCACCGACTGGCTCACCGCGCACCTGCAGTACGCCGCGCTGGGCGCCGCCTACGGGACCTTCGCCGACTTCGACCAGAAGATCAACGGCCGCGCCGACGGCCTTCCCCTGGGGGTCAAGGACCCCGGCTTCACCGGCTTCCGCCGGCTGGAGTACGGACTGTGGCACGCCGAGTCGGCGTCGAGCCTGGCCACCGTCGCCGACGCGCTCGTCACCGATGTCGCGGGTCTGGCCAAGGCCTTCCCCGGCCAGGACTTCGACCCCGCCGACCTGCCCCTGCGCACCCACGAAATCCTGGAGAACACTCTCCAGTTCGAACTCACCGCCGACACCGACGAGGGCAGCGGCACCAATCTCGCCACCGCCGCCGCCAACCTGTCCGGCACCCAGGAACTCCTCACCGTCCTGCGCCCACTGATCACCCAGCGGAACCCGACGCTGCTGGCGACCGTGGACGGCGATGTGGGCAGGGTCGCCACCCTGCTGGCCGCGCAGCACACCGGGAACGCCTGGACGCCCCTCGGACAGCTCGACACCACCACCCGCCAGAGCATCAACGGCGCCGTCAGCCAGCTCCTCGAAGACCTCGCTCCCATTCCCGACCTGCTCGAGATCCGGAAGTCCGCCTGATGACTGATCACATCCAGCCCTCGCAGACCCCCACGACCCCGCCCAGCTCGGCCCAGCCCGCCACCGGCTCCTGCCCCTTCGGCTTCGACCGCCCCGGCGGCGCCACAGCCGCCCCCGACCTCGCGTCCGCCTCCGACCTCGCCCCCGGCGCCTCGCGGCGTGCGGTCATGAGGACCGCGCTCGGCGCGAGCGCCCTGGGCGCGGCGATGGCCGGAGGCGCCGGGACGGTGCTGGCCCTCGGAGCAGGACCGGCCGCAGCCGCAAGCAGTCCGGGCTCCGCGGACGCGGTGGCCTTCTACGGCGAGCACCAGGCCGGGATCACCACCGCGACCCCGGCCTACGCGCTGTTCCTCTCTCTGGACGTCATCGCCGCCGACCGGGCGGGCCTGCAGACCCTGCTGCAGACCCTCACCACCCGGATCGCCTTCCTCACCTCCGGCGGAACCCCGCCCGACCTCGGCGTCGGCTCACCCCCTGCCGACAACGGCATCCTGGGCCCCACCGTGCCCGCCGACCAGCTGACCATCACGGTCGGCGTCGGAGCCTCGCTGTTCGACCAGCGCTTCGGTCTGGCCGCGCTGAAACCCCGCAGTCTCACCCCGATGCGGACCTTCCCCAACGACAACCTGCGCGCCGCGGAGCTGCACGGCGACCTGTCCCTGCAGATCTGCGCCGGCCACCAGGACACCGTGCTGCACGCGATGCGCGACATCGCCAAGCACACCCGCGGGCAGATGCAGGTCAAGTGGCGGATCGACGGCTTCCAGAACACCCCCCGCCCCAGCGGCGCAGGACGCAACCTGCTCGGCTTCAAGGACGGCATCGCCAATCCGGACACCACCTCCGCCCGGGAGATGGACAAGCTGGTCTGGGTCGCCGCCGGCGGCGCCGAACCGGCCTGGGCCACCGGTGGCAGCTACCAGGTGATCCGCATCATCCGGATGCTGGTGGAGTTCTGGGACCGGGTCTCGCTCAGCGAGCAGGAGAAGATGTTCGGCCGCCGCAAGGACACCGGCGCGCCCCTGGACGGCGCCAACGAGACCGACATCCCCGCCTACGCCAAGGACCCGCAGGGCACGGCGATCCCGCTGGACGCCCACATCCGGCTGGCCAACCCCCGTACCGCCAAGACCGACGACACCCGCATCCTGCGCCGCGGCTACAACTACGACCGCGGCATCGACAGCGCCGGCAACCTGGACATGGGCCTGGCCTTCTGCTGCTACCAGCAGGACGTCAAACGGCAGTTTGAAGCCACCCAGACCCGGCTGATCGACGAGCCGCTGGTCGACTACATCTCGCCCACCGGCGGCGGCTACTTCTACGCTCTGCCGGGCGTCAAGGACTCCACCGACTGGCTCGGACGGACCCTGCTCGCCGCGACCTGACCGCCCGTCCGCCGCCCACCCGCCTCCCGCTATGCTGCGACTGCGCAGGTTGATGATGATGTTCGGAACAGCTGGCGAAAGAGCGGGTGGGCTCGGTGGCGGACTCCTCGGAGTGGATGAAGGCGCGGATGCAGGAGCCGACGGTGCCGCCGGTCGATCTGCGCACCGACATCCCCCACTCCGCCCGGATCTACGACTACGTGCTGGGAGGAAAGGACAACTTCCAGGCCGACCGTGAGGCGGCCGAGCAGATGCTGCGCGGCTGGCCGAGCCTGCGCCCCTCCATGCGGCAGAGTCGGGCCTTCATGCACCGGGTGACCCGCTACCTGGCCGCGGAGCAGGGGATCCGCCAGTTCCTGGACGTCGGCACCGGCATCCCGACCGAACCCAATCTGCACCAGGTCGCCCAGGGCATCGCCCCGGAGTCCCGGGTGGTCTACGTGGACAACGACCCGCTGGTGCTGGCCCACGCCCGCGCCCTGCTCACCAGCTCGCCCGAGGGGCGCACCTCATACCTCCAGGCGGACATGCGCGAACCGCAGGCCATCGTCGACGCCCCGCAGCTGACAGCCACCTTCGACCTGACCCGGCCGGTGGCCCTGTCCGTCATCGCGGTGCTGCAGTTCGTGCCGGACGACCGGGACCCGGTCGGCATCGTGCGGCGCCTGCTGGAGCCGCTGCCTTCGGGGAGCTTCCTGGCGCTGTCGATGGTGACCACCGACTCCAACCCGGCCATCGCCGACGTGGTACGGGAGTACAACGCCCGCGGCATCAACGTCCAGGCGCGTACCCGGAAGCAGGTCGAGCAGTTCTTCGACGGCCTGGAGCCGGTCGATCCGGGCGTGGTCCTGGTCCACCGCTGGCGCCAGGACGGCTCCGCCACCGGCCTGGACGACGCCGACGTGGCGATGTACGGCGGCGTCGCCCGCAAGCCCTGAGCGCTGACCCGTCCGGCTGAGGCCGCGTCAGAACATCGCCGTCCCGGGCTCGCCGGCGGTCAGGCAGAGCCGGACCAGCTCGGCGTGCGGGCGGGCCAGCGCTTCGGCCAGCGGGGTGTGCAGGAGCACCAGGTCGGCGGGTTCGCCCACGCATACGGTGCGCGCCGGGGCGCCGGGAAGCCGCGCCGGCGAGAGGTAGCCGTCCAGCGCCTGCGCCGGGCTGAGCCGTTCCCCGGGGCCGGCGACGGCGCCTGCCGGGGTCAGCCGGGAGACCGCCGCCCGCAGCACCGCCCAGGGGTCCAGCGGGCCGTAGGGGGCGTCGCTGGACAGGGCCAGCGGGACGGACCCGGCCAGCAGCGAGGCGCAGCGGTACAGGTCGCCGTGCTCAGCGGCGGGGATGCCGAGCAGGAAGTCGTCGCCCCGGTCGGCGAGGAACCCCGGCTGGGTCACCACCCTCAGGCCGAGCCGGTGCAGGGTGGGGATCAGCTCCTGCGGCACCAGGGCGGCGTGTTCGAGGCGGTCGCCTGGCCGGCTGCCGGTCTGCTCCAGCGCGGCCAGCAGCAGCACCAGCGACTCACGGGTCACGCAGTGCACGGCGACCGGCCGTCCGGCCCGGTGCGCGGCGGTGATCTCCTCGACCAGCTCGTCGTAGTGGGGGAGGCCGGAGTCGGCGAGCACGATCTTCCAGGGCCCGGCCAGCGGCCCGCGCTGACGGTTCGTCGGTTCTGATGGACCATCAGCGTGCAGCGGTGCGCCCAGCAGTCGCACGCGCTGCGGCAGCGCTCCCTCGGCCATGGCGGCGGTGATCGCGTCGACGGTGCCGGCGTCCAGCGCCGGGCTCGCATCGGTCACCGAGGTGATGCCGTATCCGGCGAGCAGCCGGCCCAGGGCAGCCAGTGAGGGCGGCCGGCTGCGCGGGAGACGGGTGCGCAGCCAGTCGTCGGCGCGCCAGAGCCGCCCGGTCGCATGGCCCCGCGCATCGCGCTCGACGCCGGGGTGTTGCGCCTGCTCCAGCCCGATGGCTGCGGCGGCACGGGAGTTGAGCATCCAGAGCGCTCCGCTGCGGTGTTGTACCCGGACCGGGACGTCGTCGCGCAGCAGGTCGAGGCCGACGGCGTCCAGATCGCCCGCGACGGACTCGTGGTAGCGCACCCCGCGGGTCCAGCCGTGCTCGTCGGGCCGGGCCCGGTGGAGCAGGCCGCGCAGCTCCGTCGCATCGTGCGCGGCGGAGGGGCCGCACGGGGTCGAGGCCAGGTCGGCGGCGGTCGCGAACAGGTGGAGGTGATGGTCCGTCAGACCCGGTAGCAGCGCGCCGCCGCGCCCGTCCAGCACTCGCTCGTCCGCCCCCTCGCGAAGCAGGCTGCGGCCGATCTCCAGCACCCGCCCCCGCCCCACCCGGACGTCGCGCAGCAGCCCGCCGACCTCGGCTCGGCGGATGAGCAGGCCGCTCACGGGAGGCTGATCCCGAGTCGGACCAGTACCTCGGCGGTGTCCGCACCCATCGTGGGCGCCGGGCCTGTCGGCCTCCGGGGGGTGGGGCGGGCGACCGGGACGCATCCGTGCCCGGTGTCGACGGTCCAGCCGTCGTCGGACCACTCGACTGCGGGCCTGTCCTCCGCCCCCTGCCGCAGCGTGGCCGCCACCACGTCGGCCATCGCCACCTCCCGGAGCACCCCGCCGGACTCGTGCTCCGACTCCGGCTCGCTGAGCGCCAGGGCGGCGGCCGCAAGTCCCGTGAGGGGGTCGGCGATCGCGTCGCCGCAGAACACCGGCAGGCCCTGGGCGTCGTGGCCGAGCAGGCCGTTGGCCGCGGCCACGTCGTCACCGAAGCCGACCCGGGGGGAGGACCGCCCGTACGCGGTGATCGACACCCAGGTGCAGCCGCGCTCGACCTCGGCCAGGGCGTCCAGGCCGAACCCGGCCAGGGCGCGGGGCCGGGAGGCCTCGATGACGATGTCGGCCCGGCGCACCAGCGCGTGCAGGGCGGCACGTCCGCCCCGGTCGGCCGGGTCGAGGGCGACCGAGCGGTGTCCGGCGTGCAGCAGATGGTAGAAGTCCGGATTGCCGAGTCTGGCCCCGTCCGGTCGCGAGGGGACCTCGACCTTGACCACCCGCGCCCCGGCCAGCCCGAGCAGGTGCGCGCACAGCGGACCCGCCCACAGTGCGCTGAAGTCCACCACCAGCAGCCCCTCCACCGAGCGGGCCCGCCCGGGCGGAGTGACGGCCACCGGATCGACCGCGCGGGGGCGGACGGCCCCGGCCGCGAGGCCGAGCAGCGCGGCCCGCTCGTCGAGCTCGCCCCCGGTGTGCCCGGCCAGCCAGTCGGCCAGCCGCTCCGGGAGCCGCCGGTCCGCCTCGTGCCCGATCAGCGCGCCCCAGAGCGACGGGTCGTCCGGACGGGCACAGGACACCGCGGCCCAACCGTCCGCCGTCGGCAGCAGCCGACAGCTGCCGCCGGGGGACACCCGCCCCTGCCGGGTGCGACCGGTGTGGGCCGCGCGTTCCGCCAGCAACTGCGCCCCGTCGACCCGGACCGGATGGCGGGATCCCCGGGTGGCCTGCTCGATGCGGTCGGACATCCGTCCGGCCCAGGAGGCCGCGTCCCCGACGGGCAGGCTCGGCACCCCGCCCCGGTGGCCGGTCAGCGCGAGGACCCCGCTGCGCGCCCAGTCGCGCACCACGTCCGCGGGGAAGTCCGGCGACCCAGTCGACATGTAGGGATGGTAGGCCACCCTGCCGCGCTGGTCAGTGCCCGCGCGCCCGCCGGGTCAGGCCAGCGGCGTGTAGTGCGAGGCGTCGCCCTTGACCGAGTGGCTGGCGGTGCCGTCGATGCCGACCGGGATGTCGCCGGCGACGGTCACCCGGTTCAGGCGCCGCGGCTGGTCGTCGTAGTTGTCGATCGCGTAGTGCTGGGTGATCCGGTTGTCGAACAGCACCAGCTGGCCGGGGGCCCAGCGCCAGCGCAGCACGTTCTCCGGCCGGGTCACATAGGACTGCAGCAACCGCAGGATGTCCCGGGACTCGCCCTTGGAGAGCCCGGCGATGCGCTGGGCGAAGCCGCCGATGTACAGGCCGCGCTCGCCTGTGAGCGGGTGCACCCGGACCACCGGGTGCACCGTCTCGTAGGCGACCGAGGTGAACACCGCGCGGCGCTCCTTCTCCTCCTCGTCGAGGGACTCCGGCGGCACCGCGTAGTCGTAGTCGTTGGTGTGCACGGCCCACAGCGTGTCGGCGAAAGCACGCAGCGGGGCGGGCAGGTCGCGGTAGGCCGCGGCCGAGTTGGCGATCAGCGTCTCCCCGCCGTAGGGCGGGACGACGATGCTGCGCAGGGTGCTGAGCTGCGGGGGGTTGAGGACGAAGGTGACGTCCGTGTGCCACTGGTTCGCCCGACCGTCCTCGCTGTCCACCGGGAGCACGTTCGGGGCGCCCGGCTGGGAGGGGACGGTCGGGTGGGCGGTGGTGAGCGGCCCGAACTGCCGGGCGAAGCGCTCCTGCCCGGCGTCGTCGAGGTCCACGTCACGGAAGACCAGCGCCTTGTGCTCGTTGACGGCGGCCCGCAGCGCGGCCACGGTCCCCTGGTCGAGCTCCCGGTTCAGGTCGACGCCGGTGACCTCGGCGCCGATGCGGGCGGTGACCTTGCTGACGGATATCGCGGTGGTGGTGTCGGTGACGGTCATGACGGATCCTCCTGAGCGAGCAGTGGGCACGCCGGGATAGCTGACACGGAGTCAGAGCGCGCCCGGGGCAGCGGTGGGAGAGCGGGATCGCAGCACTCGGTACGCCACGCCGACGCCGGACAGCAGGCCGACACATGGGCCTGGCGGAGTCGGTTCAGGCAGAGGCGAGCCGACAGCGTCGGCTACATCGCGGTACACCGAGGCAGGCGCACCGCACCCGCTCGTCAAGGTGCCGCATCGATCTCATGCCAGGAGGCTAATCCGAGGCGGATGCGGGCGGCAATGATTGTTCCACCGCTGAAAGAAACCCGGAGCGCAGCCGTCACGGCACGGGCGGTGCCGCGGGCTTCCGCCTCGACGTTGCTGCTCCCGGTCAGTAGAGCAGGAGCAGCAACGCGTTCAGGAGGACGAGTGCGCCCAGGGCGAGGAAGACCACACTCAGCGCGATGAGCACCAGGCCGGTGACGCGTCGGCTCCCGCTGGTCGTCGCCGGCGCCGAGGCTGCCATCCTGCGCTGGTGCCGGCCGGCCATGAGCAGGAACAGGCCGATCGCCGTGTAGACCGCGCCGGTCATCAGGCTGCCGGCCGCGGCCACGTTCCCCATCGCGATGTACCTGAGCACGAGGCTCTCCCCCTCCGGAAGCAGTCGACTTCGAGCAGAACGGCTCAACTCCAGCCGTAGCGTTCCCTGAGGCGGTTCACCACCAGGTTGAACCTGCCCCGGTCCAGCGCGCAGGCCTCGCGCCGCATCCCCTTCTCGTGCAGCCGCAGCACCCGGTCGATCGCGATCCAGGAGTCGCGGCCCTCATGGTCCCAGGGTCCTTCGCCGATGGCCACCCAGTCGGCGTCGCGGTCGTGCCGCTTGCTCGAAAGCTGGACGGCGAGCAGCGTGCCGTGCGCCTCCCGGGCCACGACGAGCACCGGGCGGTCCTTGCCCCGCCCGTCGTTCTCCTCGAACGGCACCCAGGTCCAGACGATCTCGCCGGGATCAGGATCGCCGTCGTGGGCCGGCGCGTACTCGGTGCGGACCGGGCCGACACGATGGGCATCGGCCTCCGTCGTCGCGTCGGGCCCGTTTCGGCCCGGGAAGTCGTGGTCGGCGCTGTCGGAGGGAGTCGGCAAGGTCGTCATTGGCATGACGGTAGAGCCCGCACTGGTCAACATTCGCACCGGGGTCGGTGCTGACGCCGCGTCGAAGCCGACGGCACGCTCCGGAGCGCGGCCTACTGCGGATGGGCGAGGGATTTGTCCCAGCCGACCGCGACCGCCCAGGTGACGCCCGGATCGGCAGTCACCTGGAGGGGGGTTGTCGTGGTCGGGGTCGACATCTCGATGGCGTTGAGGCTGCTGTCCGGGTGGGCGGAGCAAGGCTCGGTGAATACGCCGAAGGTGCTCGCGTCAACGGTCAGGGTGCCGATGCCCTGGCACTCCGTGGCTACCCAGACCGTTCCTGCGGCGACCTTGCGGGAGAGGGTCGTCTCCATACCGCCGGTGCGCCGCCCGGTGGTTGCGAGGATTGTGTCGCCCTTGAGGTCCTGTGCCGGATCCCCCCACGACGCATACGTGACGGGTGTCGCGGCCGCACGGTGCAGCGGTGCGGAAGCGGTCGACCGGGGCTGCCCGGTGTGCGCGGTGCTGCAACCGCTCAGGAGCAGCACCGTGGTGGCGCAGCCGAGCAGTGAGCGTCGTCGCATGGCGACAGTCATTCGTGGTTCCCCCGTGAACAGTGGCCGCCCCCTGCGTGCCAAGGGGATCATGGTGGCATCACCTGGGGAAAGCGTCCAGCGGGCAGACCCGTGCCGTCACTGGTCGGCGACGTAAGCGGTGCCGCCGACGCGGACCACGGGGCCTGACGCTCCCGGGCGGGCTGTGGCGGTGATGGTGGCGGGGCTGCCGAGTGCGTCGCCCATGTCGACGGCGATGTCGGCGGAGCCGTTCCCGGCCAGGTGGGCGGCGAGGCAGGCGGTGCTGTTGGCGTTGGCGATGTCCTCCGGGACTCCGATCGAGGGGGCGAACATGCGGGCGGCGGCGCGGCCCGTGGGCGAGGGCGCCGAGTAGACATAGGCGCCCAGCAGGCCCAGATGGTCGCAGGCTTCACGGAGCCGGTCGAGGTCGGGCGCCAGGGCAGCGAGGGCGGCGCGGGTGGGAACGGGCACCAGGAGCCGCTCCCGAGCCACCCCGGCCACCCACATCCCCGGCCCGGTCTCCTGCGGCATGATGCCCAGTGCGGACAGCATGAGCGAGCGCTCGGCGCCGGTCGGCTCGCGCAGACTGACCGGACCCGGGCCGAAGGTGGCGGTGACGTTGGCCCCGTCCCGTACGAACCAGCCGTCGAACGTGCGCTTCGACGCCCGCAGCGTGGCTCGCTGTCGCCGCGGCGCGCCGGTGCGCGAGGCCACGAAGGCCAGCGCGGCCACCGTGCCGTGCCCGCACGCGGGCAGTTCGCCTTCGGAGGTGAAGAATCGCAGGTCCACCGTGGGTTCGGCGGCCGCCTCCTCCTGGTGCACGCGGAGGAACACGGCATGCGAGGTCCCCATGTCCACCGGCACGCGGCGGCGTTCCTCGTCGCTCAGCGCGTCCTCGTCCACCAGCACGGCGGTGGGGCTGCCGCCTGTGCCGTCCCGCAGACAGGCATTCACCATCAGCACGGGCGGATCGTAGCCGCCTGACGGTCCCTTGTCAGCAGAGGCAGGCGAGTCCCCGTTCCGCCCTGAGTGCAACTTATGGTTGCACGTCTTCGATGTTCCGGGTAGCCTGATGTGCAACCAAACGTTGCAGGAGGTTGCCGTGGAATTCGGAACGATCGAGCGCGAGATCTACGTCGAGGCGTCACCCGAGGTCGTCTTCGAGGTGGTCAGCAGTCCCGACCACTTCAAGCAGTGGTGGCCGGACGACGCCCACTTCGAGCCGACGCCCGGGTCGACGGGGGAGATCGTCTTCGGCGACTGCGACGCGGGCGGGGCGGTGGTGCCGATCACCGTCCTCGACGTGCAACCGCCGCGGTCCTTCTCCTTCCGCTGGACACACCCGGCCGACGAGGTCGCGGCGCAGGGCAACTCGCTGCTGGTCACCTTCGCGCTGACCCCGTCGGGCGGCGGAACGCTGCTCAGGATGACCGAGACCGGCTTCCGCGAGATGGGCTGGGAGGCCGCCGTCCTCGAGCAGCAGTACCAGGAGCACGTCGCAGGCTGGGACTTCTACCTGCCGCGGCTGGCGCCGTACGCCGCGAAGCTGGAGGCGCGGGCATGACCAGCGCCGTGGCCGAGCAGATCGACGACGACCTCTGGTCCGCCATCGGGGACCCGACCCGGCGCCGCATGCTCGACCTGCTGCTCGTCGAGGGCGACGGCACCGCGACCACGCTGGGACACCGCCTGCCGGTCACCCGGCAGGCGGTGTCCAAGCACCTCGGCGTCCTCGAACGGGTCGGCCTGGTGCGGGCGACGCCAGCCGGCCGGGAGCGGCGCTACCGGGTGGACGACGCCCAACTCGCCCGTGCAGTCGCACAGTTGTCGTCGGTCGGGTCGGCCTGGGACGCCAGGCTGCAGCGGATCAAGCGCATCGCCGAGACGATCCAGCGCACCCAGCAGAACCGACCGCAGGACCAACCGCAGGACTGACGAAACACAGGACGAAGGAGAATCGAGATGGTGGACATTCTGCACCGGGTCGGGATCAAGACCCCGACGCCGGAGAAGGTGTACGACGCGCTGACGACCGTCGAGGGTCTGGCCGGCTGGTGGACCGACGACACCAAGGGGGGCGGCGAGGTCGGCGGGGTACTGGAGTTCCGGTTCCCGAACGGCGGCTTCGACATGGAGGTCGTCGAGTCGCGGCCGTCCGAGCGGGTGCTCTGGAAGGTGGTCGACGGCCCGGAGGAGTGGGTCGGTACGACGGTCGCCTGGGACCTCAGCCAGGTCGGCGACTACACGATCGTGCTGTTCAAGCACCAGGGCTGGAGGGAGCCGGTGGAGTTCATGCACCACTGCTCCACCAAGTGGGGCTCGTTCCTGATGAGCCTGAAATCCCTGCTGGAAACCGGCGAGGGCGCACCTGCGCCGCGCGACGTGCAGATCAGCGACTGGCACTGAGCGAGGGAACGTACCATCACGCCATGACCGACACTTCTCCGCTGGTGGCGCTCCTCGGGCTGGAGCCCCATGTCGAGGGCGGCTGGTTCCGTGAGACCTGGAAGACCTCCGGCGGTACCGTGCCGGACGGGTACCCCGGTCCGCGAGCCTTCGCGAGCGGCATCTACTTCCTGCTGCATCCGGGCGAGGTCTCGCGGTGGCACCGGGTCCGCTCGGACGAGTTGTGGCTCTGGCATCGCGGCGGTCCGCTCCGGCTGCGGCTGGGCGGCTCCGGCGACTCGCCGGACGCCGCCGGCACCGAGGCCGTCCTCGGCGCCGCGGTGGAGCAGGGCGAGCGGCCCCAACTCCTGGTGCCCGCCGGGACTTGGCAGGCCGCCGAACCCGCGGGTGACCAGCCCGTCCTGGTCAGCTGCGTGGTCGCGCCCGGCTTCGACTACGCCGACTTCGCGCTGGCGGAGACGGACTCGCCGGAATAGAAAGGTGCGGGCACGCGCTCGCCTGTATACCCATTCGGGTATGCAGACAAGGAGGCGGTCATGGCTGCCGGCGAGCGCGGTGACATCAGGACGTTGGTCACTCGGTGCGGGCGCGGGGTCGAGGTCGGAGTCCTGCGGCTGGACGGCACCAGCGGGCCGATCGGGATCGTCCGTCTGAAGATCGGCCCGGAGCGCACCGACGGCACTGCGCTGTGGGCGGCACTCAGCACCGCCGAGGCGCGCGAACTCGGCCGTCGGCTGCTGGCCCAGGCGGTACGGGCGGAACACGTCGCCGAAGCGAACGCCTCGGAACCCGGCGCCTGATATCTGTCCGGACAGGTATCAGGACGGCTCAGGCGTCGTGGGCGGTGGCGCGGATGAGCGCGGCTTCGATCCGGGTCAGGGAGTCGATGGCCTCGCCCTGCTCGTCGGCGCTCAGGCTGTTCGTGACGCTCTGCTCCAGTTCGGCCCAGATCGCTTCGACCTGTCGGCGCAGGGCGAGGCTGGCGGCGGTGGGTTCGACGATGGTGACGCGCTTGTCCGTCGTACTGGGGCAGCGGTGGACGAATCCGGCCTGTTCGAGCCTGCGCACGGTGCGGGTCATGGTGGCCGCGTCCGAGCCGAGCAGGCGCACCAGGTCGGTCTGCCGCTGCGGGCCGCGGTCCCACAGCTGCATCATCACCAGTTCCTGGCCGGGATGAAGGCTGACGCGACGCAGCAGCTGGGCGGCGAGCATGCGGTGCAGTCGGGCGACGCGGAAGATCGCGTACGTCATCGGGCCGGCCTGGACCGAGGGCGGCATCGGCAGGCAGGCCGCGTCGGCGAGCGGGTCGCCCGCCGTCTCCTGCTGCTCGCCCATCGTCCTTGGCTCCTGCCTGTGACTGCTCGAACAGGAACGAGACTATCCGAACCCTGACTGTGATCCAGGTCATGGGATCGGGGGAATGGGCTCCGGGATTTACTTGTTCGGACAGCCAATGGCGCATCGGGCGCCTGCTCCGGAGCAAGGGAAATCATCATGGCAACGGCATTCGACTCCTACGACCTCGGCGGCACGCGGCTGAGCAACCGCATCGTGATGGCCCCGATGACCCGTAGCCGCGCCTACGGCCCCGGGACGACCGCCACCGACCTCATGGCGGACTACTACGCGCAGCGGGCGAGCGCGGGACTGATCGTCACCGAGGGCGCCCAGCCGTCCGCGGTCGGCCAGGGCTACCCCAACACCCCCGGCATCCACACCGACGAGCAGGTGGCGGCCTGGCGCAAGGTGACCTCCGCCGTTCACGAGCAGGGCGGCGTGATCTTCCTGCAGCTGATGCACACCGGCCGCATCGGCCACCCCACCCTGACCGGCCTGGAGCCCACCGGGCCCTCCGCCGTCGCCGCGAGCGGTCAGGTCTACACCCACGAGGGCCCGAAGGACTTCGTCACCCCGCGCGAGCTCACCGAGGCCGACATCGCCGAGACGATCGCCGACTACGCCGCGGCGGCCCGCAACGCGGTCGAGGCGGGATTCGACGGGGTCGAACTGCACGGCGCCAACGGCTACCTCATCCACCAGTTCCTCGCGCCCAACACCAATCGGCGCACCGACGCCTGGGGCGGTTCCCCCGAGAAGCGCACCCGCTTCGCCGTCGACGTCGCCAAGGCGGTCGCCGACGCGATCGGCGCGGACAAGGTCGGCTTCCGCATCTCCCCGGCCAACCCCTACAACGACATCGCCGAGACCGACACCACGGAGCTGGAGCGGACCTACACCACGCTGGTCGACGCACTCGCCCCGCTCGGCCTCGCCTACCTGCACCAGATGGAGGCCCCGGGGATCCGCGACCTGACGACGCGTCTGCGCAAGCAGTGGCCGGGCACCTACATCCTCAACCCCTTCACCGGAACGGAGCCCACCGGCCCCGACGAGCTGCAGCTGATCGAGGACGGCCTCGCGGACCTGATCGCCTACGGCGCGCTCTTCCTCGCCAACCCCGACCTGCCGGCCCGGCTCGCCGTCGGCGGCCCGTTCAACACTCCCGACCTCACCACCTCCTTCGGCGGTGACCACCGCGGCTACACCGACTACCCCACCCTCGCCTGACGACTCCCGCGGGCCCAGGAAGTCTCTCCGGAAGCAATCCCGGGGTGAGTGTCGATCCGGGCAGCCGCCGTTCGTAGTGGTTGTATCGGGCTGGCAGGATGCCGGCCCCGCGCGATGAGGAGAACGTCATGAAGCAGTACCTGCTGGCGGTGCACATGGTCGAGGGCCAGGCGCCGCCCGCTCCCGAGGTGATGCAGAAGATGTACGCCGACGTCGACGCGTTCAACCAGCGGCTGCAGGCCGACGGGGCCTGGGTGTTCGCCGGTGGGCTGCACCCCGCCGACTCCGCCACCGTGGTCAGCGTCCAGGAGGACGGGAAGGTGCTCACCACCGACGGTCCCTTCGCGGAGACCAAGGAACACCTGGGCGGCTTCTGGATCGTCAGGGCCGCCGACCTGGACGCCGCGCTGGCGCTGGCCGCCGACGGCAGCCGGGCCTGCCGGGGCCCGGTCGAGGTCCGTCCCTTCCAAGAGGACCCGGCGGAGCAGTAGACCGGTGCCCTCAGCCGATCCGCGCGGTCCGCGCGACGCCCGCGAGGAGACCGAGCAGGTCTTCCGCCGCGAGTACAGCCGCTGCGTGGCCACCCTGATCCGCTTCCTCGGCGACATCGACCTCGCCGAGGAAGCGGTCCAGGACGCCTTCGCGGTGGCGCTGGAGCGCTGGCCCGGGAGCGGAACGCCGCCGAACCCGGGCGCGTGGATCACCACCACGGCCCGCAACCGCGCCATCGACCGGCTGCGCCGCGACGCGACGCGGCACCACCGGCACCTGCAGGCCCAGCAGTTGCTGGACGCGGTGACCGAGTCACCCGACCAGGAGGCAGAGGAGGGCCCCGTGCGCGACGACCGGCTGCGGCTCATCTTCACCTGCTGTCACCCCGCGCTGGCCCGCAACGCGCAGGTCGCCCTGACCCTGCGGCTGCTCGGCGGCCTGCAGACCGCCGAGATCGCGCGGGCCTTCCTGGTGCCCGAGGCGACGATGGCCCAGCGGCTGGTCCGCGCCAAGCGCAAGATCAAGGACGCGGGCATTCCCTACCGCGTCCCCTCCGAGGCCGAACTGCCGGATCGGCTGCGCGCCGTCCTGGACACGCTGTACCTGGTCTTCAACGAGGGGTACGCGGCCTCGGAGGGCGAGGCGCTGCTGCGCGAGGACCTGTGCGCCGAGGCGCTCCGGCTGGCCCGGGTGCTGGTCGAGCTGATGCCGGACGAGCCGGAGGCGGTCGGGCTGCTGGCCCTGCTGCTGCTCACCCACGCCCGCCGGGCCGCCCGCACCCGCTCGGACGGGACTCTGGTGCTGCTGGAGGAGCAGGACCGCTCGCTGTGGGACCGGCCACTGATCGAGGAGGGCCAGGCTCTGGTCCGCGCCTGCCTGCGGCGCGGCAGTCCGGGGGTGTACCAGATCCAGGCCGCGATCAACGCGGCCCACAGCGACGGGACACTCGACCGCCACGCCCGCTGGGTTCAGGTGCTGGCCCTGTACGACCTGCAGCTGCGCCTCGCCCCCACGCCGGTGGTCGCGCTCAACCGCGCCGTCGCCCTGGCCGAGGTCCAGGGCCCCCGTGCCGGGCTCGACGCCGTGGACGCCCTGCCGGACAGCCTCGGCGACTACTACCTCCTGCATGCCACCCGTGCCGACCTGCTGCGCCGTCTCGGCCGACACCCCGAGGCGGCGGCCGCCTACGACGCCGCGCTGGCACGCACCTCCAACGCCGCCGAACAAGCCTTTCTGGAGCAGCGACGACGCCAGATCGCCTCCGGCTGACGCGCGTCGGAGATGTGACCCAGGTCACAAAGATTTCACGGCGGGGGATGTAACCGGGACGGTGCCGGGCTGCGTAGAGAGCATGAATCGCCCCCCAGTTCTGCAGTCGCCCACCCCTACCCCCAGGGAGCAAGGCCTCATGGGTGTCTCGTACGCCAACCACTGCCCCGTCAACAACTACGCCGCCGACGCCGCCGGCCCCGGTCCGGTCGCGCCGTGGTTCCAGGCGTCCCCCGGAACCGGGGCCGGCACGCATCAGCCGTACCACGACGGCCCCGGCGCGTCCCGAGTCAGTCCGGTGACCCCGGACCTCCTCAGGTCGCTCCTCCGGTCGCTGAGTCAGCTGCGCTGACCCCGGCCGGGGCTTCGGCAGCGGCGTTCGGCAGGATGTGCGGACCGGGGCCCGGGGGGATCGGGGGGACGTGGTGGATGGAGTGCGCAGCCGATGCGGCTGCGCCCGGTAGTCGGCATTCCGCGCACAGCGGGAACCGCCGGATACCGCGGGAGCAGGGAGCGGGAGCGCTTGTCGCCTGACGAGTTCGACGAGTTCTACGCCGGCAGCTGGTCGCGGCTGGTCGGTCAGCTGTACGCGATGACCGGCAATCTGGCCGAGGCGCAGGACGTCGTCCAGGAGGCGTTCGTCCGGGCCTGGCGCGGGCGCGAGGAGTTGTCGCAGGCGCAGGCGCCGGAGGCATGGGTGCGCACCGTGGCCTGGCGGCTGGCGGTCAGCAGGTGGCGGCGGACCCGCAGCTCCCTGCTGGCGGTGTTCCGGCACGGTGCCCCGCCCGACGCCCCGAGCCCGGGGCCGGAGTACGCCGCGCTGGTGGCAGCGCTGCGCAAGATATCCGAGGAGCAGCGTCGAGTGGTTGTCCTGCACTACCTCTGTGACCTGCCCGTGGCCGAGGTCGCCCGGGAGACGGGAGCGCCGGAGGGCACCGTGAAGGTCCGCCTGTCGCGGGCCAGGGCGGCCCTGGCCAAGCATCTGTCCGACGACCTGATGGAAATGTCAGCGTGATGAGCCAACGGAACGAGCGCTTTCGGGAGTCGCTGCGCGGCCTCGCGGCCGGCGCTGCCGGCGAACCGCCGCTGAGCGGGGCGGAGTTGCGCCGCCTGGCGGAGCGGCGCCGTCGGCGGCGGCTGCTGGCCGTGCCGGCGCTGGCCGTGTCGGGGCTGCTGGTCGGCGGGACGGCTTTCGCGATCTCCGGCACCCTGGGATCCGCGCCACAACCGGTTCCGCCGGTGTCCGGTGGGATCCCGAGCGCGTCCGCGTCGGGCATCACGCCTGCCTCGCCGGACCCGACGCGTCCGGCGGACCCCCAGGCATCCGCGACCCTGAGCCGTCCGGCGCATCCGGTCGCGCCCACCGCCTCCGGCCGCTCCGCATCGACCGGATCCTCGGCGTCGGCGACATCGGCGGTGCCGGATCCCGGCAAAGCGGTCGGCTGTGTGACGGCACGGGCGGGGGAGACGCTGGTGCGGCTGTACTCGCTCCAGCTGCCCGGCCTTCTCGGCACGGGCGTGGACGCACTGATGTATGCCGTCCCGGTCACCTGTGTGCACGGGGAACTCGTGTCGAGCGGGGGAGCGCAGTGGCTGCACGTGCTCACCGACGCCGTGGTGACCACCACGGCCCCGCTGAGCACCGGAACGGGTTCGTCCGTGAACACTCTTGCCGGAGTGGCGTCCAGCCTGGTGCTCCATCCTGAGCCACTGTTCGGCATCCACAAGGACGCCCAGGGCCGGGTGGACCGCCTTGACCAGGCCGCGACCGGGAGCTGACTCGTGATCAGTCGGTTGACCACAGCAACTCGCCCGGCCGGAAGGGCCGTTCATCCTTCGGGGTGGGCGGCCCTGCGTCCTGTGGGGGTCGCCCGGCCGGCCACGGAGAATGCCCGCGCCGGTCGCCGGAATGGGCGACCGAAAATGTGTGAAGAAGCCGTCACAATTCCCTGGGTAATGCTCCACGGAATCACGGTCGGGTGCGGAAATATTCACCGAAAATCCGACAGGCCGACTGGACGGAACACCCGTTGACATGGTTGGATCATTCTATCGGCGGAAGTCGCAAGGACTGGCCCCAGGAATTCTGGGCCAGGCAACCGTTGAACCGGCCGGATTGGCGTCCTCCAGACCTGGCCGAAATCATTCATGAAACACCCCACAGTATTGAAGGGAAGCGCAAGTCATGCGTAAGGACTTCACGCCGCAGGTCGAGACCCGCGAGATTTCCGACAGCGACCTGGACAACGTGTCGGGCGGGGTCGGCCTGCTCGGGCTCGACCTCTCCGGCGTCACCTCGCCGGTGCTCGGTGCTGCCGAGTCCGTCCTGCCCGGCGGTCTCGGCCAGACGGTTTCGACGGTCGCCGGCCTGGTTCCGGGTCAGGTCACCGGCCTCGCCGGTCTCTGACCTTCGGGAGCCGGTCCCTGACCGGCGGGGGTCGCTCCGGATTCACGGCCCGGAGCGAATGAGCGGCGACGGACCCCGGGATTTCCTCGGGCCGGGGCCCGTCGCTGCTCGATCGAGCAATTGATTTCATGAGGTGCGGTCGGGCGCTGTGGTGCCCGACCGCTACCGGCGTATTCAAAGGAATGGTTTGTGCAATTCCGCCAGAAGGCGCTTTCCAAGCTGCAGTCGCCCGAGGAGCTCGACGTACCGGTGCATTTGGCTCGGCCGCAGGGCCGGCTGGTGCTGACGGTCACGGTCCTGGTTATGGCGGTGGCGGGATTCTGGGCTGTCACCGGCTCGGTCTCGCCCAAGCTGGACGCGCCCGGAATCCTGACGTTCGCGGAGGGGAGCTACACCCTGCAGAGCCCGTTCGCGGGTCAGGTCACGGCTGTGTTCGCCAACGAAGGAGACACGCTCGCCAACGGGGCGCCGTTGCTGAGCGTGCGCACGGAGCAGAAGGTCGAGACCGTGCGCACGGTGGCCGCGGGTCGGGTGACGGCGCTGTCGGCCGGCATCGGTGCCGTCGTCGCCGTGGGGGCGGATCTGGCGACGGTGGAGCGCGTCAACAGCCCGCACGACCCGCTGCTGGCGGTGCTGTACGCGCCGAGCGGCGGCGGATCGACGATCCCGCTGGGTTCCGCCGTCGAGCTGACCGTGCAGTCGGTGCCCGCGCAACGCTACGGCCTGCTGCGCGGGCGGGTCCTGGAGGTCGGCCGGGTTCCCGAGACGCAGCAGCAGATCACCGCCTTCCTCGGCGACAGCCGACTGGGCGCGCAGTTCTCGGCGCAGGGCCAGCCGGTGGCCGTCCTGGTCCAGCTGGACCGGTCCACCGGAACGACGTCCGGGTACGCGTGGTCGTCGGCGCAGGGACCCCCGTACGCGATCGAGTCCGCGACCCTGGTCGGTGGCGCCATCCACCTGGCCGCCCAGCATCCGATCGATTGGGTCCTGCCATGACCGTGCCGCACGATCGCGGTAGGCACCGCCCGGACCGGTCGAACGCCGGACGGCGCAGGCCGCGAAAGCCGAAGGCGGTACGCAGCCCCACGGTGCTCCAGATGGAGGCGGTGGAGTGCGGAGCCGCCGCGCTGGCGATGGTGCTCGGCCACCACGGCCGGCATGTGCCGCTGGAGGAGCTGCGGATCGCCTGCGGTGTGTCCCGCGACGGCTCCCGGGCCAGCAGCGTGCTCAGGGCGGCACGCGGGTACGGCCTGGCGGCCAAGGGCATGCAGATGGAACCGGCCGCACTGGCACAGGTCCAGGCGCCCGCGGTGCTCTTCTGGGAGTTCAACCACTTCGTCGTCTACGACGGGATGGGCCGTCGCCTCGGCCGCCGGGGCGTGCACATCAACGATCCGGCCCGGGGCCGCCGGTTCGTCCCGCCGGAGGACTTCGACTCCAGCTTCACCGGTGTCGTGCTGACCTTCGAACCCGGCGACGGGTTCCGCCGGGCAGGCCGGCGGCCGGGCATCCTCCGCGCCCTGCCGGCGCGGCTGCGCGGCACCTCGGGCGCGATGCTGGCCGCCCTGCTCGCCAGCTTCCTGCTGGTCGTCGTCGGGGCGGTGCTGCCGGCCCTCAGCCGCACCTACATCGACATGTTCCTGATCGGCAATCAGACCTCGCTGCTGCCGGTGCTCTTCGCGGCGATGGCCGCCATGGTGGTCCTCACCGCCGGGCTGACCGCCCTGCAGCAGGCGAACCTGCTGCGCGGGCGCATGATCTCGTCCACGCTGAGCAGCGCCCGGTTCCTGCGGCACCTGCTCAGACTGCCGGTCACCTTCTTCAGCCAGCGCAACCCGGCCGAGCTGGTGCAGCGGCTGCAGTCGAACGACACCGTGGCCGAGACCCTGGCCAGGGATCTCGCCGCGACCGGCGTGGACGCCGTGGTCGTGGTCCTCTACGCGCTGCTGCTGTGGTCCTACGACCCGCAGCTGACGGTGCTCGGGGTGCTGATCGCGCTGCTCAACGTGGTGGCGCTGCGGGTGGTGGTGCGGATCCGGGGCACCGGCGTGCAGAAGCTGCGCGCGGACGCCGCCCGGCTGACCAACACCTCCTACAGCGGCCTGCAGTTGATCGAGACGATGAAGGCCACCGGGGCCGAGGACGGATACTTCCGCCGCTGGGCCGGCCAGCACGCGCTGACCCTCGACGGGCAGCAGCGGCTCGGCGTCCCGAGCGCGGCGCTCGCCGTGGTCGCTCCCACCCTCGCGGCTCTCAACAGTGCGCTGATCCTGCTGATCGGCGGTCAGCGGGCGGCCGACGGCGGCATCTCGATCGGTCTGCTGGTGGCCTTCCAGGCGCTGGTGACCAGCTTCACCGGGCCGGTCACCCGGCTGAACGGCGTGGCCGGCCGGGTCCAGGACTTCGCGGCGGACATGGCCCGACTCAGGGACGTCGAGGCCTTCCCGGTGGACCCGCTGTACACGCGGCGCGAACCGGCCGCCGGTGCCCGCAGGCTCAGCGGGCACGTCACCCTGGACGGCGTCACCTTCGGATACAGCCCGCTCGACAAGCCGCTGCTCACCGACTTCTCGCTGTCGGTCGGCCCCGGCCGCCAGGTCGCGCTGGTCGGCGGGTCCGGCAGCGGCAAGTCGACGGTGTCCCGGCTGATTTCCGGCCTCTACCAGCCGTGGGAGGGCGAGATCCGCATCGACGGACAGCGGCTGGACGAGATCCCCCGCAGCGCGCTGTCCGCCTCGGTCTCCTTCGTCGACCAGGACGTCTTCCTCTTCGAGGGCACGGTCCGCGACAACGTGGCGCTGTGGGACCCCTCGATCCCGGACGAGGCCGTCATCGCCGCGCTCAAGGACGCGGCGGTCCACGACGCCGTGTCCAGGCGGCCCGGCGGCATCCACAGCCGGGTGGAACAGGACGGCCGCAACTTCTCCGGAGGCCAGCGGCAGCGGCTCGAAATAGCCCGGGCCCTGGTGCGCGGGCCCAGTGTCCTGGTCCTGGACGAGGTCACCAGTGCCCTGGACGCGGAGACCGAGCAGGTGATCATCGACAACGTACGACGGCGCGGCTGCGCCTGTGTGGTGATCGCACACCGGCTGAGCACGGTGCGCGACAGCGACGAGATCGTCGTCCTGGACCACGGGACCGTGGTGGAACGCGGGCGCCACGAGGACCTGGTCGCCGCCGCCGGGCGGTACGCCGCGCTGGTCCGTGAGCACTGAGCGCGGGGGGAACTGAAGTGACATCGGTCGAGTACCCGGTGGTCGCCGGCCCCTGGCCCGGCGACGTGGTGGTCGGCGCCCTGGGCGGTCTGGGCGATCCGGTCGACTGCGCCAGCCTGCGCAGCCTGCCGCTGGAGCGGCCCGATGTGCTCTGGCTGGTCGTGGACGGCGCGCTGGACCTGTTCGCGGTCGACGCCGCCGAGCAGGGCCGCTGGCACTTCCTCGGCCGGCTCCAAACCGGAGCCCTGCTGCTCGGGCCCGTCGAGGGACCGCGGCACACCCTCGTCGGCAGGCCGCTGCAGGGATGCGTGCTGCACCGCATCCAGCTGCGTGAGCTGTACCGCCAGTACGGCAGCCAGTACGGCAGCGTCGAACAGGCCCTCAGCCCGCTGGAGGACGCGTTCGCCCGCGGCATCGGGCGGAGCCTGCGTGCCGTGTTCGAGACCCCGGTGGACGGGGCGGTACCGGCGGTGGCCGACGAGTCCTCGGACGACGGCATCCTGTGGATGGCGGTGGACCCGGGCAGCCTGCAGTACGGCGCCGCGTACAGCGCGGACCTGGCCAGGGACCTGCTCGTCGACGCGGTCATGTGGCAACGCCTGGTCGACCAGCAGACCCGGCTGATGATCTCGGTGGACCGCCGGATCGAACAGCTGGAGCGCGCCCACGAGGACCGGGCCGCTGCCGGTGTCAGGGCCGGCCACGCAGTCAGGGCCCAGGCCGACCGGGCGTTGCTGGACTCGATCGACACCTCCGACACCCCGGGGCGGGCTGCCGGACGGCCGGTCGCCGGGTCCGACGAAGCCGCCCTCGCCGTCTGCCGCGCGGTCGCGGCCGCCGCCGGGATCACGGTCACGGCGCCCGCCTCCGCGTCCGCGCAGAGCGTCGCCTCCGACGACCGGCTGGGTCCGGTCGAACGGATCGCGCTGAGTTCCAGGTTCCGCACCCGCGGGGTCAGGCTCACCGGGCGCTGGTGGCGGGAGAACGCCGGTCCGCTGGTGGGCCACCGGGCCGGCACCGGCACCCTGGTCCCGCTGCTGTGGCGGCGCGGCGGCTACCACGCGGTGCATCCCACCACGGGCCGGCGGACCAGGATCAGCGCGGCGAACGCGGCGGAGTTCGAGACCCACGCGGTCATGTTCTACCGCCCGCTGCCGGAACAGCCGCTGCCCGCCTGGCGTCTGCTCCGTTTCAGTCTGCTCGGGACCCGGACGGACCTGCGGAACCTGGTCCTCGGCGGGCTGGTGGCGGTGCTGCTCGGGGCGCTGGTGCCGATCGCGACCGGACAGGTCCTCGGCAGCTACGTGCCCAACGCCGAGAGGAGCCTCATCGTCCAGACCTCGCTGGCGATCGTGGCCACCACCGTCGTCTCGGCCGCCTTCATGCTGCTGGAGAACATCTCCATCCTCCGGATGGAGGGGCGCATCGAAGCCACGCTGCAACCGGCGGTCTGGGACCGGCTGTTGCGGCTGCCCACGCGCTTCTTCGCGGCGCGCTCCACCGGAGAGCTCGCCACGGCGGCGATGGGCATCAGCGCCATCCGCCGGGTGCTGTCCGGCATCAGCTCGGTGGCCGTACAGGCCGGCACGGTCAGTACGGTGAACCTCGCGCTGCTGCTGTACTACAGCGTCCCGCTGGCGCTGACGGCCCTCGCCATGGTGGCCGTCATCGGCAGCGTCTTCCTGGGCCTGGGACTGTGGCAACTGCGGTGGCAGCGCCGGTTGATCGCGCTCAACAACAAGCTCAACAACCAGGCCTTCCAGACGCTGCGCGGCCTGCCCAAACTGCGCGTCGCCGCGGCCGAGGAATTCGCCTACGCGGCCTGGGCGGGCGAGTTCGCCCGCAGCCGGGAGCTGCAGCGCCGGGTGGGCCGGATCAAGAACCTGATCACCGTCCTCAACGCGTTCTATCTGCCGTTCTGCACGCTGATGATGTTCATGCTGCTGGCGGGCCCGGCCCGGGGGACCCTCTCGGCGAGCAGCTTCCTCACCTTCAGCACCGCCGTGACCATGGTGCTGACCTCGGTCACCCAGCTCACCGGCGCGCTGCTCTCCGCCGCCTCGGTGCTGCCGCTGTACGAGCAGATCAAGCCGGTGCTGGACGAGCTCCCCGAGGTGGCCGGCGGGAGCACGCCGCCCGGCGTCCTGTCCGGCGCGATCGAGGTCGGGCAGCTGTCGTTCCGGTACGCCGAGGACGGACCGCTGGTGCTCGACGACGTGTCGTTCCAGGTGCAGCCGGGCGAGTTCGTCGCGATCGTCGGGGCCAGCGGCTGCGGCAAGTCGACCCTGCTGCGACTGCTCATCGGCTTCGACCGGCCGGCCTCCGGCAGCGTGCGCTACGACGGCCAGGAACTGGCCGCCCTCGACCGGACCGCGGTGCGCCGTCAGTGCGGAGTCGTCCTGCAGAACGCGCAGCCGTTCACCGGCTCGATCCTGGACTGCATCTGCGGCAACGAGACGTTCTCCCCGGAGGAGGCGTGGGAGGCCGCCGAGATGGCCGGCCTGGCCGAGGACATCAAGCGGATGCCGATGGGCATGCACACGATCCTCTCCGACGGCGGCGGCACGGTCTCCGGCGGGCAGCGACAGCGCCTGATGATCGCTCAGGCCCTGATCCGCCGCCCGCGCATCCTCTTCTTCGACGAGGCCACCAGCGCGCTGGACAACGAGACCCAGCGGGTGGTGATGGAGAGCACCCGCAGGCTGCGCGCCACCCGCATCGTGATCGCCCACCGGCTGTCCACCGTCATGGACGCCGACCGGGTGCTCGTCATGTCGGAGGGCCGGGTGGTCCAGCAGGGACCGCCGGCCGCCCTGCTCGCCGACGCCGGCAGCCCGTTCCACGAACTGGTCCGCCGTCAGATCCGCTGACCGGGTTCGTGCGGACCCGAATGCTCGGCCGGTTCGGAGTAGCGGACCGCGGGTCGGTAGTAGTCGCCCGTGGGCGGCTGGCCGTAGGCCTCGTCCAGCCATGACTGGGCGAGGTCCGCAGGCTGCTGCCGGACCGGTTGCCGTGCGGCCATGGCCACCGAGGCGGTCGGCGCGCCGACGGGGACCTGGAGCGAGCCGTAGCGTTCCATGCGCTGCCAGCGCAGGCGGCTGCCGGCGAGAGCGGTGACGACGGACTGGATGACGACCAGGTACATCAGCTGGCGGTAGACGAACTGCTGCAGCGGCAGGCTCCACAGCGGCCCGGGGCTCTCGCCGTCCAGGCGGAACGCGTACAGGCCCATGAGCAGTTGCAGCAGCAGGAAGCCCAGCCACAGGCCGATGATGTGCAGGGGGTTGAGGAAGACCAGCCCGTACAGGGCGAAGATGTCGACGACCGGGGCCAGCAGCGGCAGCAGGACCTGGAACATCAGCAGGTAGCCCAGGCCGCGGCGGCCCAGTTTCCCGGCCGGGCCGCGCTGGAGCAGTGCGCCGCGGTGCTTCCACATGGCCTGCAGGGTGCCGTAGCACCAGCGGTAGCGCTGGCGCCACAGGGCGCCCAGGGAGGCGGGGGCTTCGGTCCAGGCGACGGCCCGCTCCTCGTAGACCACCCGCCAGCCGGCCCGGCACAGGGCCATGGTCAGGTCGGTGTCCTCGGCCAGGGTCGCGTCCGGGACGCCGCCGACCTGTTCCAGGGCCCGGCGGCGGAAGCCGCCGATGGCGCCGGGGACGGTGGGCATGCACTGCGCCAGGTCGAACAGGCGGCGGTCCAGGTTGAAGCCGACCACGTACTCGATGTGCTGCCAGCGTCCCAGCAGGCCGCCGCGGTTGACGACCTTGGCGTTGCCGGAGACCGCGCCGACGCCCGGGTCGGCGAAGGGCTGGATCAGCCGGCGTACCGCGTCGGGCTCGAAGACGGTGTCGCCGTCGACCATGACCACCAGGTCGCAGGAGGCGGCGGCGATACCGGTGTTGAGCGCGGCGGGCTTGCCCGCGTTGTGCTGCCGGATCACCCGCACCCCGGGCAGGTTCAGCGACTCGACCAGGTCGGCGGTGCCGTCGGTGGAGCCGTCGTCGACCACGATGATCTCGACGGGATGGTCGGAGGCCAGCAGTGAGCGCACCGCGGCCTCGATGCCGGCGCTCTCGTTGTAGGCCGGCACGATGACCGTGACCGGTTCGGTGACCGGATCACCCCACGGGTACGTCGCCCACTTCTTGTGCCTGCGCGCCGCGACCAGGGTGACCAGCGCGCGCAGCACGCTGAGGGCTCCGGCCGCGTACAGCAGCCAGCCGAGCAGGGTCAGCAGGCCGTGGCTGGCCTGCAGCGCGCCGATCAGCGCCAGGCCCGTCCAGTGGTCCCGGGCGGTGGCTGCGGTCATCGGGGAGGCCAGGTGGACGGCCTGGCTGACGGTGGCGAAGTGGAAGCCGCGGGCCTGCAGACGGGGGATCAGCTGCGCCAGTGCGGCCACGGACTGGGAGCGGTCGCCGCCGGCGTCGTGCATCAGCAGCACCTGCCCGGCGCTGCCGCGCGGGGTGGCGTCGGCCACGATCCGGGCCACGCCGGGCCGGGTCCAGTCCTCGCTGTCCTGGGTGGTCAGCACGGTGAGGTAGCCCTCGCTCCCGGCCTGCCGGACGGCGGACCAGTCGTCGTTGTCCAGGGCGTCGTTGACCGAGGAGTACGGGGGACGCAGCAGGGTGGTGGTCTGTCCGGTGGCCCCGGCGATGGCGAGTTGGTCCTCGCGCAGTTGCAGGGTGCGCTGCCAGGCCGGGATGGTGCCCAGGTTGGGGTGGGTGAAGGTGTGGACGCCGATCTCGTTGCCGTCGGCGACGATCTGGCGGACCAGGTCCGGATGGGCGGCGACCTGGGTGCCCACGACGAAGAAGGTGGCGTGGACGTGGTCGGCCCGCAGCACCGCGAGGATCTTCGGGGTCCAGGTCGGGTCGGGACCGTCGTCGAAGGTCAGCGCGATGGTGTGGGCGTCGGGGCGCGCCGTGCGCGGCTGGGCCGTCCCGGCCTCGATGACCGGGCCGCCCTGGGCGACGGAGGCGGGGACGTGGTCGCTGGGGCCCTGGGACAGGGCGGCGCCGTCGTCGGCGAAGCCGAACATGTGCTGGGTGTATCCCTCGATCAGCAGGGCGAGGGTCAGCGTGACGGCCAGGGTGGCCAGCAGCAGCCAGTGGGTACGCACGGGCAGGTCGCGGACGGTGCGGTGCCGGCCGCCTCTGTGACTGGGGGGTTTGCTCATCGGGGCGGTCAGGCCTTCTTGCTGGGAGTGGCCCGGTGGCTGGAGCCGGGCGTGGTGGCCGAGTGCGTACTGTTCCCGTGCGTCGCCGCGGTGCTTGTGGCGGTGGCCGAGGCGGAGCTGGACGCGCTGGCCGAGGCGCCGGCCGAAGACGTGGCCGCTGCGCCGGGAGCGATCGCCGTCCCCGTGGTTCCACCGGTCGCGGAACCGACCGCCTGTGACCGGCCGCCGGCGTGTGATCCGGATGCGGTCGGCTGCGCGCCGCCGGCCGGAGCTGTGCGGGGGGCCTGGCTCTGGGCGGCGGCGGGGGGTGCGGGCAGCGGGAGCAGGGGGCTTTCGACGGTCGGTCCGCCGAGCAGGGTGCTGACCAGCAGCGCGACGTAGGCGGCGGCGGGAACCACCAGGAGCCGCCCGAGCCGGCGGACACGCCGCTGGCGTCGGCCGGAGGAGTCGACGAAAACCGGGCCGGCCTGGTGCGGAGAACCCAGTTGTCGTTGCATCAGCAGGCAGCCTCTACCTCTACGGATGGCGGGTCAGGACCGGACGGGCAGTGGACTGGGTACGGGGGGAGTCCACCGCCCGCCCGGCGTTTGTGGGGTCACCCCGTCGAGTGGGCGCCGGCAGCGCTCTTGCCGGACGGGGACGGGTCGGCACTCGGACGGCTGGTCGGGTGACCGTGCTGGGCGGCGGCGCTGTGGCTCGCAGCCGGACTGCTGGGCCGATGGCCGGCTCCAGGTGTGTCCGGGTGCGTCGAGGCGGTGCTGGGCCGACCGTGCGTCGCCCGCGCGCTCTGCGAGTTGCCCTTGCGGTGCTCGGCCGTGGCGGATGCGCAGTAGGCCGCGACACCGCTCTGCCCTCCGGCGGCCGCGACCAGACGGGCGAAGCGGGGTTCGGACAGCACACTGCTGGAGGTCGGGGCGCTGTCCTGGTCCAAGGCGCGGCAGAGTTCGGCCAGATCGGCCGGCACCGCCGCGGGCGAAACGGTGACCGTTGCCTGCGGCAGCGCGCCGGGCGCTCCCGCGCCGGCCGTGGCGCCCGGCAACGGGCCGCTGCGCGCGGGACTGCCGCCCAGAGCGGCAGGCAGGTGGCCGGTGGCGGCCGCGACGGCGACACCTCCGCCGAGAGCGGAGGCCAGGACGGCGGCCACCACCTTCGCACTGAGGAGCCGCGCCGGCGCAGACGTGGACATCGATCGCTTTCGGGACGGCGGGACAGGGGCGAGTCGAGTCGCCCGGAACGCGGCCAATGCCGCCTGCTCACCGGACAGCTCACCCTGCGCCGCGGGGGCGGCGGCAGCGGCGAGCAGTCCGGCGAGAGCGTCATGGCCGACCGCCGCGCCGACCTCGGGCCGGCCGAGCAGCTGCTCGGCCGTGTCACGGTCGATCCGACGGGATCGCTGGGTGCTCATCTCATGTCCTTCAGCGTCGAGACCGTCGTCGGTGTCACTCCCGGGGCGAAACTTTTTTCCGACGGCCCGGACCGGCCCGCTCCGTGAGCCCTTTCCTCCCGGTCCGTCTCCTGCTGCTCCAGGACGGCGGCCAGCTTGCGCAGGCCCCGGTGCGCCGCCATCCGCACGGCACCGGCCCGCTTGCCGAGCACCCGCGCGGCGGCGTCCGCGTCCAGGTCCATGACCACCCGCAGCAGCACGGCCTCGGCCTGATCACGCGACAGACCCGCGATCAGGGCCAACGCCTCCGCGGTTCCGACCGTGGCCAGCGCCGTCCTCTCGGTGTCCTCGGCCGACGGCCGATCGAGGAGGGTCTCCACCGGCAGGCTGCCGCGCGGCCGTCGGCGTCGGCTGCGCAGCAGGTCCATCGCGCGGTTGCGGCCGATCGTCGCGGCCCAGCCGCGGAACCCGTCGAAGTCCCCGCTGAACGACCCCAGGTCACGGGTGATCTGCAGCCACGCCTCGGACGCCACGTCCTCGGCGTCCTCCCCGACCAGCACGGCCAGGTAGCGCAGCAGTCCGGGCTGCACCGCCCGGAACAGTGCCCGGAACGCCGCCTCGTCGCCACGCTGGGCCGCGAGGACCTGGCCGGACATGTCCGCCGGGCCTCGCTGCCGTGAAACTCCTGGACTTCCCGCCCTGCCGTCGGTCCCGTCGAACTCCTCCTCATGGTGCACGCGGGACATCATGCGGCATGCTTCACCCGACAACCCAGCCGTCGAGTCCGAAGCGTTACCCGTACCGGCGTTCCCGCATATGCAGAGAATTGCACCGTTCGCCTGACGGCATCGGCTGCGAGAAGTGTTCAGCGCTACCCCGAGGCCGTAGTCTGCTACTCGGAGAAGCATTCTTGAATGTCCGCCTTGCAGAAGCGTGGGCTCCCAGAAAGGCGCACTTGTGGCACAGAAGGTAGTAATTGAGCTCTCTGACGACCTCGACGGCTCCGAGGCGGTCGAGACCCTCACCTTCGCGTTGGACGGCCGGTCTTATGAGATCGACCTCAGTGAGAAGAATGCGGGTAGGCTCCGCAAGATTTTCGCTCCTTACACGGAGGCCGGCCGCAGGCAGGGCGGGGCTCGTCGTGGCCCCAAGCGCATCCCGGCCGGGGCAGACCGGCCGAACCCGGTTGAGGTGCGTACCTGGGCCGCCGCCCAGGGTATCGAGGTGGCCCCGCGCGGGCGTGTTCCCGCTGAGGTCGTCGAGAAGTACCGGGCGGCGAACGGCTGATCATTCGAAGACGAACAGTTGCCCCGGGGGCCGGGGTGACGCAGTGTCAGCCCTGGCGCAGCGCGGGCATCCCGGCGGCCCAGAACATGTAGCCGAGCATGCCCGGCGTCGTTCCCGCGCCGTTGGAAGCGGCGCTCTGCAGCCGGCTTCCGGTGCAATTCTGCGAGGAGTTGGTGACGTTGTCGCACTCGGGCCGAACCTGGGAGCCCTCGGCGATGTAGAGGCTCCCGGTGAACTTCGCCGGCGCAAGCGGGGCGGCGACGTCGAGGGTCAGCCGGGCGGTTGGATCGGCGCCGCTTGCGTCGTAGGGGTGACCAATCCAGTCCCGAGGCCGGGCTGGACGGGTGTGGGCCGGGCTGCGAACCGCTCGGCGCCTTCGGTCAGGACCAGGTCCAGTAGGCCGGGGAAGCGGCGGTCCAGTTCCTCCCGGCGCAGCGTGTTGACCCGCCGGGTGCCGTCGTCCTGCTGGCGGATCACTCCCGCCTCGCGAAGTACGCGCAGATGCCTGCTGAGGGCGGACTTGGCGAGGGACACGTGGAAGGTGCCGCAGGCTATCCCCGGGCCGACGCTGAGCTGCAGGACGATGTTCAGCCGGACCGGGTCGGTCAGGGCGCTCATGACGGCGAAAAGGTCGAACTCCGGTTCGTCGGGATGGAGCAGGGGGGAGGAGGTTCGGCTGGCCATGAGGCAAGTATCCACCTAGCCCATGTTCTCACTCATGCGAACATGGGCTAGGGTTTTGCCTGACCTGGTCCACCACCTGCCGTCCCGTCCGGTGAAAGGAACTTCGCCATGTCTTCGCACGCCCCCTCCGCCGCCCCGATCGGCATCGGCTTCATCGGTCTCAGCGCCTCGGGGGGCTGGGCGGCCCAGGCTCATCTGCCCGCGCTCGCGGCCGTCCCGGGCTTCGAGGTCCGCGCCCTGTCCGCCAGCAGCCCCGCATCGGCCAAGGCGGCGGGGGAGAAGTACGGCATCCCGCTGGCCTTCGGCAGCGCCGAGGAGCTGGTGCGGCGCGACGAGGTCGACCTGGTGGTGGTGACCGTCAAGGTCCCGCATCACCGCGAACTGACCCTGGCCGCACTCGACGCCGGGAAGGCGGTGCTCACCGAGTGGCCCCTGGGCAACGGCCTCGGCGAGGCCGAGGAACTCGCCGCCGTCGCCGAGGCGAAGGGGATCCGCACCTTCGTCGGGCTGCAGGCCCGCTCCGCCCCCGCGGTCCGCTACGTACGGGACCTGGTCGCCGAGGGCTACGTCGGTGAGGTCCTGTCCACCAGCATGATCGCCTCGGGCTTCGGCTGGGGAGCCGAGTTCGCGCCGCGCAGCGAGTACCTCCTCGACCGCGACAACGGCGCCACCCTGCTCACCATCCCCTTCGGCCACACCATCGACGCCGTCACCATGGCACTCGGGGAATTCACCGACGTCAAGGCCACCGTGGCGACCCGTCGCGGACAGGTCCGCAACCAGGCGACGGGACAGCTCACCCCGATGACCGCGCCGGACCAGATCGCCGTCACCGGCGTGCTCGAAGGCGGTGCGGTGGCCTCGGTCCACTTCCGCGGCGGAGCCTCCCGTGCCACCGACTTTCACTGGGAGATCAACGGCACCGAGGGCGACCTGCTGCTCACCGGTGGCTCGGGTCATCTGCAGTTCGCCCAGGCCCTCGTCCACGGCGCACAGGGCAAGGACACCGAACCGAAGGAACTCCCGGTGCCGGACGGCTACTCCTTCTCCGCCCAACTCCCGACCTCCGGAAGGGAGGTCTGGTACCCGGTGGCCCACGCCTACGAGCAGATCCGCGCCGATCTCACGCTGGGCACGCACCACGCGCCGGACTTCGCCCACGCTGCACGCCGCCACCGCCTGCTGGAACGCATCGAGCACTCCGCCGCATCCTGAGCGGTGGCCCGCCCTACCATCATGATGAGCCGTCAGTTTCGGTCTGGGTCAGGGGTGGTGGGTCGGATGGAGGACACTGCGAGGCCGTCGAAGCGTTCGGTGCTGATCTCGGTGACCGCGGTGGCCATCACCGCGGCCGTGCTGATCGTGGTCCTCACCCCCCGGTACGACACCGGGGCGTCGGTGGCCACCTGGTTCTTCGCCGCGATGGGCGCGGCATGCTGGCTCGGCTACCAGATCAGCGAGTCGGGCTCGGCGTTGCTGGCCGGCGGCCTCGCCGCCGGCTGGACCAGCGCCGTGGTCTTCGCCGGCGTGGGCAGCTTCGGCGCCGGGGGCTGGGGCGTGCTGGTGATCGAGATGACCTGCGTGAGCGGAGCCGCACCGGGCCTGGCCCTGGCCCGCCGCTGGCTGCGTCGCACGGGGCCCTCGGACTCGGCGGCGACCGTGCTGCTCGCCGCCCTGCTGATCCCGTTCTGGTGTGTGGCCGCACTGCGCGTCCTGCCGCTGCTGCTGCGCGCGGCGGCGGTCTCCGGGCCGATCCAGCTCGCCCGGAGACCGGTCTCCGGCGTCATGCTGGCCGGATGCGTCGCGGTGTTCTTCTGGGCGGGTGATCCGGCGCGCCTGGTGCTGCTGATCGGATTCGGCGTCGGCATCGTCGTCGTCCTGGTTTCCCGCGCCTTGCGCGCGCCTCTCGAACGACTGGAGCACCCGGTCGGGCCGGATGATCACCGCGGGCGGTAGCGGATTTCGAGCATCACGCAGCCGGTGGTGGTGCGGTAGGGGCCGTGCGGCATGCCAGGAGGGCGGCAGGCGTAGTGGCCTGCGGTGAAGGTGGCGCCGAGGGTGAGGTCCTCCAGTTCGCCTTCCAGGAGCAGGACTTCCTCGCAGTACTCGTGCCGGATCACCCCCGCCGGGGAGGTGTCGAGCCCGGCGGCCCAGCGGGCCAGACGGGTGAGCTCGGCGCCGTCACCGGAGGGCGCCGCGCTGAGCACGCGCTCGGAGACTCCGGGCACCCCTGCCACGTCGGTCCAGGGCAGGCCGTCAACGGCAAGGAACTCCTGGGCACGCTTCAGGTCCGGGCCATCGGGCATCGGCTTCTCCTCCTGGTGGTCCTCGGTGGGACCTTCGGTCGTCAGGGGCGTGGGCGGCTCTGCGGCGGCCGCAGGCGCAGCGCGCCGACGGGCGGTGCGGCGAACACCGCGGCCGCACTGTTCTGTCAACGGTCACATCTCCGGGTGGGTGGGGGACCCGCTGGGCCTGGACCAGGGTGTCACGTTATCGAAACCGCGACGAGATGCTGTGAAAACCCTTGACGGAGGGCTTCTGACTGCGTAGACATGACTCCGCAGTCAGGAAGCAGCCCTTGACGGCCGTTGTCTGACTGCGTAGACATGGCCACCGGACGGAACGAGCCAGGAGAGACCCATGACGACACCAGTGGCAGCGCAGAGCAAAGGCTCTGGAACGCCGCGCAGTGTGGATGTCGCCCGGCTCGCCGGGGTCTCGCAGAAGACGGTGTCCCGGGTCCTCAACAACGAGCCGTACGTGTCGGCGGAGGTGCGGCAGCGCGTCCTCGCCGCTGCGGAGGAGCTCGGCTACCGGCTGAACAACGCGGCGCGGATGCTCGCCTCCGGGCGGACCCGTTCCATCGGGGTGGTCTCGCTGGGAACGGCCCTGTTCGGTCCGGCTTCGCTGCTGATGGGCATCGAGCGGGCGGTGCGTGACGCCGAGTACGCGCTGCGCGTCGTCAACACCGTGGAGGGTGATGCGAGCGGCATCACCGGTGCCGTGGACACCCTGCTCGAACAGGGCGTGGACGGCATCGTGATCTCCGAGCCGATCGACGAGGGCCATGTCGCCGCCGTCCGCGTCGAAGTGCCGGTCCTGGTGCTGGGCGCGCCGTCGGAGTTCGTCGCCTCCCGGGCGGTGAGCGCCGGGGTCGGCGTGGCCGAGCAGCTGGCCCGGGCGGCCACCGGGCATCTGCTGGACCTGGGCCACCAGACCGTGCACCACCTCGCCGGTCCGCAGCAGTGGTACGCCGGGAGGGACCGGCTCCGGGGCTGGCAGACGGCGCTGGCGGCGCGCGGACGGCAGCAGCCGGCCGTCGTGATGGGGGACTGGTCGGCTGCGTCCGGCTACGCGGCAGGCCGTGGGCTGGCCGCGGACCCCTCGGTGACGGCGGTCTTCGCCGCCAACGACGACATGGCGATCGGCCTGGTCCGAGCACTCACGGAGGCCGGCCGGCGGGTGCCGGAGGACGTCAGCGTGGTCGGCTTCGACGACATCCCGCTCGCCGCCTATGTGACTCCCTCGCTGACCACGGTCCGGCAACCCTTCGACGCCGTGGCCAGGGAAGGACTCCGGTTGCTCGTGCACGCCATCGAGAAACCGGACGTGGACCTGACGCCGGCCAACGACCCACCGGTCGAGCTCGTCGTCCGCGATTCCACCGCAGCTCCGTCGTCCCGGTAATCGCCGGGCCCCTCGCTCCACGACTTTCTCTTCGCACCGTCCTGCGCGTCCGCCACCTCCAGGGACTCCTTCTCCGCGCAGCACGTGCGCCGTTCCCGCGGCCCTGACTGACGGCCGCCGTGCCCCGGATCCACCCATCCCTGTTCCCGGCCTGCCGCTCCGGCATGTCGGCAACTCTTCACACCCGAACGGGAGTTCACCCATGTCCAGATTCTCCGACCAGGCTGCCCCGCTGAGCCGCCGTCACTTTCTCGCAGTCACCGGCGCGCTGACCGCCGGCACCGCACTCGCCGCCTGCAGCAGCGGAGGCAGCGGCGCGAGCAGCGGCTCGACCGCCGCCGCGCAGGCAGTCAGCCAGGCCGACATCGACAAGGCCATGTCCACCCCGACCGAACTCACCTTCTGGACCTGGGTGCCCAACATCGACCAGGAGGTCGCCCTCTTCAAGCAGAAGTACCCGGCGATCAAGGTCAACGTCGTCAACGCGGGCCAGGGCGCGGCCCAGTACACCAAGCTGCGCACCGCGCTGCAGGCCAAGACCGGCGCCCCGGACGCCTGCCAGATCGAGTACCAGTACATCCCTACCTTCACCATCACCGACAGCCTGCTGGACCTCCGGCCCTACGGCGCGTCAGCGCTGCGGAGCACGTTCGTGGACTGGACCTGGGGCCAGGTCAGCGGCGCGGGCGGCGAGGTCTGGGCGATCCCGCAGGACACCGGCCCGATGGGGATGCTGTACCGGCAGGACATCTTCGACAAGCACGGCATCGCCGTTCCGAAGACCTGGGACGAGTTCGCCGACGCCGCGCGCAAGCTGCACGCGGCCGACCCCGGCGTCTACCTGACCAACCTCTCCGCGAACGAGCCCGCGGCCTGGCACGGTCTGCTGTGGCAGGCCGGTGGCAAGCCGTACACCACCTCCGGCAAGAGCACGGTCTCGATCAGCGTCGACGACGCGGTCTCCAAGAAGCTCGGCGCCTACTGGGGCGGGCTCGCCAAGGAGGGCGTCATCAGCAGCGACCCGGACTTCACCGACTCCTGGTACGCGGGCTTCAACCAGGGGAAGTATGCGACCTGGATCACCGCCGCCTGGGGTCCGGTGTTCCTCTCCGGGTCGGCGAAGTCCACCTCGGGCAAGTGGCGCGCGGCTCCGCTGCCGCAGTGGGACGCCTCCGCGCCGAGCTCGGGCAACTGGGGCGGCTCGACCACCGCGGTCATGCGTTCCTCCAAGAACCCCATCGCGGCCGCGATGTTCGCGCAGTTCCTCAACAGCGACCCGGCGAGCGCGAAGCTCTTCACCACCGAGCAGTTCTTCTTCCCGGCGACCAAGGCGCTGCTGGCCGACGCGTCCTTCACCGGCCAGACCCCCGCCTTCTACGGCGACCAGAAGGTCAACCAGGTCTTCGCCGACATCAGCTCGACGGTGCCGACCTCCTTCCAGTGGCCGCCGTTCCTGGACCAGGTGGTGACGGACTGGACGGAGACCGTCGGCAAGTCGCTGGCGGACAGGACCGACAGCGTCACGGCGCTGTCCACCTGGCAGTCGCGGATCACCACGTACGCCAAGAACCAGGGCTTCACCGTCCAGGGCTCGTGACGAAGGGCCCATGATGACTGCCACCACCCCCCAGGCAGCAGCCGGGCGCCGCCGTCCCAGCGCTGCGGGACCGCTGTTCGTCGCCCCGTTCCTGGTGCTCTTCCTGCTGCTGTTCCTCACCCCGCTCGGCTACGCCGCCTACCTCAGCCTGTTCCAGCACCGGCTGATCGGCGGGACCTCCTTCGTCGGACTGCAGAACTACGTCACCGCCCTCAAGGACCCCCTCTTCCTGCACGGGGTGCTGCGGGTCGCGCTGTTCTTCGTGATCCAGGTCCCGGTGATGCTGCTGCTGGCGCTGGTCTTCGCGCTCGCGCTGGACAGCGGCCTGATGCGGCTCGCCCGGGTGGTGCGGCTGGGCATCTTCGTCCCGTACGCCGTGCCGAGCGTGGTCGCCACGCTCATGTGGGGCTACCTCTACGGGCCGGACTTCGGCCCGTTCGCCCAGCTGGGACGCCACTTCCACCTGCCGGTGCCGACCTTCCTCAGCGACGGCTGGATGCTCGGCAGCCTCGGCAACATCGTCACCTGGGAGTTCACCGGCTACAACATGATCATCCTCTACGCAGCGCTGCGGACCATTCCGACGGACCTGTACGAGGCCGCCGCCGTGGACGGCGCCGGGGCCTGGCGCATCGCCTGGTCGATCAAACTCCCCGCACTGCGCCCGGCCCTGACGCTCACTCTGCTCTTCTCGGTGATCGGCAGTTTCCAACTGTTCAACGAGCCGAACCTGATGGCGCACATCGCCCCCAATGTGATCGACAGCGGCTACACCGCCAACCTCTACGCCTACTCCCTCGCCTTCACCGGCCAGCAGGTCAACTACGCGGCCACGGTCTCCTTCCTGCTCGGACTGATCATCGTGATCGTCTCCTACGGCTTCCTGCTCACCGCCAACCGCCGGAGGACCAGGTGACGACCATGACCACTGCGGCCCCCACCCCCACGAGCCGTGAGACCGCGACCCCGTCCCGGCGCCGGTCGCGATCCCATCGGCGCAGCACCCCGCTCACCATCGCGATGCTGGCCGCGCTCGCCTACTTCCTGCTGCCGCTGTTCTGGCTCGCCGTGGCCTCGACCAAGAGCAGCCAGGACCTGTTCAACACCTTCGGCCTCTGGTTCTCCCACGCCCCGCAGCTGTGGACGAACATCTCGCAGACCCTGACCCACGACAACGGGGTCTTCGTCGACTGGCTGCTCAACACCCTGATGTACGCGGTGACCAGCTCGCTGGGCGCGGCGCTGCTGGCCGCCGGCGCCGGCTACGGCTTCGCCAAGTTCCGCTTCCGCGGCCACGGGGCCGCGTTCAACCTGGTGCTCGGCGCGGTGATGGTGCCGACCACGGCGCTGGCGATCCCGACCTACCTGCTCTTCGCACAGGTCGGACTGGTCAACACGCCGTGGGCGGTCATCCTGCCCTCGCTGGTCAACCCCTTCGGCCTCTACCTGATGCGCATCTACGCCGAGGACGCCGTACCGGACAGCCTCATCGAGGCCGCCCGCATCGACGGGGCCGGCGAGCTGCGGATCTTCGTCCAGATCGGGCTGCGGCTGCTGGCTCCGGGCCTGGTGACGGTCATTCTGTTCACCCTGGTGGCGACCTGGAACAACTACTTCCTGCCGCTGATCATGCTGAACGACCCGCGCCTGTACCCGGTCACCGTCGGGCTCTCCTCCTGGGCCGCACAGGCGCAGAACGGCGGCGCGGGCGCCAGCAGCGACATGCTCGCGCTGGTCGTCACCGGCTCCATGATCTCGGTCATCCCGCTGGTCATCGCCTTCCTGCTGCTCCAGCGCTACTGGCAGAGCGGCCTGTCGGCCGGCTCCGTCAAGCAGTGACACCAAGCTGCGTCGTCGCTGTCACCTCTCAACTCCCCTCGGAGGTTGCCTTCATGGCGGTCCTGCCCGCCCGCGTCCTGTTCGGCGCCGCGTACTACCACGAGTACCAGCCCCACGACTTCCTGCCCGACGACCAGCGGGCCCAGGAGCGGCTCAAGACCGACCTGGACCTGATGGCCGACGCCCGCTTCACCGTCATCCGGGTCGGCGAGTCGGTCTGGTCCACCTGGGAGCCCGAGAACGGCCGATTCGACCTGGACTGGCTCCAACCGGTCCTGGACGGCGCCCACGAGCGCGGCATCTCCGTCATCCTCGGCACGCCGACCTACGCGGTGCCGCCGTGGCTGGCACGCCAGTACCCGGAGATCGCCGGCGAGCGGGCCACCGGGCAGCGGATCGGCTGGGGCGCGCGTCAGGAGGTCGACTTCACCCACCCCGCCTTCCGCTTCCACGCCGAACGGGTCATCCGCAGAATCCTGGAGCGCTACGCCGCGCACCCGGCCGTCATCGGGTTCCAGGTGGACAACGAGCCCGGTTTTGAACTGCTGCACAACCACGGCGTGTTCCAGCGCTTCACCGACCATCTGCGCGCCAAGTACGGCGACGTGGAGACCCTGAACCGCGAGTGGGGCCTGGTCTACTGGTCGCACCGGCTGTCCACCTGGGCCGATCTGTGGACGCCCGACGGCAACGCCCAGCCCCAGTACGACGTCGCCTGGCGGGAGTTCCAGGCCCGGCAGACCACCGAGTTCATCGCCTGGCAGGCCGGCCTGGTACGCGAGTACACCCGTCCCGAGCAGTTCGTCACCACCTGCATCTCCTACACCCGCCGCGCGGTGGAGGACGACGAGCTGACCGACAGCCTCGACGTCGCCACCGGCAACCCCTACTACGACATGCAGGACGGCCTCGCGCTGCCCGACCCCACCCCGGAGGACCACGAACAGATCTGGAAGACCACCGGCACCTGGGCGCTCTACCAGACCGCGGACTGGATGTTCTCCTCCCGCCAGGCCCCCTTCCTGGTCACCGAGACCAACGCCCAGAGCATCGGCTTCCCCTGGGACAACCGCCCCGGCTTCGACGGCCAGTGGCGGCAGGCCGCCTGGGCGCTGGTCGCCCGGGGCGCGCAGATGATCGAGTACTGGCACTGGCGCACCCTGCCCTACGGCGCGGAGACCTACTGGGGCGGCATCCTGCCGCACAGCGGCAGGCCCGGCCGCACCTACGCCGAACTGGCCCGCCTCGGCACGGAACTGGACGCGGCCGGGTCCCTCGTCGCCGGTATCGAGCCGGACGCGGACATCACCCTGGTGTACTCGACGCCGAGCAAGTGGCTGATGCAGAAGTACCCGCCGCTGTCGACCGCGGACGGCGGCCCCGACCCCGCCTCCTACCACCGGATCTTCGATCCCTTCTACCGCGGCGCCTTCGACAGCGGCCGTCAGGTCCGCATCGTGCACTCCCGTCAGCTGCACGACCCGAGCGGTGAGCGGCCAGCGCTCAGCCCGGACGAGGCGGCGCAGCGACACCCCGTCCTGGTCGTCCCCGCCCTCTACCTCGCCGACGACACCACGCTGGACTGGTTCGCCGAATACGCCGAGGCCGGTGGCCACCTGGTGCTCGGGCCGCGCACCGGCTACGCCGACCTGGAGGCCCGGGCCCGGCAGGAACCGGCTCCCGGACGCCTCACCGGGGCCGCGGGTGCGCAGTACGAGGAGTTCAGCAACCTCACCGCCCCGCTGCCGGTGCGCGCCACCCCCGGCAGCCCGCTGTCGCTGCCGCCCACGGCGACCGCCACCCGCTGGGCCGACGCCCTCACCGTCCAGGACGCCGAGGTGCTGGCCGGCTACGACCACCCGCACTTCGGCCGCTGGGCCGCCGTCACCACCCGGCGCCACGGCCGGGGCCGGGTCACCTGCGTCGGCACCGTCCCCGGCCGGGAGCTGGCCCAGGCCCTCTCCCGCTGGCTCGCCCCCACCCCGGTCGGCGGCTGGACGGACCTGCCCGCCTCCGTCACCGCCACCACCGGCACCTCGCCGGACGGACGGCGGGTCCACATCGTCCACAACTGGAGCTGGGAACCCACCCGGGTGACCGTCCCCCTCCCGCTGACCGACGCCCTCGACGGCCGCGCCGTCGCCGCAGGCGAGCTGCTCGAACTCGGCGCCTGGGACGTCCGCGTTCTCGCCACCGCTCCCTGACCGACCGTCACCACCCAGCACGTCCCGAGCAGCATGTCCCGAGAAAGGAAAGGACGGATCGATGACCAGAGCCGCGAGATCCCCCTGGGCAGCAGCGCTGGCGGTACTCACCGCCGTGGCCCTCTGCCTGGTGTGGGGCCCCACCGCACGGGCCGAGACCAGTGGGGTGCAGACGATCTTCACCCCGACCGCGAGCGCCGGCTACGTCAACCCCGGCGCCATGTACGCCCGAGGCGTCACCCTCCACCACGCGGGCGACGCCAACGGCACCATGCTCAGCACCTTCGAGGTCTACACCAGCACCACCCCGGTGTTCCCGGTCTACAAGAGCACCGACGGCGGTTCCACCTGGAGCTACCTCTCCCAGGTCACCGACACCGTCAACGGCTACGGCATGCGCTGGAACCCGCAGATCTACGAACTCCCGGCCGCCCTGGGCGCTCTGCCCGCGGGCACGCTGCTGGAGTCGGGACTGTCCGTGCCCGCCGACCGCAGCTCCACCGAGATCCTGCTCTACGACAGCACCGACCACGGCCAGACCTGGCACTTCCTCAGCTCGGTGGCCAAGGGCGGCGCGGCCTGGACTGCGGACCCGAACACCCCGGTGTGGGAGCCGTTCCTGCTGATGAACAACGGCAGGCTCGACGTCTACTACTCGGACCAGCGGGAGAACTCGGTCAACTCCCAGAAGCTGGTCCACCAGACCAGCACTGACGGCACCAGCTGGGGCGCCGTCGTCGACGACGTGGTCTACCCGGCCCAGTCCGCGCGACCGGGGATGGCCACGGTGGCGGCGATCGGCGGCGGCAAGTGGATCATGACCTATGAGTACTGCAACGCCCCGTCCGGGGGCTGCCCGGTCTACTACAAGATCGCGAGTGATCCGGAGAACTTCGGCGCGGCGACCGGCCAGCAGCTCCTGCTGAACGACGGCAGCAAGCCCTGCTGCCAGCCCTACGTCGTCTGGACCCCCAGCGGCGGTGCCAACGGGACCATCGTGGTCAGCGACGGCGGGCAGACCGCGCTCGCGGTCAACACGGCGGGCGGCGCTGCGGGGTCCTGGAAGTCAGAGGGCTCCAACGCGCCCGGCGGCTACAGCCGTTCGCTGATGCTGATGCCCGACGGCAACACCGTGCTGACGCTGACCGGCGGCTACCACGACAGCAGCTACCTCAACCAGGTCCAGTTCGCCTTCGACAATGTCGCCCCGGGCATCTCCAACGGAGCCACGTACACGCTGACCAACAGCTACTCCGGCCTCAACGCCGGTGCCACCGGCACGACCAGCGGCACCCCCGCGGTCCAGCTCACCGCCTCGCCGAGCTCCGCCCAGCAGCAGTGGACCCTGACCCGGCAGGCCAACGGCTACTTCACCCTCACCGACGCGGCCAGCGGCCTGCGGCTCGCCGTGACCGGTGGCTCCACCACCGACGGAGCCACCGTCGAGCTGGACACCGCCTCGCCCGGCTCCGCCGCACAGGACTGGGCCGTCGCCCAGCTCTCGGACGGGACCTTCACCATCACCAACCGCAGGAGCAACCTGCTGCTCGACGACTACCAGTGGGCCAAGTCCTCCGGTGCGACGGTCGACCAGTGGGAGACCACCGGCGGCAGCAACCAGCACTGGACCCTCACCCAGACCGCCTTCCCCGACCTCACCTCCGGGCTCCTCTCCCTCCAGAACAACTTCGGCGAGTACCTGGAGATCCCCGGCGGCTCCACCACCTCGGGCACCCAGGCCGACCAGTGGTGGTACGCCAACCAGAACTGGCACCTGTGGCGGTTCGTCGCCGTCACCGGCGGCTACCGGATCGTCAACGGCCAGTCCGGGCTCGCGCTCACCGACACCAGCCCGGCCACCAGCGAGGCGATCACCCAGACCACGGCCGTCTCCGGCAACGCGGCCCAGGTCTGGACCCTGGTCCCGCACGGCAACCAGTACCTGATCCAGTCCAAGTCGAGCGGCCGCTTCGTCACCATCGCCCAGGGCTCCGCCAGCGACCTCGCCAAGGCCGTCTCCTGGACCGAACTCGACACCTCCGACCAGCTCTGGACCGTCCGCCGGCTCAACTGACCCGGCAGCGGTTCACGGCCCGCGTCCGCCGGGGACCATCCCGGGCGGACGCGGGCCGAATTGGCGGTGCACGCCTCTTGGCCCCTTGCGCCGCACTACTTACCCTTCGGTAAGAAGTGTGGACATGCCATACAGGGACAGCAGGAGGCAAGTCATGGGAACACGTCGCACCACCCGCTTATGCGCGCTCGCAGCGGTACTGTTCGCCGGGACGATCGCTGGGCCCGCCACCGGGGCGACAGCCGCCGACGGGCTGCGCGACGTCCTGGTCGTCGGCAACAGCCAGGCGGGCACTGTCAGTTTCGTCGACGCGCACACCTTCGCCAATCTCGGCTCGATCAATGTCACCGCCGACGCGCAGCAGCGCATCGCCGCCATGGACCCGATCCAGTGGGCCGGGTACGAGACGGTGACCTCGGTGGAGGGCGGCATCCGCTGGGTCGACGACGCGTCGCTCTCACCCGACGGCCGCACCCTCTACGTCTCCCGCGGCACCCTGGACGACGTGGCCGCGTACGACGTCGCCACCGGCGCCCAGCTGTGGCGGACCAGGCTGGCCGGCTTCCACGCCGACCACGCCGCACTCTCCCCGGACGGCACCCGCTATGTCGTCTCCGCGACCACCGCCGACGAGGCCGAGGTGCTGAACACCGCCGACGGCTCGGTGGCCGGGACCTTCGCCACCGGCACCTATCCGCACCAGAACGACTACTCGGCCGACGGCAAGTACATCTACAACTCCAGCATCGGCGTCGTCTCGCTGCCCCAGGCCCTGGAGTGGGCCAAGGGCTCCTTCCGGCTCACCAAGGTCGACGCGCAGACCCTCAAGACCGTGCAGACCTGGACCTTCCCGCACGGCATCCGGCCCAATGTCGTCATGCCGGACGGCAGGACCATGTACACCGACCTCTCCTACCTCAACGGCTTCGTCCAGTACGACCTTTCCAGCAGCCAAATCGTCAAGACGGTGACCATGCCGTTCAGCACGGCGGGCGCGGCCCTGAAGCCGGACGACTACCCGAAGAACTCCGCCCACCACGGCCTCGCCGTCTCCGGAGACGGGTCCGCCGTCTGCGACTCCGGCACCATCGACGACTACGCCGCCATCGTCAACACCGCCGACTACAGCACCAGGGGCACTGTCACCTACCCCACCGGCAGCCTGCCGTACTGGGCCAGCAGCAGCGCGGACGGCACGCTCTGCTTTGTCTCGCTGAGCAAGCTCAACCAGGTCTCGGTGATCGACTACGCCACCGCGAAGGAGGTCGCCCGCGTCACCGTCGGCGCCTTCCCCCAGCGCGAGCGCACCGGGAGGATCGCTGCCTCCCTGGTCGGCGATCTTTCCCCCGCGGCCGGCTGATCGTCACGGGCCGGTCTGTCCGGAGGCGGCCTGGCCGGGTCGGGGCGGGGGAGCGGCTCCCGGCTGGACCAGGCCGCTCCGGTAGGCGGCGGCGGCCTGGGCGCGGTGCGGCCCCGCCCCGCGTGGTGCCGCTCACCGGCGACCACTACAGCGTCCTCAAGGAGCACGGCGTAGGGGAGTTGGCGGACGCGATCCGCGCATGGACATCGGCCCCGGCAATTGACAATATCGGCACAGAGTGATCAGTCGATCGCATAGAGTAGTTGCCGAACCCAGGGAGGAACACCATGACCAGTCCCACCCCGCGCAAGGTCTCCCGTTACGGCTGGGTCCCCGACCTGCCGGACGCCCGCGACCACGTCTACGCCGCGCCGCGGCTGGCGTTGGTGAACCCGCCGCCCAAGGTGGACCTGCGGGGCAGCCTTCCGCCGGTCTACGACCAGGGCCGGATCGGGAGCTGCACCGCGAACGCGCTGGCCGGCGCGTTCGAGTTCGAACTGATGCGGCAGCAGCTGCCCGTGTGGACGCCCTCGCGCCTGTTCATCTACTACAACGAGCGGCTGATGGAGGGTCACGCGGGCAGCGACTCCGGGGCGCAGATCCGCGATGGCATCAAGAGCGTGGCGACGCTGGGCGTCTGCCCCGAGACCGAGTGGCCCTACGACGACACCCCGGCGGTCACCGACGGCGGGCCCTTCCCGCCCGGCGCCCCGGCGGGGGAGAAGCCGTCCGACAGCTGCTACAAGGACGCCCGGCAGTGGACCGCGACGGTGTACCGGCGGGTGACCCGGGACCTGAACCAGTTCAAGGGCTGTCTGTCCGACGGCTACCCCTTCGCCTTCGGCTTCACCGTCTACTCCGGTTTCGAGGGCGCGGACGTCGCCAAGACCGGCGAGGCCCAGCTGCCCGCCGCCGGCGAACAGGTCCTCGGCGGGCACGCGGTGCTCGCGGTGGGCTACGACGACGACCTGCAGCGCTTCATCGTCCGCAACTCCTGGGGCACCGGGTGGGGCCAGAGCGGCTACTTCACCCTGCCCTACGCGTATCTGACGGAGGCGGGGCTCTCTTCCGACTTCTGGACCATCCGCCTGGTCGCCTGATCACGCCGGACGTGCCTGCGCCCCCGGAGCTCCGGGGGCGCAGGCAGTGCTGACCCGGCAGGCAGGCAGGCAGGTCGGGTCAGGTCAGGTCAGCTCAGGGGCTGTCCTCGCTCCCTGACGTGCCGCCGGCTGCCAGCCACTGCGCGTAGGCGATCGCGGCCAGGCGGGCCGAGGCGATGTTCTGCGCGAAGGTGGCGGGTGTCACGGCCGCGGTGCCGGCCGCTGCGGCGAGCCCCGAAGTCGGGGTGTACATCGCCTCGTTGAAGACCGAACCGACCGGGGCGGTGGCCACGGCGAAGACCGGGTGCGCGGTTCCGGCGGAGAAGGAGGTCGAGATGTAGTCGCCGACCATGGTGCCCTGCGTGGTGCTCGGCAGCCAGGAGTGGCTCATCGGCCCGGCCAGCTGGGTCGCCGTGGTCCAGGTGCTGCCGCCGTTGGTGGAGGAGACGTACCCGACGTCCAACTGACAGCTGCTGGCGGTGCAGTTGGCGACCGGGTGGTAGTAGTACGTCAGCGCCAGGTGCGCGGTGCTGCCGGAGGTCGCCGGGTCGACCGCGAGGCCGGGGATGAAGTGGTCGACGGTGCTGGTGGTCGCGTCGATCGGGATGCGGACCACGGTCGACCAGCTGGTCCCGTTGGTGCTCGTCGACATCACGATGTCATTGGAGGTGCAGGAGCCCCCGCTGGTGCGGAAGCGGCAGTCCTGCCAGACCACATAGACCTTGCCGGCCGCGTCGATCTCGGCCGAGGGCAGGGGTCCGCTGCGCAGCGAGCCGTGCACGGTGTACGTGCTGATGGTGGTCACGGTGGTGGCGCTGGTCCAACTGCTGCCGCCGTTGGTGGAGGTGAAGGCCCGGATCGAGGTCTCCGAGGCGTTGGAGATCGGGACCACCACGGTGCCGCTGGGCTGCACCACGGGCTGGCCGCCGAGGCCGGTGGCGTTGTTGGCGGTGGTCTTCGAGGCGCCCCAGGTGAGACCGCCGTCGGAGGAGGTGGTCATCTCGATGCGGTCGCCGTTGCCGTTGTTGTCGTACTCCGTGTAGCAGTTGCCGTAGAACGCACTGGTCGCGGTGTTGTCGCAGACGATCCAGTTCTTGTCGAGGCTGGAGCCGGTCGCGGTGGTGACCGGGTTGCTCCAGGTGTGGCCCCCGTCGGTGGAGCGGCTGGTGAAGACGGCGGGCACGCTGACCGACGCGGTGATCGGGATGCTGGAGATCAGCCAGACGTTGTGCTTGGCGTCGTAGGCCACCGAGGGGTCGCTGGCCCGGGCGTAGCTGCCGCCCGCCTGGGTGGTGATGCCGGGCAGATATCCGTGGGTCCAAGTGGCGCCGCTGTCAGTGGAGATGGCGAAGCCGATGTTGGAGCTGCCGCCGTCGGTGAACCGCCCGACCTGGAACGCGGAGACGACGGTGGAGCCGTAGGCGAAGGTGTCCGGCTCGACCTCGGTGGCGTGCTGGCTGGTGGTGTTGGTGTAGGGGTCGGAGCTGATCTGGGTGAGCGCCGGAGCCGCGGTGGCGGTTCCGGTCGTGAAGGCCAGCGCGGCGGCGGCGAGCGCCGCCGTCACCACGCCGGGTCTGACCAGGCGCAGGACCAGTGATGCCAAGGACATGAACCGTTCCCCTTCCGGGATTCGGGCACGTCCGGACATCGGTCCACTCGGGGAGGGGCGCGACAGAACAGACCCCTTGCACGTCCGCCGAGGGGGCGGGCGAAGCCCGGCAGAACCGAACATCGTGCGGACGTGCGTAAGGACGGCGCTACTGTCCCGCCCTTGTGTGATTCATGTCAATAGGCAGGTGCAGGGCGTTGCTGGTGTGAGTCGCCGACGCGTTGGGCAGTCAGGATCCGTGAGCGATCGAATACGTGTGGGATATGTCCTTCAGGGGGAACTTTGAGCGTCTGTGTGATAGGCGCGGGGCTGTCGGCCCGGACGATTACCACGGCCACCGCATAACAAAAGGGGACCGCCCGGCCCGCAACCGGACAGCCCCCTCCCAAGATCTTCAGTAGGTTCCTAGCCGGCACGGGACAGCAGATAGCTGACGAGGGTGGTCAGGGCGGCGGCCGACGACTTCTCGTCGCGCGCGTCGCAGGTGACGACGGGGGTGTCGTCGAGGAGGTCGAGCGCCTCCCGCAGCGACGCCTCGGCGCGCTCCGGGCTGCCGTCGAAGTGGTTGACGGCGATCGCGTAGTCGAGGCCGTACTGCTCGATGAGGTCGATCACGGCGAAGGAGTCGGCGAGCCGTTCGGGGTCGACCAGGACCAGTGCGCCGAGAGCGCCGCGGGCCATGTCCTCCCACATCTCCACGAACCGCAACTGGCCGGGCGTGCCGAAGAGGTAGAGCACCACCCGGTCGCTGATGGTCAGACGGCCGAAGTCCATGGCGACGGTGGTGGTGGTCTTCCCCCGGACCCCCTTGAGGTCGTCCACCGCCTCTGCGGCCCGCGTCATCGTCTCCTCGGTGGACAGCGGTTGGATCTCCGAGATCGAACCGATGAACGTGGTCTTGCCCACGGCGAAGTGTCCGACGACGAGGATTTTCACAGCCGTCTGCGTCGCCCCGCCCTGGACGTAGTCCCGCTCGTCCAGGGCAGGACGTTCGCCGAGGCTCGGCCGTTCACCCAAACGCAGTCCTTCACCCAAACTTGGTCCGGAGACCATTGAGCACCTCCTCCAGGAGCTCCTTGTCGGCAAGGCGGGCGCGGGCCACCGGCGGCCGGGTGAGCAGATAGCCGGATTCGGTCAGCGATGCCAGCACGATCCTCACCACACCCAGCGGCAGCCGGGTGTGCCCCGCGACCTCGGCGACCGAGAGGTAGCCGGCGGAGCAGATGTCGAGCAGCCGGTGCTCCTCGGGCGACAGCCGCGAAGGGCGCTGTCCCTGTTCGAGCGCCGCCGTCACGAGCGTGATCAGTGAGAGCTTGTCGTCGTCGGGCAGCCTGCGCCCCTTGGTGATGACGTACGGTCGCACTAACTCCGGCGCCTCGAGGTCCCAGTCCTCGGAATCCCTCATGAGCGGGCCCCGAGGTTCTCGCGCGGCGGCGCCGCCAGGACCTTGCCCAACTGGCCGACGAGCTGCTGCATCCGGAAGCTGATGTCCTGCATGTCGACGTCCGGGGAAGCGGAGACGCCGAGGTACGCGCCCTCACCGGCGGAGATCAGGAACACCCAGCCGCCGTCGAACTCGACCAGCGTCTGCCGCCACCGCTGGCCGGTGTCCTCGCAGAAGAAGGCGAGCGAGCGGCTGAGCGACTGCACACCGCTCATCCCGGCGGCGACCCGGTCCGCGTCGTCCCGGTCGAAGTCCTTCGTCCGGGCCATCAGCAGACCGTCCGCGGAGATCAGAACCGCGTGCAGGGCTCCGGGGATCTCCAGGGCGCTGTCGAGCATCCATGACAGATCGTCGTTCACGAGAACTCCTGCCCTTCACTGCTGGCAGCACGTGTGCCGCTCGTCTGGTCCGCGTCGTCCGGACGCGTGGCCCGGCCGGACCGTGTGCCCCGCTGGAAGGCACCCATGATGGCTGCGGTCTCGGCACCGGTGCGGGCCGAGCCGAGCGGGGCGGGCGCCGCCCCCTGCACGATCGTCATCGGCCGTTTGCGCCGTCGCAAGGGCAGTCCGTCGGCAGTCAGGGGGGCGTTCAGTGCGGGCTCGGGCTCATCCGGTGCCGGTACCGATGTGGACATGGCTGGGGCAGGCACCTTCTTCTCGGGCATGCTGCTGAGCAGTTCGTGCGGCAGCAGCACCACCGCGCGCACCCCGCCATAGGGGGAGGTGGAGTCCACCGACACCTCGAAGCCGAAGCGCTCGCAGAGCACGCCGATCACGGCCAGGCCGAACTGCGGTGGATTGCCGAGCCCCGCGACACCCGAGACCCGCTCGCTGTTGAGCAGCCTCTCCGCGCGGGCGCGCTCCTCGTCGTTCATGCCGACGCCGGCGTCGTCCACGACGATGACCACGCCCTTGGGCACCGTCCGAATGTTGATCTCGACGACGGTGTCCGGGCTGGAGTAGCTGGTGGCGTTGTCGAGCAGCTCGGCCAGGGCCAGCGCGACCGGCTCGACGGCCCGGCTGGAGACGCCGAAGTCCACCTGGGAGAGGATCTCCACCCGCCGGAAGTGCCGCACCCGGCCCTGCGCGCTGCGGACCACGTCGTAGACCGAGGCGATGTCACGCTGCCGGCCCAGCCAGCCGTCGCACAGCACGGCGATGGACTGCGCGCGCCGGCCGAACTGCGAGTTGGTGTGGTCGATCTCCAGCAGGTCCTGCAGGAGGACCGACTCGCCGTACTTGCTCTGCAGCCGCGAGAGGATCAACTGCTGCTCGGCAGCCAGACCCTGCAGCGTCCGCATCGCGGACTTCAGCACGGTCTTCGTCGCTTCCTCGGCCTGTTCCTGGGCCGCCGCGACGGACTGTGTGTAGTGATGCTCCAGATTGGAGTAGTACTCCCTGAGCCCGTCGGACTCCTGCCGCAACGCCACGGCCGCCTTGCGTTGGCGGACGATCAGGGCGATTGCGATGAGCAGGAGCACGACAAGACCCCAAAGTACTGGGTTCTCTGTGTATTCCGTCATAAGACTCTCTATCAGGCGACAGACGGCCGACTGCTGAATCCCCGCCACAGCAGGGTGGATCCGTCCCGCCCCGCAAGCGAGGTGATCGTATCATCGCCCGATCAAGCAACGGACCGGACGGCTCCGATTTGAGGAACTGTCTTATCCCGGGCGGGCCAAGCCAGTTGACCCTCAGCCGTCGGTCGTGGCGGCCTTGGAGCACGGGGTGCCCCGGGGGAGGGCGTAGGCGGTGCCGATGTGCAGGATGCCCGGGGTCCGTACGGTCAGTCTGGTCCAGGCGCCGTCGGCGGTGAGGCATCCTGTCCCGGTGCCGAGCACGGTCAGCCAGGGCGACCAGGCGATCCGCACGAGCACGGTCCCCGGTGCGGACATCTGGAGCGTCAGTGAGACCTGGCCCGCGTCGACCACGGTGGCCGGGGCGTCGGCGAGCGGAAGCGCGTCCGCGACCCGGTAGACCTTCCAGTGCGCATCGCTCCACACCGGATCGAGCCACGGCTGCCCGGAGGCGACGATGCGGCTCTCGGCCGTCGAGGCGTAGTCGTAAAATGCGGTGTCGGGGAGCACGACGTAGTCCACGGCCCAGTTCCGGAGCCAGGCATGGTAGTTGGCGTCGTCGAGGGTGCCGTTGTAGAAGAGCGGGTTGCGGGTGAGGTCCGCCTGTCGGTTCCAGCCCCGGGCCAGCTCCACGGTGGACGCCAGGCTTGACGCCTCGACGTGCGATGCCGTTCCCACGACCTCGACGCGGCCCTGCCCGGCCCCGAGCTTGGTCAGTTCGGCGGCCAGGGGTTTGGCGTACTGCGTCCATCCGGCGGCGGGCGCGGAGACGGCGATGTCCGTCAGCGGCTGGATGGTCTGCCAGGACAGGGCGATCCCGAAGGCGATCCACAGTGAGCGGGCCCGGCGCCCGTCTGCCGCCCGCGCCGCGGCCAGCAGCAGGGTCGCTCCGAAGAGCAGCGCGAGCCGCTCCACGTTGCTGCCGATCGGGGAGGGGATCAGGACGGTGAACAGATTGCCGAGCGCGTAGGTCGAGGCCCCTATTCGCACCGCCCGCCAGGACGCCGGTGCCAGCAGCGCCAGCGGCAGGGTGGTGGCCAGCACCAGGGCGAGCTGCAGCAGGATGTAGGGCTGCACGCCGTAGAAGGGGAAGAGCAGCGCCGTGGCCCCCACCACCAGGGGTGGTCCGGCGGCCAGGACGGCGGCGGCCGCGCGTCTTCCGGTCAGGAACAGCGCCGGGGCGATGGCCAGCAGGAACAGGCCGTCCACCGGGCTGGCCAGGGTCGCGACGACGCCGAGCAGGCCGGCGACCGCGGCCCGCGGTCCGGGCGCCCCGCGGGTCTCGTACACGGTCAGGACCGCGGCGAGGGCGACGAGGGTGCCGACCGCGAAGGTGATCCGCCCGGATGCCGTGTTGCAGGCCAGCGCCGCCGCGCCGCACAGGGCGGGCAGGAGCGGGCGGGGGACCGCGGAGCGCATCAGCAGCCGGGCGAGCAGCGCCGCCGCGAGCGTCCCGGCTATCACCCCGGTGGCGCGCACCCCCAGAAAGGCCATCAGATAGGGGGTGATCACGCTGTAGGAGGCCGGGTGCATCCCGCCGTACCAGGCGAGATCGTAGGCCGACCCCGGGTGGGCCGCGGCGAACTGCTCCCAGGCGTACTGGGCGGCCATGTCGCCGCCGTTGGTCGCCAGCCAGAGCGCCCATCCGGCCTGGACCGTTGCCGCCAGCAGCACAGCCGCCACGACCGGATGGCGCAGCCACGCCCACCGCCGGGAGCGAGCCGGTCCTCGGCCGACCGACCCGGGCGCCGGAGTGAGCGCCGCGACGGCGTACGGCCGGCGGGGGCCGGGGATGGTGGCTACACCGACAAGGGGACTTGTCACCAGGCCCATCCCCGTCCACCGGTGTTGTGCATCAGAGCGAGAAACGTCGTGGCCGCCAGCAGCCACCCGACCAGCGCGTTGCGGGGCAGTACCGCGGCGCAGAGCCAGCTGACCGCGGAGTACCAGGGCATGGACCACGGAGCGGCCAGAACCCATGCCAGCGTCAGGACGAACGGGATCCCCACCACGAGGGGTGTCGCCCGGGGTAGCCGGGGCTGGATTCGCCGGGCGACCACGACCGTCACCACCGGCCATGCCACGCCGATGACCGCGGCCGTCACGGCCCCGCCCACGGTGGAGTTGCCGAGCTGTTGCACGGCCTGCCAGAGTGAGGGGACGGACACCAGATGGGCGGCCGCCCCCAGCGGGGCGAGGGCGTGGAGACCGTAACCGGCATAGAGCGCCACCACGGTGAGAGCGGCCGCGGCGGACAGGCGGAGCGCCCGTGCCCAGGCGTGCTCCCGCAGCAGCGCGAAGACCACCCCCGCGACGACCAGACCGGTGCTGACCTTGAGACAACAGGCCAGCCCGAGGAGCACGCCGACGGTCGCGTCCCGGTACCAGGCATCCGCCCGCCTGCTGACGACCAGAGCGGCTGCGGCGAGCAGGGCCACGAAGGTGTCCAGATGACCGCCGGCGACCAGTTGCCCGATCAGGACCGGATTGGCCACCCACAGCAGGGCGGCGCGGCTTCCGTCCCTGGCCACCCGCACCAGCAACAGGCCGGTGACCAGGAACGCGGCCGCGTTGGCGAGCATCAGCAGCCATATCGTCAGCCAGGGCCGGTCGCCGCCGACCGCCGCAGCCGCCTGCTGGATCCAGGTCGCCAGCGGCCCGTAGACGGAGGGAGCGTGCAGCCAGCTGGGACTGACCAGCTGCGCGTAGCCGCCGCCCAGATCGGCCGGGCTCAGGCGATAGGGGTCGCCGCCGAGGGCGGCTGTGCGGCCGTAAGCGGCATAGCTCGCGATATCGGCGGAGCCGATGGGAGTCAGGGAACTGCAGAGCGCCACGGCAGCGGCGCCGGCCGCGAACAGCCGCGGCACGCCGGGTCGCCAGCCGCGGCGCATCGCGGCGAGCATGCCCAGCAGCCCCAGCGCCTGCGCGGCTATCGCGCAACACATCACCAGCGTGGAGGTACTCCCCGACAGCGGCGGCAGGACGGAGAGCGGCAGTCGAACCGCGACCGTGTGGTCGTTCGGCGCGCTCGCCCCCACCAGCGCCATCAGCAGCACGCCCAGCACGGACACCGAGACCGCGCGCACGGGACTCGCCAGGACGCGGAGGTACCAGGGGTCAGGAGCGGGAGTCCGAGGTGGAGGGGGACCGGGCGGTGTCCCGGGGCGGGCCGCTGTGACCGCGCCCTGCTCTCTGCTGATGGTCACCACGGGTGGCTCTGCTCCGAATGCTTGAAGGGGCGGGTGCGGCTCAGCTCAGCGGGAGAGGGTGCTCGCCGCGAGCAATCTAGTGGTCCAACATGTGACGGGATCTTGAATTTGGTTATGACGTCTACATGAATGTAGACAGTCGCCCGCCCGGCTCCGCACGCAGCCCCTCGAATCCCGGCCGCGCGGGCTCGGGAGCCCGGAGCTCGGCGCACCAGCGCTGCGGCATCAGCAGTACCCCGGCGGCCAGCGCCAGCACCAGCCACAGGCGCAGATTCCCCAGCAGCGCCGCGTCGCCGGTGATCCGCGGTGCCAGGTAGAGGGCGGCGAAGGAGGCGAGCGACCAGTAGGGTACCGGCCGCCGGAGGCCGAGCAGTTCCCAGCACAAAGCGCCGAAGAGAATTCCGGTCGTGTAGTAGTCGTAGACGCCGGGGTCCAGCACGATCCGCGCACCGATGCCCAGCAGCAGCACCGCGGGCCACCGGCGCCGCGCCACCGCCAGCAGTCCGAGCGCGCAGCCCAGGACCAGCTGGGCGGTCCGGTCCCAGGACGGCGTCCCGGGCGTGGCGACACCCAGCGCCCGGAGGGCGGAGGAGGGTTCGTTGACGATGGCGTACTGGGCGGCGCCCAGGGTGCCGAAGTCGGCGAGCACAAAGGGCAGCCACGCCAGCAGCACGGTGGCGACGGCGTAGACGGCCGCATAGCGGCACCGGCTCCGGCCCGCGACCAGGACCAGCGGCAGGAAGACCAGGGCCCAGGGCTTGGAGTCGACGGCCAGCCCGAGGCACAGGCCGGTCAGCGCCGGCGAGTCCGCGGCCAGGGCGCGCACGGCGAGAGCGGCGAAGAGCAGCGCCAGCACATCGTCGAGGTGCCCGTAGTGCACCGCGAGGGACTCCCACAGGACCAGAAAGACCCCGCCGGCCAGCACCACGGTGCGCCGCAGTGCCTGCGGCCTGCGCGCCAGGTCCGGGTGGAGCAGGACCGCGGAGCGCTCCAGCAGGTACAGGACCAGCAGCCCGCAGACCGACATCACCACCTGCCCGGCGACCACCCCGTTCGAGGGGCCGATCATCCGCAGCAGCTGGGCGCAGACGATGGCCACCGGGCCGATCTGCAGGTCGGGGTAGTTGGCGTAGAGATGCATCCCGCCCGGCGGCGAGGCCGCCGAGCCGTCGAACAGCAGGGCGCTTCCGTGGGCGAAGTAGTGCCAGGAGTACCCGCCCCCGGGAAGGTCCACCAGGAACCACAGCAGCGCCCATCCGACCAGCACCCACCGGTACCGCACGCCGGCGCCGGGTTCGGGGTCCGCCTGGATCGCAATGTTCGCCATGTCTGCAAGGACGACGGGCGCGTCGGCGGAGTTGCCTGCTTTGTGCAGGATAACGATGAATTCCCTCTTGCCGGCCTCTTTCTTAAGGGGGCCTTAGCGCGACCACAAGCCTGTACGGGCTGTGGGCGAGGGGTTTGACGGGACCGGTTCAGAACGGCAGGATCAGCCAAGTTAGGAAACCTTCCTAACTTGGTTCTGATCTCAGGAGACCGCTCATGACGCAGTCCCAGCACCGGCGTTCCCAGCGCCTCGGCCGGCGGACGCTCCTCGCCGCCACCGCCCTGAGCGCCGCCGGAGCGCTCACCTTCGTGGGCGTCCAGGCCATGGCCTCGACCACCACCAGGGTCGCGGCCGCCGGCGGAGTGAACCTCACCGACGCGCACAAGAAGGAGATCGCGATGGAGCTCGTCTCCAGCGCGGAGAACTCCTCGCTCGACTGGAAGGCGCAGTACCAGTACATCGAGGACATCGGTGACGGCCGCGGCTACACCGCGGGCATCATCGGGTTCTGCTCGGGCACCGGCGACATGCTCGAACTCGTCCAGGCCTACACCGCCGCCGAACCGGGCAACGTCCTTGCCAAGTACCTGCCCGCGCTGAAGAAGGTCAACGGCACCGCCTCGCACAGCGGCCTGGGCACCGCCTTCGTCAACGCCTGGAAGACCGCCGCCAAGGACACCGTCTTCCAGACCGCGCAGAACAACGAACGCGACCGGGTCTACTTCGACCCCGCCGTCCAGCAGGCCGAGGCCGACGGACTGCGCGCACTGGGGCAGTTCATCTACTACGACGCCATCGTGATGCACGGCCCCGGGGACGACCCCACCAGCTTCGGCGGCATCCGCAAGGCCGCCATGCAGAAGGCCAGGACCCCCGCCCAGGGCGGCGACGAGGCCACCTACCTGAACGCCTTCCTCGACGCCCGCAAGGCCGCCATGCTCACCGAGGCGGCCCACGACGACACCAGCCGCGTCGACACCGAACAGCGCGTCTTCCTCAAGGCCGGCAACCTCGACCTCAACCCCCCGCTCACCTGGAAGACCTACGGCGACAGCTACACCATCAAGAACTGACCCTCAGGCGGTGGGGTGCCAGCCGAGGGCGGGGCCGAGGCGGGTGGCGATGTCGGTGAGGATCTGGACGTAGTCCTCGTGCTCGAAGGTGAACGGCAGCGCGAAGGCGACCTCGTCGATCTCGCGGAACGCGGCGTGGGCGTAGAGCCGTTCGGCGATCTCCGCGGAGGTGCCGACGAGGTCCGGCGCGAACAACAGCCGCGCCGGCCCCTGCGGTACGGCGGTCCGCGCGCTCCGCTTGGCGGCGAACGCCTCGTACTTCGCCCGCTGCTCCGCCGAGGCGGAGTCGACGGGGATGACCACCAGCCCCTGCGAGACCCGGGCCCGGTCGCCGTCCGGGTGGTGCGCGCGGAACGTCCGGACGTGCGACAGCTGGATCGCGGCGAAGTCCTCCGACTCCTCCGCCTTGACCACGCTGCTGGTCAGGAAGTTCATCCCGTGCTCACCGGCCCACTGCGCGGACCGCGTACTCGCGCCGCCGTACCACATGCGCCGGGCCAGGCCGGGGGAGTGCGGCTGGACGCGGTCGGAGAACACCTCGAAGCCCTCGACGCCGCTGAAGTCGGTGACCGGCTCGCCGCGCACGCAGTCCAGCAGCCGCCGCATCCGGTCGTAGCTGAAGTCCTCGACCTCGGCGGTGCCGGGGTACAGCGCGCCGCGCACCTGGTCGTAGTGCATCGGCGGACCGACGCTGAGACCGGGGTTGAGGCGGCCCCCCGACAGGATGTCGACCGTCGCCAGGTCCTCGGCCAGCCGCAGCGGGTTCTCCCACCCCAGCGGGATGACGGCGGTGCCGAGTTCGATCCGGCTGGTGCGCTGCGAGGCCGCCGCCAGGACGGCGACGGGGGAGGAGATGCCGTACTGCAGATGGCGATGGCGCACCCACGCGCTGTCGAAGCCCAGCCGCTCGCCCAGCTGGATGATCTGCAGCGTCGACTCGTGGCCCGCGCCGGGGTCGTCCCCGTCGAACAGACCGATGGTCAGAAAGCCGAGCTTCCGCAACGGTTCCGAGGTCAGCGGCACAGGGTTCTCCTCGATCGCCCGCAGCGTGCTCCGCGGTCCACCACGACGGAACCGATTCTGCCACGCAGACGGCGGAGACGATCATCCGACGGGTCGTCGCAGCCCCGTCCCGCTACACCGAACGGATGGTCTGTTCGGCCCAGATGACCTTGCCCGCGGGGAGGTAGCGGGTGCCCCAGCGTTCGGCCAGCTGGGCGACGAGGAAGAGGCCGCGGCCGCCCTCGTCGGTGGTGGCCGCGTGGCGGAGGTGGGGGGAGGTGCTGCTGGCGTCGGAGACCTCGCAGATCAGGGTGCGGTCCCGGAGCAGGCGTACGTGGACGGGGGCGGCGCCGTAGCGGATCGCGTTGGTGACCAGCTCGCTGAGGATGAGTTCGGTGGCGAACGCCTCCTCGTCCAGGTGCCAGCGCTCCAGTTGCGCGACGACCAGGGCCCGGATGCCCGCGACGGCCTCGGGGTCGGGTTCCACGTCCCATTCGGCGATCCGGTCCCCTGCCAGTGCGTGGGTGCGGGCGACGAGCAGGGCCACGTCGTCGGTGGGGTGGGACGGCAGCAGGGCGTCGAGCACGGTCGCGCAGGTCTCCTCCGGGGGCCGTCGGCCGCCGCCCGGCGCATCGCCGCCCAGCGCGTCGCGCAGCAGCGCCATGCTCTCGTCGACGTCGCGGTGCCGGTCCTCGATCAACCCGTCGGTGTAGAGCACCAGTTGACTGTCCTCTTCCAGTTCGAGCTGCAGGATCTCGAAGGGGAGCGAGGAGACCAGGCCCAGCGGCGGTCCGGGGGGCACGTCCGCGAACTCCACCCGGCCGTCGGGGTGGACGACCGCGGGCGGGGGATGGGCGGCGCTGGCCATGGTGCAGAGCCGGGTGGTCGGGTCGTAGATGGCGTACAGGCAGGTGACGCCGGTGATCGCGGTCGCGCCGCCGGTGGCCGCCGACTCCTGGTCGAGGCGGGCGACCAGGTCGTCGAGGTGCCACAGCAGCTCGTCGGGGGGCAGGTCCAGGGCGCTGAAGTTGTGCACCGCGGTCCGTAGCCGGCCCATGGTGGCGGCGGCGTGCAGGCCGTGACCGACGACGTCGCCGACGGTCAGCGCGACGCGGGCCCCCGACAGCGGGATGACGTCGAACCAGTCGCCGCCGACCCCGGACTGGGCCGGCAGGTACCGGTAGGCGAGGTCCAGGGCGTTCTGCTCGGGCAGCCCGCGCGGCAGCAGACTGTGCTGCAGGGCCACGGCCATGGCGTGCTCGCGGGTGTAGCGCCGGGCGTTGTCGATGGACACCGCCGCCCGGGCCACGAGTTCCTCGGCCAGGGAGAGGTCCTCGTCCTCGAAGGGCCCGGGCTCCTCCGAGCGGTAGAAGGTGACCATGCCGAGCAGGACCCCGCGGGCCCCCAGCGGGACCGCGATCCGGGAATGGATCCCGGCGTCGAGGGCCGCCTCGGCCCGCGCCGGGTCCTGGGCCATCCACTCCGTGGTGGCGGTCAGGTCCGGCTCGAGCACCGGTTGTCCGTGGCCGAAGGCCCACGCCTGCGGCGTGGTGGGGACCATCTCGAAGATGGTGCCGCACGGGAAGAAGGGGACCCGGCCCTCGCTGATGCCGTGGACGGCGACCCGGCACATCACCACCGCCCCGTCGGGCTGCGGCTCCTCGCCGCGCAGCACGCTGTCGACCAGGTCGACCGTGACGAAGTCGGCGAAGTGCGGGACGGACACCTGGGCCAGTTCCTCGGCGGTGCGGGTGACGTTCAGGGTGCTGCCGACCGCTCCGGTGGCGTCGTAGAGGATCTTGAGCCGCCTGCGGGTCGCCTCGGCCTTGGCCGAGAGCAGCCGCAGCTCGGTCGAGTCACGCAGGGTGGCCACGCTGCCGGGAGGGCCGCCGTCGCGGTCGGTCGGCCAGTTGTTCACCGCCAGCAGGCGGTCGCCGACCGTGACCACCTCGTCGGTGACCACGCGTCCGGGGGTCAGCAGCTCGGTCGCGGCGCGCTCCACACCCAGCTCGACCAGGGTCCGCCCCTCGACCTCGCCGTCCAGGCCGAGCAGCCGCTGGGCCTCGCCGTTGACCACGGTGATCCGGCCCTGCGCGTCGAAACAGACCACGCCCTCGCGGATACCGTGCAGCATCGCGTCGCGGTCCTGGAGCAGCCCGGCGATCTCGTCCAGCTCCAGGCCGAAGGTGCTCCGCTTCAGGCGGCGGGCGAGCAGGAGGGAGGCGACCGCGCCGAGCGCCAGGGTGACGCCCGCGTAGAGCCCGAAGGTCGGCAGCTCGCGCAGCAGCTCGCCACCGGGCCCGGCCACCGGGATGCCGGCCGAGACCTCGCCGACCAGGCGGTTGTCGGGCCCGTACAGCGGGACCTTGCCGTTGGCCGAGCGGCCGGTCGCGCCGCTGTCGATGCCCACGTGCGCCTTTCCGTCCAGCACGGCGATCGGCTCTTCGACCGGTTGGCCGATCAGGGCGGTGTTCGGGTGGGAGTGGCGGACCTGCTTCAGGTCGATCACCACGACATAGGAGGCGCCGGCGGCGGTGGCGATGCGCTGGGCCTCGGTCTGGACGACGCTGCCGGGGCCCGGCGGCTCGCCGGCCGCCATGGCACGGCGGATCGGCGGATCGGAGGCGGCGGTCCGGGCGATCGAGGCGGCCCGCTGCTCGTAGTCGCGGTCCAGCTGGGCGCGCTGTGCCAGGGCGAGCAGGCCGAAGCCGATCGCGCTGGTCACCGCCATGATCGACAGCAGGGCGACGAGGATCCGCGCGGACAGCTTGTGTCTTCGCCCGCGCGTCGCGGCATGGCGGCCCGCCCGCCCGCTGCTGCCTGGCCGTCGGAGCACAACCGCCCTGTCCCTTCGCTGCGCGAGCGCCACGGCTGCCTCACGCCTCCTCCCATCCTGCACTCGCCCACCCCGCCCCGCCAATGCCTCTCACACGGCGCGGTCGAGGCTCCCCCTTGCGGCTGAGGCGGCGCGGTACCGGGGTACCGCCCGCCGGGCGCGGTTCCGCCCGCGGTACCGGTGGTCGGGCCCCGGCCCGAACCTACGGTGGGGATGTGGCCGACGGCAGGACCGTCGGCGGCACCGTCGACAGACGGCCTCCGCACCGGAACCCGAGGACGCATCCATGATCGAGATTCATCAGCTGGTCAAGCGGTACGGCGAGAAGACCGCCGTCGACGGCCTGGACTTCACCGTGCGGCCCGGCGTGGTCACCGGCTTCCTCGGCCCCAACGGCGCCGGGAAGTCCACCACCATGCGCCTGATCGTCGGCCTGGACGCGCCGAGCAGCGGCTCGGCCCAGGTCAACGGCCGCCGCTACGACCGGCACACCGCCCCGCTGCAGGAGGTGGGCGTCCTGCTGGAGGCCAAGTCCATCCACCCGGGCCGTTCCGCCTTCAACCACCTGAACGCCCTCGCCCTCACCCACGGCATCCCGCGCCGCCGGGTCGAGGAGGTCATCGAGCTCACCGGGCTGACCCAGGTCGCCCGCAAGCGCGCCGGGGCCTTCTCACTCGGCATGGGCCAGCGGCTCGGCATCGCGGCGGCGCTGCTGGGCGACCCGCAGACGGTGATGCTGGACGAGCCGGTCAACGGCCTGGACCCGGAGGGCGTGCTGTGGATCCGCAAGCTGCTGACCGGGCTGGCCGCGGAGGGGCGCACCGTCTTCGTCTCCTCCCACCTGATGAGCGAGATGGCGCAGACCGCCACGAACCTGGTCGTGGTGGGACGCGGCAAGCTGCTGGCCGACACCACGGTCGAGCAGTTCATCCAGGACGCCGGCGGACAGAGCGTCAAGGTCCGCACCTCTGAGGCGTCCCGCCTGCGGGACCTGCTGGCGGGACCCGGAGTGGAGGTCAGCGGCGCCCCGGGCTCCGAGGAGCTCTCCGTCTCCGGACTGACCGCGCGTCAGATCGGCGCGGCGGCCTTCGAGCACGGGCTTCCCGTCTACGAGCTGACCGAGCAGGCAGTCTCCCTGGAGGAGGCGTTCATGGCCATGACCGAGGACTCCGTCGAGTACCACGGCTCCACCGCACCCGCACCCGTGAGGAGCGCCGCATGAGCACCCTGACCGCAGACCCGGCAACGCCCGGCAGCCCGGATACGTCCCGTCCGTCCCGACCCCGTCCGGGCTACAAGGTCACCGGTCCGCGGGTGCTGCGGGCCGAGTGGGCCAAGACCTGGTCGCTGCGCTCCACCTGGATCACCCTGGGCGTGGCCGTGTTCCTCCTGGTCGCCGCCGGCCTCCTGGGGGCGAGCAACTACTCCCCGTCCGGGACCGGACGGGGACCCGGCGCGGACGCCAAGGACGCGGTCGGCGTCGCCCTGGGCGGGATCGGCTTCGCCCAGCTGGCCATCGGCGTACTCGGGGTGCTGATTTCCGGCGGCGAGTACTCGACCGGGATGATCCGGTCCACCCTGGCCGCCGTCCCCAAGCGGCTCCCGGTGCTCTGGTCCAAGGCCGCCGTCTTCGGCGTGGTGGCCCTGGCCGTCGCCACCGTCGGCGCCTTCGCCTCCTTCCTGGCCGGGGAGCACTTCCTCAGCGGCGACGCGATCGCACTCAGCGTGTCCTCGTCCGGCGTGGTGCGCAGTCTGCTGGGGGCCGGCGTCTTCCTGGCGCTGGTCGGCGTGCTGGGGGTGGCCCTGGGCGCGCTGGTGCGCTCGGTGGCCGGCGGGATCGGGCTGCTGGTGGCCGTGATGATGCTGCTGGGCGTGCTGACCGGGCTGCTGCCCAGCAGCCTGGGCAACGACATCAGCCCCTACCTGCCCGGCAACGCGGGCGGCTCGATCTACGCGCTGCACCAGGCGAGCAACACGCTCAGCCCCGGCGCGGGCCTCGCGGTCTTCGCCGGATGGGTGGCCCTGGCGCTCGCCGGAGCCGCCTGGCGGCTGAAGCGCTCCGACGCGTAGGCGCTCGCGCAGCACGCCGGGTCCCCATGGCCGCCCTAGAGTGGCCGTGGGGCCCTTGGCGCAGGTGAAGGACGGGAACCCGGAGGAGCAGGTGTCGAGATCGTGAGCGTTGGCAGCCCGCCGTCGCGGGAGGTGTTCCCTCCCGAGTTCGAGGAGATGTGGGGCAGCCCGCTGGCCCGGCGGGCGGTGCGCCGGGGCCGTCGGCTGCGCCAGAGCGTCCGGCGCAGGCCGCTGCTGCTGGACACGGTCCTCGCCGTTCTGCTGCTCACGGCCGGCCTGGTCGCCTCGGACCACAGCGGGGGCCAAGCGGTGGTGGAAACGCCGACCGCGCTGCTGGTGCTGACCGTGCTCGGCCAGTCGGTGCCGCTGGTCTGGCGGCGGCGCGCGCCGATGGCGGTACTGGGGGTGGTCCTGGCCGCCTGCGTGGTGCAGTGGGCGTGGTGGGGCGAGTCGCATCGCAGCGTCGGCGGCCTGCTGATCGCGATCTACTCGCTGGCCCGCTACGAACGGCTGGACCGGCTGTTCTGGCCCGCGCCGTTCCTGTTCGCGGGCCTGACGGTGTCCGCGTTCCGGGTGAAGCCCTTCGAGCAGCAGCCGCTGTACAGCCTGTTCTTCCTCTGCGCCACCTCGGTCGCCGCCGCGGCCCTGGCCCTGGTGGTGCGGGTGCGCCGGGCCCAGCTCGGCGCGCTGGCCGACCGGGCGCACCGGCTGGAGGTGGAACGCGAGCAGCGGGTGCAGCTGGCGACCCTCGCCGAACGCTCCCGCGTCTCCCGCGAGATGCACGACATCATCGGCCACAACCTGGCCGTCATCATCGGTCTCGCGGACGGAGCGGGCGCCGCGGCGGCCAACGACCCCGCCCGCGGCGCCGAGGTGCTGCCGGTCATCGCCGGCACGGCCCGGCAGGCGCTGAGCGAACTGCGCCGCACCCTGAGCGCCCTGAGCGAGAGCGCTGGTCAGCCGCTGGCCGCCGACGAACTGGCCCCGCAGCCCGGACTCGCCGACCTGGCCCCGCTGCTGGAGCGGATCCAGGCGGCCGGGCCGCGGATCTCGCACCGCACCGCCGGCGACCTCGACGCCCTGCCGCCCGGGATCCAGCTCACCGTCTACCGCATCGTCCAGGAAGCACTGACCAACAGCCTCAAACACGCCGGGCCCGCGACCGGCGTGCAGGTCGTGCTGCGCGTCGGCGACCAGCAGGTCGACGTACGCGTCCAGGACACCGGCCGCCCGGACGGCGCGCCCGCGCAACCCGGCGGCGCACTGGCGGACACCGACCAAGAGGGGCAGGGGTTGGTCGGCATCCAGGAGCGCGTCGCCCTCGCCGGCGGGACCGTCGGCATCGGCCCGACCGGCGACGGCGGCTGGCTGGTCCACGCCGTCCTGCCGCTCGACCGCAAGCCCGCACCTCAGTCTTCACCGAATCCAGCAACGGAAGAGGACCGGCCTTGACCACCGTGCTCATCGTCGACGACCAGCCGCTGCAGCGGCTCGGCTTCAAGATGCTGCTGGAGAACAACCCCGACACCAGCGTCGTAGGGCAGGCCGCCCACGGCGCCGAGGCCGTGCGCATGGCCGCGGAGCTGCGCCCCGACGTGGTGCTCATGGACATCCGGATGCCCGGGATGGACGGCATCGAGGCCACCCGGCGGATCGTCGCCTCCGGCAGCCGCTCCAAGGTGCTGGTGCTGACCACCTTCGACCTGGACGCCTACGCGTACGGCGCGCTCCGCGCCGGGGCCGGCGGCTTCCTGCTCAAGGACGCCCTGCCGGAGGAGCTCCTGGCCGGCATCCGCGCCGTCGCCCTGGGGGACGCCGTGGTCGCCCCGGCGCTGACCCGGCGCCTGCTGGACACCTTCCTGGAGCACGTCCCCGACCCCGAGGGCGCCGACGGCCCGAACGATCCGCGGGTGGCCGGCCTGACCGAGCGCGAGCGCGAGGTCCTGCAGGCCGTGGCGGAGGGCCTGACCAACACCGAGATCGCCCGGCGGCTGGTGCTGTCCGAATCGACGATCAAGACCCATGTGAGCCGGGTGCTGGCCAAGACCGGTGCCCGCGACCGGGTGCACGCCGTGATCATCGCCTATGAGGCCGGTCTGGTCCGGGCCGACCGGCCGCCGCGCGAGTGAGGAGCACTCAGACGACCAGGGACCGGCTCAGCGGGCCCGAGCGCAGATGGCGGCCGCGGGGCTCGGGGTCCGTCAGGCGGCCGGAGCTGACGACGGGTCGGCCGCCGACCACGACGGTCTCCGGCCAGCCGGTGACCCGCCTGCCCTCGTACGGGGTGTAGTCGGTGGCCATGTGCAGGGCGGTGCTGCGGATCTCCCGGGTGGCGGTGGGATCCCAGACCACCAGGTCCGCGTCCGAGCCGGGTGCGATGACGCCCTTGCGCGGGTACAGGCCGTTGAGTCTGGCCGGGTTCGCGCACATCAGCTCGACGAAGCGGCCGACCGGCAGCCCGCCCCGGACGACCAGTTCGCTGAAGACCACCGGCATCCGGGTCTCCACCCCCGGCAGGCCGTTGGGCATGGCCCGCACGTCGTGGCTCACCGACTCCTTCTGGGCCGTGTCGTAGCAGCAGTGGTCGCTGCCGATGGTGGCGACCTGACCCATCAGCACCCGCGAGCGCAGCCCGGCGACCGTGTCGGCGGCGCGCAGCGGGGGGCAGCACACGAAACGCTCCGGATGCGGCCCCGCGTACGCGGTGTCGTCCAGGACGAGGTGGTGGGCGACGGTCTCGGTGAAGGCCCGCACCCCTCTGCCGCGGGCCCGGGCCACCAGGTCGACGGCCTCGGGGGTGGACTGGTGCACGAAGTACACCGGGGCGTCCACGGATTCGGCGATGGCGAGGATCTCCGCGACCGAGGCGTTCTCGGCCAGCTCGGGCCTGGTGCCGGCGTGGTGGCCGGCGCTGATCTCTCCCGCCGCCTCGCCGCGCTCCTGGACGTCGGAGATGATGTGGTCGGCCTCGCAGTGGACGACCACCATCCCGCCCAGGTCCCGCAGCGTCGTCATCACCCTGAGGATGGTCCTCTCGTCCGCCATGGTCTCGCCGCGGTACGTGGTGAACATCTTCACCGTGACGATGCCGTCGGCGGTCAGCGACCGCAGCTGCTCCGGCACGGTGTCGTCCCACTGGACCACACAGGCGTGCAGCGCGCTGTCGCACAGTCCCTGCTCCGCCTTGGCGCGCTGGACGGCGGCGACGTCGGCCGGATTCTGGCCGGGGCGCGGGATCGCGAAGTCGACGATCGTGGTCGTGCCGCCGAAGACGGCGGCGGTGGTGGCCTGCCGGTAGTCGTCGAGCGAGGTGAAGTCTCCCGAGGTGAAGCCGACATGGCAGTGCGGGTCCACGCCGCCGGGCAGCACCAGCCGTCCCGAGGCGTCGATCTCGGTGGCGCCGCTCGCCCGCGCGGAGCGGTACGAGCCCGGTTCCACCACCCCCAGCACCCGCCCGCCCCCGACCAGGACGTCCGCGACGCCCTGCCAGTCGGCGTTGACCACGGTGCCGCCTCGCACCACGAGGTCGATGGGTTCGGTAGGGGACATGGGTACCTCCAGCAGGTCGACGACGGGCGGGTGAGGTCGTGTCAGAGAGCGGCCAGGTAGGCGTGCCAGCCGCCGTGGGCGGTGATGTCGACGACGCCGGGCGCGGTCAGCGCCGAGGCGCGCATCCGCATCGAGAAGGACCCGGATCCGTCGTCGAGCGTGATGACGCCCAGCTCCAGCTCGGACGGCTCCTCAGGCAGCAGCCGGTCCCGCAGGACCTCGTAGCTCACCTCGTACACCTCGCCGACGATGGCGGCGCCGCCGTCGGCGACCGGGTGCAGCCCGGGGAACTCGTCGCGTACGGAGAAGAACCGGTAGGCCGGGGCGGTGCGGGCCGGGCCGAGCGGGCGGGCGCCGTGCAGGGCGTGGTTGAGGCTGCCGCCGGACATCGCCTGGCCGTTGACGAACATCTTCAGGAGGGTCACGTTGTAGGGCCTTTCAGGGTCAGGGAGCGGGGACGGGGTCGGGCAGCAGGCGGCCGGGGCCGAGGTCGTCCACCGGGTCGGCCGGTGACTCGCGGGCGATCAGGCGGGACAGGGTCTCCCCCCACACCGGAGCGAGGGTGAACGCGTAGGTACCGCCCGCGACGAAGAAGCCGGGGTGCCCGGGGACCTCGCCGATCACCGGCATCTCGTCCGGGGTGGCGGCCAGCGGTCCGGCCCAGGTGCGCAGCAGGCGCAGCCCGCCGAGGAACGGCAGGACGCGTGCGGCCTGGGCGAGATTGCCGGCGATGCTCTCCGGGCTGACGGTGCTGCGGCCGTCCAGGTCCAGTTCGGCGGCGGGCCAGCCGCCGCCGACGAGCAGGTTGCCCGCGCTGACCTGCTTGACCGACATGCCCTCGCCGATGTGCTGGACCAGATGGCGCATCACCGGTGGCACCCGTGCGGTCACATGCATCTGGATCGCGACCGGGGACATCCGGATCGGGATCCCGGCCAGCGCGGCGACGCCGCTGATCCACGGCCCGGCGACGTTGACCACTGCCGGCGCCGTCCAGCTGCGGTCGCCGGAGAGCACCTGGTAGTCGCCGCCGACCCGGCGGATGCCGGTGACCGGGGTGAAGGGGTGCAGCCGCGCACCGTGGCGGCGGGCGGCGGCCAGATAGGCCGGGGTGATCAGCAGCGGATTGGCGTAACCGTCGAGCGGGCACCAGCTGGCGGCGCGCACCCGCTCCGACAGCAGCGGCAGCCGCTCGCGCGCCTGGTCGCCGGTGAGCAGCTCGGTGGGAATGCCGGCCTGACGCTCCAGCAGGTGCTTGTCCCGGAGCTCCTGCTCCTGGGCGGCGCTCTCGGCGACCATGAACCCGCCGTTGCGCCGCAGCTCGACGCCGGTGCCGAGCCGGTCCTCGACCTGCGACCAGTGGTCGGACGCCCGCCGCTGCAGCGGGAGCAGACGTGCGTTGTCCACCGGTACCGGCTGGCCCGGGCGCCGGGTGTGAATGGCCTGGATGTGCAGGTTGCCGGCGGTGGTGCCGGAGCCCTCGCGATTGGGTGCGCCGCGCTCCAGCACCGCGACGCGGTAGCCGCGTTCGGCGAGCTGGAAAGCGGTGCAGGCGCCGAGGATCCCGGCTCCGATGACGATGACGTCGGGCTGGGCGCCCGTGCCGTCCTCCCGTGCGGTCAACGGTCCGTCACCTCCTGCCGACCGGTCGGATCGGTCGACGTAAGGGAGAGCGCGGTGGCCACGGGCACCGGCCGCAGCGGCATCCGGGCGGCGAAGGTTTGCGACTCCGGCTCGCCGCACGCGGCGAGTGCCGCCACGATGTGGCCGCACTCGCGTCCCTGGCACAGGCCCATGCCGGCCCGGGTCGCGCCCTTGGCGCCGTGCAGGTCGTTCCAGCCGGTGTCGGCGGCCTGCCGGACCTCACCAGCGGTCACGCCCTCGCAGCGGCACACCTCGGTGGGGTCGGCGATGGCCGCGACGGTGGCGGCGGGCAGCGGGAAGAGCCGGTCGTTCAGCGCCGCGAACCGGTCCAGCGAGCGGGCCCGTCGGCGCAGCGTCGCCACCCGTCGGGAATCCGCCGATCCGGAGGGGAGGCCCGCGCCGAGATGGCGCAGGATCGCGTGGGCGGCGAGCTGTCCGCGTACCCCGGCCGCGTGCACCCCGGCGATGCCGGCGCAGTCACCCGCGACGTACAGTCCCGGCACCGAGGTCGCGCCGTCCGGGTCGACGGCAGGAAGTTCCGCTGTGGTGCGGCAGCCCAACAGCCGGGGCAGTTCGGTGCTGGGACGGAAGCCGAAGCCCACACAGAGCGCGTCGGTCTCCACCCGCCGCACGGCGCCGCCCGCGCTTTCCGCGGCGGGGCCGATGTCGACGGCGGTGACCCGGGTGTCCCCGTGCGCGGCCAGTACGCGTGCGCCCTGCTCGACGCGGACGCCGTGCCGGGAGAGGGTGAGCAGGTAGCCCGCGGCCTCGGCGAGGCGGGCGGGTTGACGTAGCGCGCCGAGCGCCGCCGCCCGGGGCCGGTACGGGTGGTTCAGCTCGACCAGCGCCTCGATCCTCGCCCCCGCCTCCAGCAGGGCGCAGGCGACCGGAAGCAGGAACGGCCCGGTCCCGGCCAGCACGACGCGGCGGCCGACCGGCACCCGGTCCATGGTGGCCAGGTGCAGCGCGAAGCCGGCGGTGACCACGCCGGGCAGGGTCCAGCCGGGGAAGGGCAGGGTGCGTTCGTACGCGCCGGTCGCGGCGAGCGTGGCCCGCACGCGCACCCGTCCGGCGGCGCCGGTCCGTACGTCGCTGGTGAACAGCGTGCGTCCGCCGTCCTCCGCGCCCCAGACCAGGGTGCCGGTGCGGCAGTCGACGCCCGCCTCGTGCACCCGGCGGATCAGTTCGGTGCCGTGCGGGCGGAAGTCGCCGAAGGCCGCGGCCAGGGGGGCGGCCCGGCGCTTGTAGTACTGGCCGCCGAGCGTCTCGGACTCGTCGAGCAGGACCACCCGCAGTCCGCCGCGGGCCAGCACCAGCGCCGCGTGGAGTCCGGCGGGCCCGCCGCCGACCACCGCGACGTCCGCCTCCAGGTCGCCGGTCATGCGTCTGGCTCCGTCCCGGGCTCGGTGTGAGTGCGGATGTCCGTCCCCTCGGCGACATGCGCGGTGCAGCTGCGGGAGTCCGGGCGGCCGTCGATGGTCACCTCGCACTCCATGCAGACGCCCATGCCGCAGAAGGGTCCGCGCAGTCGGCCGTTGACCTGGTTGCGGCGCAGCGGCCAGATGCCCGCCGCGACCAGGACCGCGGACACCGACTGGCCGGCCCAGGCCCGGCCGGGGACGCCGTCGATGGTGACGGTGACGCTCTCGGGGGGCCGGGACGCGCGTCGGCCGGTGGTCGGTCGGCTGATGGTCATGGGTGTCCTCACAGGATCCGGCCGAGGAACTGGCGGGTGCGTTCGTGCTGCGGGGCGGAGAAAAAGCTCTCCGGGGGTTGGTCCTCGACCACCACTCCGTCGCTGATGAGCACCACCCGGTCGGCCGCCGCGCGGGCGAACCCCATCTCGTGGCTGACCACGATCATCGTCATGCCCTCTTCGCGGAGCCGGAGCATGACGTCGAGCACCTCCCTGACCATCTCCGGGTCCAGCGCCGAGGTGGGTTCGTCGAAGAGCAGCAGGTCGGGGCTCATCGCCAGGGCACGGGCGATGGCCACCCGCTGCTGCTGGCCGCCGGAGAGCTCGGAGGGGTAGGAGCCGGCCTTGTCGGCGAGGCCCACCATCGCCAGCAGCTCGCGGGCGTCGGCGCGCGCCTTCGCCCGGGGGACGCCGTTCACATGCACCGGGCCGGCCGCCACATTGTCCGCGGCCGTCATGTTCGGGAACAGGTTGAACTGCTGGAAGACCATGCCGGTACGCCGCCGCTGGACGGCGATCCGCCGCTCCCGCAGTGCGGTCGTCCGACCCGCCCGCTCCAGGTGGCCGAGCGGTTCGCCGCAGATGCTGACGGTGCCCGCATCCGGACGCTCCAGGTGGTTCAGGGTGCGCAGGAAGGTGCTCTTGCCGCCGCCGGAGGGGCCCAGGACGAGCACCGCCTCGCCGCGTCGGACGGTCAGGTCGATGCCCTTCAGCACCTCGACGTCGCCGAACGACTTGCGGATCCCGCGTGCCTCGACGACCACGGGCGCGGACGGTGTTGCGGTGCTCATCGTGTCTCCATTCCCAGGTCCGGTGCGGTGGCGGCGAGGGTGCTGTCCGGTGCGGGAGGCTTGGCGCCGCCCATGCGCCGGACGGTCGGCCGGGTCCGGTGGCCGCGGCTCACGCGGGTCTCCAGCCACCGCTGGGCGAAGCCCCAGAGCGTGGTCATCGCCAGGTAGTACAGGGCTGCGGCGGTCAGCCCCTCCAGGACCCGGAAGTTGGTCTGGACGGCGAACTGGGTGCGGCGCAGCAGCTCCTCGACGGAGATCACCGAGACCAGGGTGGTGGTCTTGAGCAGGCCGTTGAAGCTGTTGCCGAGCGGCGGCACCATCACCCGCAGCGCCTGCGGCATGATCACCACCCGCAGCACCCGCCAGGGCGACATGCCCAGGGCCCGGGCGGCCTCCGCCTGGCCGTGCGGCACGGAGAGCACCCCGGCGCGGACGATCTCCGAGAGGTAGGCCGCTTCGTTGAGGACCAGGCCGGTCAGGGCCGAGCTGATCACGCCCAGGCGCAGACCGATCTGGGGCAGCCCGGTGTAGATGATGACCAGTTGCACCAGCAGCGGGGTACCGCGCATCAGCCACACATAACAGCCGGTGACGAGCCGGACGGGTGCGAACCCGGAGGCCCGGCCCAGGGCCACGAGCACGGCGAGCGGGAGGGCGAGCGCCATGCTGACCACCGTCAGCCAGACGGTTGTCCAGGCTCCCTGGATGAGCTGGGGGTTGTGGAGGAAGGAGAAGAACGCTTCCCAGGACCACATGGCTCTCGCCCTTTCCGTCGTGCGGGGGTGTCGCGGGGTCAGTTGGCGCTGACGGCGCCGGTGGTCACCTGGAGTGCGCCGGAGTAGGCGGTGACGTTGTACTTCTTGAACAGCGAGGCGAGGAAGCCGTTCTGACGGAGTGTCCGCAGAGCTCCCGCCACCGCGTCGGCCGCGGTCTGCTTGCCGAAGCCGAGGGCCAGCGGCGCGGGGTTCATGCCGTCGACCGCCGTCTGGAAGCGGCCGTCCTTCTGGTAGTAGCTGGTCACCGCGGCGACGATGGCCACGCCGTCGACCTGCCCGACGGCCAGCGCCTGGTAGGCGTCGGCGGTGGTGGTGAAGGTGCGGACCGTGACACTCGGCTTGCCGGCCGCCTTCAGCTGGGTGTTGAGGGCGTTGAGGGTGTCGAACTCGTAGCCCGGGGCCTCGACGGCGATGGTCTTCCCGGACAGGTCGGCCTCGGAGGTGATCTTCTTCGGGTTGCCCTGGGCGACGGAGACGGAGACGCCCTGGATCTCGTAGGGGACCAGCTTGATGGTCTTGGCGCGCGCCGGGGTGTAGAACATCCCGGTGTCGATCATGTCCCAGCGGCCGGACTCCACACCGGGGATCTGGGCGTCGAAGGGGATGTTGACGAAGTGCGGAGTGAGGCACAGGACCTTGGCGATCTCGTCGCCGAGCTCGACCCGCATGCCGACGACGTTGCCGGAGGCGTCCAGGTACTGCATCGGCGGCAGGGTCGCGTTGGTCGACATGGTCAGCGTGCCGGCTGTGACCAGGTCGGCCTTGCCCAGCTTCGGGGTACAGGCGGCCGATGACGCGGCGCCGGCGGACGAGGAGGAGGTCTGGCCGCTGCTGCAGGCCGTGACCGTGAGGAGCAGAGAAGCGGAGGCGGCGAGGATCAGTCTGCGCATGGTCGGTTCACCTTTCGGCGGTGCAGGAAGAGGAGTGCAGCCCGGCCTCGTCGAGCGCCTTCGACAGGCGGCGCAGATCGGACGGGTCCTGCAACGGGAGGAGCGGGGGGCGAACATGCCCTCCGGGCTGCCCGAGCAGCCGCATGGCGGCTTTGAGCTGCGAGGTGGGTGAGGCGAACCTGGAGCTGTAGTCGCCGTTGACCAGCAGGCTCACGAGCCGTTCGTAGCGGGCGGACCATTCCCTGGCCCGGTCGAGGTCACCGGTCCAGAAGCTCTCGTAGAAGGGGACGGCGAAGGGGGCGCCCAGGGCGCCGCCGTCGATGTTCCCGGCGCCGCCGAACTCGGCCATCACGGCCATGCCGCGGCGGTGGATGAAGCGGCCGAAGACCTGGACCCGGTCGGCCAGCGCCGCGCAGGTGTCCGCCACCTTCAGTTCGTCGCCCGAACTGTCCTTGACGGCAGCGACGTTGTCCAGGTCGGCGAGCCTGGACAGGGTGTCGACGGTGATGTCGACCGCGGTGCCGCGCGGCCAGTTGTAGACCATGAGCGGCAGGTCGACCGCCTCGGTCAGGCTGCGGTAGAAGGCGTAGATCTCCTCCTGGCTCGGGTGCACGTAGGGCGGCGGGGTGGTGAGGATGCCGTCGGCGCCGACGGCGCGGGCGTGTTCGCCGTACCGTGCGCACTCGGCCGCGGTGAACGCGCCGCAGCCGATCACCACCGGCACCCGGCCGGCGAGTTCCTCGACCGCGATCTCGGCCACCCGGCGCCGCTCCTCGGGGGTCTGCGAGAACCACTCGCCGGTGGTGCCGTTCACCAGCACCCCGTGCACGCCCTGTCCGGCGTACAGCCGGAGCAGCGCGCGCCAGGCCGCCTCGTCGAGCGAGCCCTCGGCGGTGAAGGGTGTGGGTGCGGCCGGCCAGTACCCGCGCCAGGAGACGGCGGCTGGGCTCATGGTGCGCTCCGATCGGCCTTGTTGTGGGATCGATTGCGCAGAACGGTTGCAGCCGGACGGAGATCAGGTCAACCCTGCAGTGCCCGTGAATGGCTGGTGAAACAGAGTATTTACGTCGGCGACTCAGGATCTTCTGCCATGATGGCGACTGCTGCCCGAGCTTGAAAGGCAGCGATATGGGATCGATTTCATGATCGGGGTGGACCGATGGCAGTCACCTTGGACCAGGTGGCCGACGCGGCCGGGGTCTCCAAGAGCACGGCCTCGCGGGTGCTGAGCGGCTCGGGCCGGGTCAGCGACCGGACCAGGAAAGCGGTGCAGTCCGCTGCAGAGCGCCTCGGCTACCGCCCCAACCGGATCGCCAGCGGGCTGCGCACCCGGCGCAGCAATCTCATCGGCCTGGTGATCACCAATCTGGTGAACGCCTCGTTCCACACCATCACCGGGGTGCTCCAGCAGCGGCTGGACGAGTTCGGCTATCAGGTGCTGCTGTGCGTCACCGACGCCGACCCGGCGCGGGAGCGCCGCTATCTGGAGATGCTGCTGGACCACCGCGTCGACGGCCTGATCATCGTGGGCACCGGTGACAACAACGCGATGGTGCGGGAGGTGAGCGCGGCCGGGATACCGGTGGTCAATCTGATGCGCTCGCCCGACGGCGCCCCCGGGGACTCCGTGATGGCCGCCGACCACGAGGGCGCGGAGCTGGCCACCCGGCATCTGCTGGACCTGGGGCACCGCCGGATCGCCTTCATCGGCGGCCCGCCCACCGTCGACTCCGGACGCGACCGCTACGCCGGCTTCGCCGCCGCACTGGCCGCCGCCGGGCTCCAGGCCGACCCCGACCTGTGCGTACGCGGCCCGTACACGGTGCCGTTCGGCGCCGAGGCGGTGATGCGGCTGATGGGCGGCGCCGTGCCGTGGCCCACCGCCCTGTACAGCGCCAACCACGAGGCGACCCTCGGGGTCCTGGGAGCTCTGGTCCAGCTCGGCGTCCAGGTCCCGGACCAGCTCTCGCTGGTGTGCCACGAGGCGGCGCCCTGGCTCTCCCACTGGCACCCGCCGGTCACCGTCGTCGACAGCGGCGCCCAGGATCTGGGCGAACTCGCCGCGGAGCAGATCCTGCGCCGCGTCAACAGCCGCCCGGACGCCGGCGGTGATCATGACAGCACCGGCCCGGAGGCCACCGGCCGGCTGATCCGGGTCGGCTCACGCCTGGTCGTAAGGCAGTCGACGGCGCCCCCGCCGGTCAACTAGGCGGTGTCCGCCCCGGCCGTGCGGTCGAGCCTTTCGTCGACGGGTGGGCCGACCTTCGGCGGATGTGCCGGGTGGGGGAGGCTGCCTAGGGTTGGCAGTGTGAAAATCCGATCAGGGGTGCTGGGCCTGTGGCAGCGGCTGACCGATCCTGCCGACTGGACGCGTCGTCAGATGGCCGGGGAGGCCGTGCTGTCGGCGTTTCTGGCCCTGACGGCGGCAGGGCTCTGGCTGAGCGAACACGGCACAGGGCCGGCGGCCTGGCCGGAGGCCGCCGGCATCGGGCTGGCTGTGGCCGTGGTCTCGCTGCTGCGGCGAGCGATGCCCGCGACCGCGCTGGTCGCGGCGGGCGTTCTCAGCGGCCTGGGGGACGGGGGCCTGCTGCTGATCGCGGTCAGTTGGTCGGCCGGACGCAGGATCGAGGCGATGCCGAGGACGGCCGCCGCCTTCGGCGGCTCGTACCTCTGCCTGACGTTGCTCTCCACGATCGGGGCCCCGGACTGGTCCAATGTGCTCCTCGACGTCACCGGGAGCGCCCTGACCTTTCTGGTGTTCTCACTGCTCCCCGGGCTGGTCAACCGCTACCGGACCCAGCGCCGGCTGCTGCTGAAGGCGCTGCGGGACCACAACGCGCAGTTGCTGCGCGAGCGCGGCTGGGTGGCGGAGCAGGCCCGGATCCGCGAGCGCCAGCGGATCGCCCATGACATGCACGACAGCCTCGGCCATCAACTGGTCCTGATCGCGGTGCACGCCGGGGCCCTGGAGGTGGACCCTACCCTGGGCGAGGCCGCACACACGGCCGTCGGCGTGGTGCGCAGGGCCTCGGCTGCCGCGATGGCCGAACTGCGCTCGGTGGTCGGCATGCTCGCGCTGCCCACCGGGAGCGGGGCCGAGCCGTCGCCGAACGGCTCGGCCGGGGTCGGCGGCATCGGGGAACTGGTGGCGCTCGCGGCCACGACGGGCACGCCGGTCCGGATGGAGGAGTCGGGGACGCCCCGGCCGATGTCCACCGCCTCCAGTCACGCCGCGTACCGGATCGTGCAGGAGGGGCTGACCAACGCGTACAAGCACGCCCCGGGCGCGGCCATCGCGGTACGGCTCTGCTATGAACCGGACGCGCTGGTGGTGGAGGTCGGCAATGGACCGGTGCCGTCGGCGGACCGCGCCGGTCTGGCGGGCACGGGCGGCGGCCAGGGGCTGACCGGGCTGCAGGAGCGGATCCGGCTGGCCGGCGGGATGCTGCACACCGGCCCGACCGGTGACGGCGGCTTCCGGCTCGCCGGGGTGCTGCCGTACCAGCCTGTGGCCGCCGGCGGGTCGGCGACCGTGGTCCCTGCTCCACAGGACTTTCCCGGCGAGAGCGACCCCGAGGAGGGGTTCACGCCCACGGTGAAGAACAGGAGGGCCAAGGGCTGCCTGGCCGGCTGTGGAATCGCCCTGGCCGTACTGCTGGTGATCGGAGTAGCGGGGTTCTTCGGCGTCAGCAAACTGGTGAGCCAGGTCGGCAGCAACCTGGTCTCCCGTTCCACCTATGACTCGGTACAGCCTGGCCAGAGCGAGACTGCGGTGCGCCAGGAACTGCCCTCGGGCAAGTCGCTGCTCATCACCGCGCTGGACGGGAAACTGCCGGCCGATCCGCCCGGTCAGACCTGCCTGGACCTGATGGCCGAGGGCACACCGGAGAAGCCCCTGCTCGGGAAGGTCCAGACGGTTTACCGTTTCTGCTTCCAGAGCGGCAGACTGGTCGGCAAGCGTGAGATCGACGTCGCCAACTGACCGGCAGGAGACCAGGTGATCAGGGTCCTCATCGCCGACGACGAACCCCTCATCCGGGCGGGCATCACGATGATCCTCACCTCGGCCGCGGACATCGAAGTCGTCGCCGAGGCGGCCAACGGCCGTGAGGCACTGGAAAAGGCCCGCTCCTACAGCGTGGACGTCGCCCTGGTCGACATCCGGATGCCGCTCATGGACGGGCTCACCGTGCTCGCCGAACTGAAGCGCTGCGCGCCGTCGGTGCGGGCGCTGATCCTGACCACGTTCGGTGACCGCGAGAACGTCCTGCGCGCGCTGCGCCAGGGCGGGGCGGGCTTCGTCCTCAAGGACTCGGCACCGGCCGAACTGATCGCGGCCGTGCGGGCGGTGGCCGCGGGCGACGCGTTCCTCTCCCCGGTGGCCGCCCGCTACGCGGCGGAGTCCCTGGCCGCCACGGCGTCGGCCACCGACCGCGAAGCACGGGCCCGGCGCCTCATCGCCACCTTGAACGAGCGGGAGCGCCAGGTCCTGGCGCTCCTGGGGGAGGGGCTCTCCAACGCCGACGCCGGTCAGCGCATCCATATGAGCGAAGCCACCGTCAAAACGTATGTCAGTCGGATCCTGACCAAGCTGGAGTGCGAGAACCGGGTACAGGCCGCCCTGCTGGCCCGCGACGCCGATCCGCGTTCGTGAACACGGCGGCGAGCAGGGCGGCCAGCGCCGCCCAGACGTAGGCGCTGCCGATGATCTGCTGCCACCAGGACCAGTGCGGTTCCCCGCCTCCGCCGCCGGGCAGCCAGCGCTGCGGTCCGACCACGAAGAGCACGACACTGCTGTAGACCAGTGCCCGGGTACGGCGATTGGCGCCACGGTGGGCGGCGACCGCTGCGGTGAGGAGAACCGGGGCCGCCCACACCCAGTGGTGCGACCAGGAGATCGGGGAGACCAGCAGCGCCGCACACGCCGTGAGCGCGAGCGCGTGCACCGGCCGCCGCGCGCGGGCCGCGCGGGCCACCCCGGCCGACGCGAGGCAGCCGACGGCTGCGGCGGCGCCCAGCCAGGCCAGGTGCAGGGCGAAGCCGGAGAGATGGGCCCGGGCGAGGACACCGTTGAGCGACTGGTCGGCAGCGAGGGTGACCGAACCCACGCGCCCGGTGTCGAAGACGGCAGCGGTCCAGTACCGGACCGAATCCCGCGGCGCCAGCAGGGCACCCAGCGCCCCCACGGCCAGGAAGGATCCGGCGGCGTTGGCAGCCGCGCGCCACTGACGGTGTATCAGGAAGTAGAGCACGAAGACCGCCGGGGTGAGCTTGATCGCCGCGGCGAGGCCGACCAGGGCGCCACGGGGCCAGTGCACCCGCGGCGACAGGCAGTCGAACGCCACCATGGCCATCAGCGCCACGTTGACCTGCCCGTAGCCCAGCGTCGAGCGGATCGGCTCGAACAGGACGGCCGCCGGCATCAGCGCCACCGCCAGGCGTATCGCGGCAGTACGCGGCAGTACGCCCGAACGCTCCAGCATCAGGGCCGTGGTGGCGGCCAGCAGGCCCAAGGACACCGCGGTGACCAGGATCGCGGCCACCGGCGCGGGGACCAGCGTCAGGGGAGCCAGGACGACAGCTGCTATCGGCGGATAGGTGAAGCCGAGGTGCAGGCCGTTCTGGGTGGGCGGCAGTCCGCCGTACAGATCGCGGCCGGACAGCCACGCGCGTGCGCCCAACCGGTAGACGTCAAGATCGATGGAGTATCCGGTCAGGTTGGGCTCGCCGTGCGAGAAGCGCGCCAGACTCGCCACGAGGACGCCGAGCGCGAGCAGGGCCAGCCCGAGGTCCCGCCGGTCCGCGCGGAGGGAGAGGTGCCGAAGGTGTGTCACGCCGGCATTCTCCAGCACCGTGAGCCCTGTGCCGACAGGAAAAGGCCGGCACAGGGCTCACGCTCGTTCCTGGTGGAGCAGGTGAGGACCGGTCAGTCGTCGAAGCTGTCGTCGCAGGCGTCCTGGGCCTTCCAGCTCAGCTCGGTCCAGTGGCCGTAGCAGCTGTCGTCGTCGTCGACCACGGGGCCGGTGACGGTCGCGCTGTCCGAGGTGGTGCTGGAGGTCGTCACAGACCCGCCCTCCTCGCCGCCGGTGAGGGCGGCGCTGTCCGAGGTGGTGCTGGAGGTGGAGACGCTCGGCTGTGCGTCAGCGAAGGCGGGGGCGGAGCCGGCCAGGGCGGCCAGGGCGATGGTGGCGGCGACGGCGGTGCGCAGCAGTGTCTTCTTCACGGAGACCTTCCAGACAGTCAGTGGTTGGTGACGCTGAGTGGTGATTATGTCACCCTGTGTCCGGAAAGCTGTGCGTTTGTCGCGTGTCGGGTCAGGCGCGGAAGTAGGACCCGGAGTCCAGGTCCTGGAGGAGGGTGGGCCCGGTCGGGGTCCAGCTGAGGAGCTCCTGTGTGCGGGCGCTCGACGTGGCGACGTCCAGGGCGAAGAAGCGGCCGATCCAGCCGAAGTGCTTCTGGGCGTCCTGCGGTTCGATCGAGGTCACCGGAACGTCGAGTCCCCGTCCGATGGCCTCCGCGATCTCCCGGGTGGCGACTCCCTCCTCGCCCACCGCGTGCAGCAGCGTGCCCGCCGGGGCCTTCTCCAGTCCCAGGCGGGTGACCCGGGCGGCGTCCGACCGGTGGACCGCCGGCCAGCGGTTGGCGCCGTCGCCGACGTAGCCCGCGACCCCGTGTTCGCGGGCGATCGCGACCAGGGCCGCGATGAACCCGTAGTCGCCGGCGCCGTGCACGGTCGGCGCGAAGCGAAGAACCACCGTGTGCACACCGTGATCGACGTACTCCAGTGCGAGGTTCTCGCTGCCGCCCCGGGGGGACTCCAGGCCGTGGAACGGCGACCTGTCGTCCTCGGTCAGCAGCCGGCCCTGCGCAGCGCCGGCGACGCCGGAGGCCACCAGGAACGGACGGCCCGATCCGGTGAGGACGTCGCCGATCGTCCGCACGGCGTTCCGTTCGGCCAGGCTGGAGACGGCGGGGTTGTCGAAGTCGTGCTTGTTGGCGAGGTGGAGGACGGCGTCGGCGGCCGCGGCGCCCTCCCGGATGCTGTCGAGGTCGTCCAGGTCGCCGCGGTGGACCCGGGCGCCCTTCGCGTCGAGGGATGCGGCCGAGGCGTCGGAGCGGGCGAGCCCGACCACCTCGTGACCGGCGGCGAGCAGCTCGTCGACTGCGGCCGAGCCGATCCACCCGGATGCTCCGGTGACGAAGACGCGCATGGGAATGATCTCCTTCGATGAGCCATGTCAGTGACTGACGTCAGTGACTGCTGTCAGAGTAGCCGCTATGTCGGCCACTGTCATCGCTAGAGTGGCCGCATGGTGCGATGGGAGCCCGGGACGCGGGAGCGACTGCAGGCGGCGGCGATGGACCTCTACATCACCCGCGGCTTCGAAAGGACGACCGCGGCCGACATCGCCCAGGCCGTCGGCCTCACGGAGCGCACGTTCTTCCGCCACTTCGCCGACAAGCGCGAGGTGCTCTTCAGCGGTCAGGAACTGCTGGAGCAGGCGTTCCTGGACGGACTGGCCGTCGCGGCGCCGGACACGTCACCGCTCAGGACGGTCGAGTCCGCCCTGTCGGCCGCGGCGGCGTTCTTCCCGGCCGAACGCCGCGACCACTCACGGCGGCGGCAGATGATCATCGCCGCGAATCCCGCGCTGCAGGAACGGGAGCTCCTGAAGCTGGCGGGGCTGGCCACCGCCATCGCTGCCGCACTTCACGCGCGGGGGGTTCCCGGAGCGACGGCCACGCTCGCCGCGGAATCCGGCGTGACCGTGTTCGGCGTGGCCTTCCAGAAGTGGATCGCCCCGGGCGAGGAGCGGTCGTTCCTCGACATCGAGCGCGAGGTGATGGGCGAACTCGTGGCGATGGCCGCCGACGCGAGGTGAATTCGGGGACCTGGGAGGTCAGTCCTTGGTCGCGCCGGCGAGCATGCCGGAGACCAGGGTCCGCTGTGAGAACAGGAACAGGACCAGCACCGGCAGGATGGCGACGATGATGGCCGGCGCCAGCTCCGGGACGGTGATGTTCAGACCCGCGCCGGCGACGGGGTTGAACGAGGGGGTGGACGACAGCAGTTGGTTCAGCCCGACCTGGATCGGGAACTCGTTGCCGCCGCGGGTCCGGGCGGTGGAGGTGCGGCGCCGGGCCGGAGGGCCGGTGACCCGGGTGCATGTGGACAACTGTCCGGCGGCTGGCCGATGCTGCCGAGGGTGGGCACGGATGAGGCGCGGGAGGTTCTGGCGCGGCCGCAGGCCAGGGGCTGCGAGCAGAGCCGGCCAGAGGCTGCGATGCGGCGCGGATAACCGTGCAGAAACGGGCCCGGACGACCACTGTCGTCCGGACCCGTTCCGCATCCCTGCTACCGCTGCAGCACGAACCCGAAATACCCTCCTCCGCCGGCAACGAGAGTCCCCAGGCTCGGCCACATCACCCTCGCAGAGCACGAAGCCGCCCACCACGCGACCGAACCCCCTGCGTCACTCCAGAAAACCAGCTAACCCACTCTCCACGAAACCCGGGGCTTGACACGGGGGTTCCGTCCTGCGACGGCGCGAGGCCGACGCAGACTACGCCTTGAGCCAGTTGAGGAACTGGCTCCAGCGACCTCCGCCCTCCTTGGTCCCCGCAGCGACGGGATTCGTACCGGGCGCGGGTGCCGGAGCTGGTGCTGAGCTGGTTCGGTGCGCGATCTCCACTGGGGTGAAGCGGGTCGGAAGGGCGACCAGGCCGCGACTGAACGGCCCGGGGCGCCACGACAGGCTCTGCTCCGGAACAGCGAGGACGACGTCGGGGACCTGCTTGAGCAGGTTCTCAATCGCGGTGACCGCGATCTGGCGGGCTGGGTCCTTCGCCGGGCAGCCGTGGGGCCCCGCGCTCCACGCCAGGTGTGCGCGACTGTTCGTCTTCCGAGCCATGGCCAGGTCCGGTCCCGTGTTCGCGGCACCGATGCTGACAAGCAGCAGATCGCCCGCCCGGAAGTGCTGGCCGGCGAACTCCATGTCTGTAGCGGGGTAGTGCGCCATGAAGTTCGCCATGGGCGGGTTCTCCCAGAGCGTGTGATCGATGGCCTCGTCGATGAGCCCGCCCTTGCGGGCGTACTCCTCGTCGGTGAGCACCCGGTGCAGCGTGTTTCCGATGAGGTTGCGCAGCGGTTCGGAGCCGGAGGCAAGCAGAAGCGCGAGCTGGTAGACCATCTCCTCGTCCGTCAGGTTGGCGGGGTGCTGCAGCAGCCACGAAGTGACGTCGTCGCCCGGCCGGCTGCGCTTGAGCGCCACCAGCTCGCCGCAGGCGCCGAACAGCACGCCGACCGCTTGCTCGGCGTTGACGCCTTCGAACATGCCGGAGGTGCCGAACATGACCCGGTCACCGATGTCGGCGGGGCAGCCGAACAGCTCGTTGAAGACCATGAGGGACACCTGCTTGGCGTAGTCACCGAGCAGGTCTGCCGAGCCGCGCCCCCCGAAGTGGGCGATCAGGAAGTCCGAGACCTGCTCAGTGCTGCGCGCGAGACGGGGCATGTCGACGCGGGCCAGGCTGTCCGTGATGGCCTGGCGCAGCCGCAGGTGCTCGGCACCGTCGCTGAACAGGGCATTCGGCCGGTAGGTCAGCGTCGGGACCACCGGACTACCCACGGGCAGCCTGCCCTCCGCCTGGGCGCGCCACCGCCGCGAGTCCTTACGAAAGTTCACCGGGTCCTGCAGCATGCGCAAGGCAGTCTGGTAGTCGGTGACCAAGGTCGCTTCGACACCGGGAGCGAGGTCGACCGGCGCGGTCGGCCCGAAGTGGCGCAGGTAGGCGTAGTAGGCCTGCGGATCTGCGGTGAACTCCGGCTTGTAGAGCGGCACACGGCCGCCGGCGGAGTGAGCAGGGCAGCCGGGTGGGGGCACCGGGGCGGAAGAGCGAACGTCCATGTCTGCCTGTGGCTCCTAAAGCCGGCGGGCCAGCAAAACGCTGACGAGACTAGTCAGGGGCCAGGTGCTGCATCCCCAGAATGTGTGGGGTGGATCCACCTGCTCCGCAAGATTTGTGCGATCGTATCACCGCATCTGGGGCAACCCTTCCCGTTCCATGGACGGCGGTTGACGGTGCGACAGGGCCCCGACGTGCAGGTGAAACGTCACAGAACGCCGCGATGCCGGACGCTGAGGCCGCCCGCCCAGCCGTGCCCGCGTTCACGACCCACAAGCCACCCCCACCCGTCGGCCAACCGCGTTCCAGCAGTACACCGACTCCCGCCACCTCCCTCGACCGCTCTGGTGGCGCCAAGGCAAGTAGCCCCCAAGATCCCCGACAGAGTCGCTCAGTGTCATGAACACCCCGACGAGCAGGGCTCCCCATGCCAGAAGCTACTGCGGGGCGTGGAAGGAACCGCTTGGGCATCTCACGGAAATGGTGGGTGAGGACAATCCGGCACGGTGCAAGGCATTGCACGTGTGGGCAATGTCGCACCATGGACACCTGCTCAAATCCGTTTGCTCTCATTCCGGTTGGGCATGCCTGGAGGGTTTGCTGATGGTGATCGCGCCGGCCCCCATGAAGGCCTCCTGCACATCGCCCGGAGCGACGGGACTCGTCCCGATCGTGAGGGTCGATCAAACACCAGGAGGTGAGGGGACGGCGCGCTTGGAGATCGGAAGGGTGAGTGGACAGCAGCTTCTCTTGCGAAGAACGCTCCATCGGTGGCTTCCTACGTGAGCGCTGGGCCGACATGTGCGACGGGCTCGGCCTGCAGCAACTCATGACGGAGTCTGCGGCGCGCCAGCTCGGTGCTGTCCTGCGGCCCTGGGGTGACATACCCGTCGGGCGGTCGAGCCCGTTCCCCTCCTATGTCGCCGCCGACGGCTTCCCCGCCGAACTGTCGGTGAAGTGGTCACGCGGGAGACCAGAGCTTCGCATCCTGTTCGAGGCGCTGGGCACCTCCAGACCGATCACTGCGGCTTCCAATCGGACCGCTGCCGCGGACCTGACGAACCGGCTGGCCAGGGAACCACTGGTCAGCCTGGACCGCCTCCAGAAGGTGGCCGACGTCTTCGCGCCGAGCGCCGGCCAGGCGGCAGCGCCGGTTCCCGTCTGGCATTCGCTGGCCTGGCTGCCGGGGCATCCACCGGCCTTCAAAATCTACTTCGGGCTGTACTCCCTGGCCTTGCAGGAACGTTACGCCAGGGTGGGCGAGGCGATGGAACGCCTCGGGATGGGCGCCGCGTGGACCGACGCTTCCGCGGGAGTTTCCGGGGGAGCGCAGATTGACGGCGTAGAGCGCGAGCTGGAGTTCTTCGCCCTTGACCTGGACGACAGTGCGCGGAGCCGGGCCAAGGTGTACTTCCGCAACCACAGCAACAGCGTCGCGGTGCTGCAGCAGATGGCATCGCTCGCGCTGACCCATGACCCGGTCCGGGCTCGCTCGGCCTACCGGACTCTGCTCGGCGACGCGCCAGATGCCGCGGGAAGCACCCCACTGACTTGCTTGGCTTTCCGGCCCGACGTCCCGCGCGCCGACGAGGCGAGCACCTACTTCCGGGTGTCGAGCTTCACCGCGTCCGACGCGGAAGCCGCGGCCAGAATCGGCGCGCTGCTGGCACACGAGGGCATCGACCCGCAGCGCCACCACGCGCTGCTCCACGCTGTGGCGCCTCGGCCTCTGAACCAGAGCCGGGGGCTCCAGGAGCTGGTCAGCTACCGCTCGCTCGCTGATGGCGGCGACGTTTCCGTCTACTTCAGGTTTCCGGTGTACCCCTCACCGGCTGTTCTGCCCAGCCCGCCGTCACAGCAGTCGCGGCGAGTCCTCCGGGAGGAGAACGTATGACCACCATGACCGCGCCGCTCGAAGCAGTCGCCGCCAGGAACGATCAGCACGTCCGGGCGTACCGCTCCAGTTCCTTGATCGGTCTACTGCAGGACCCCGCGACACCGGGACCCGTCAAGGACGCCGTGATTGTGCACGTAACACCGTGGTCGAACGCGTTCCAGCGGATGATCAACGCCCGTGCCGCCTTCGAGACCGACCCCCAACTCAAGGCGCTCGCGATTGAGCACCAGCAGGAAGAGGTCGGCCACAACGAGATCCTGGCGGAGAGCCACGAAAGCGCCCGGACCTCAAGCTGGGATCCCGTCGTCGAGGCCGGAGCCGCGTGGTTCGTCGAGCAGCTCCGCACCCTGCCCGGCGTGCAGCGCGTCGTCCTGGCCCACCTCGTACTGGAAGCCGGCAGCCTGACCTTCAGCAACGCCGGGTCCCTGGCCTTTCCCGGAAACAGCTACTTCGCCCTGCACGACGAAGCCGACCTGGAGCACATCGAGATGGGCTACCGCCTGCTCGCCGAGCGCCAGGACTGGCAACTCGACGACGTCCTCGTTCTTCTCGACCGCGCCTGGCAGATCATCACCATGGTCTCCGACAGGATTGCCGAGCTGGCCCTGCACGACGCGGCAGGCCAGGCATGAGCACCCTCCCCCAGGAGACCCTCGACTCCGGTTCCGCCACCGGAATCGCCGAGCGCTGCGCGAACGCGTTCCAGCAGACCTTCACCGACCGACTCGTCGCGGCCTACGCCCTCGGAAGTCTGGCGCACGGCGGGTTCGCGCCCGCCGTCAGCGACATCGACCTCGGTCTCGTGCTCAGGAACTCCCGCCAAGACGACGAACAGACCATCCACCGTCTCACCATCGACCTCCACCAGACGGGGGGTGACTACCAGCGCCTTTCGGTGTTCTGGAGTTCCCTGCCCGCGCTCCGCGCGAACCAGGACGACGGCAGATTCCCGGCCGTCGACCGACTCGACCTCAAGAACAGCGGCGTACTGCTGCTCGGCACCGACGTACGCCGCGACGTGGAACAGCCAGATGCCCGCGTGCTGCTGATCGACAGCATCGGCTTCGCGCTGGAAGTACTCGCCGCGGGCCCCGTGGTGGCCGACTTTCACAGGCCAGAACGCCTCGTGAGCGACATCAGACGGTTCACGAAAGCCGTCCTGCTCCCCGTCAGGTTCCTCTACACCGCCGCCCATGCCGTGCCCGGATCCACCGACGACGCAATCCAGTACCACCTAGGGCAGTCCACCCCGGCCGCGGCAGAGCTCGTCCGTGCCGCGACCCGGGCGCGTCACGGACAGCCAGACTCGGCAGAGCGCCTGACCGAGCTCCTCCACGCTGAGCTGATCCCGCTCTACCTCTACTACATCGAGAGCTGTCTGATGAGGCTGACCTCCGCCGACAGCGACCTGGTGCAAGGCCTCACCCACTGGCGATCACGACTCATGGAGTAGGAACGGGAACCCCGCGACCCGGACCTCAGGCCTGACGGATATGCCCAGAACGGGCTCCAAAGTGTCGGTGGAGAGTCCAACTGCCTGCAGAAGGAGGTCTTCGACGTCGTCCGCTGACCGTGTTCCGGCGGCGGTCACAGCCCTTCGGCGGCGAGCTCCCTGACGGTGGCGATGGTGTCGGCGTCGGCGGGGCCCTTGTCGTCGCGGTAGCGCAGGACCCGGGCGAAGCGCAGGGTCAGTCCGGCCGGGTAGCGGGGGCTGCGCTGCAGGCCGTCGATGGCGATCTCGACCACGAGCTCGGGGCGGACGTACACCACCCAGTCGTCCCGGCGGACCTCTCGGAGCAGCAGTTCGCGGGTCTGGAAGGCGAGGATCTCGTCGGTGAGGCCCTTGAAGGTCTTGCCGAGCATGACCCATTCACCCGTGCCCTGCGGCAGTCCTTCCGCGCCGTCCGCCCGTGCTCCCAGGTGCAGGTTGCTGAGCCAGCCCCGACGGCGTCCGCTGCCCCATTCGGCGGCCAGGACCACCAGGTCCAGGGTGTGCCGGGGCTTGACCTTGATCCATCCCGCGCCGCGGCGGCCGGCCGCGTAAGGGGCGTCCGGGTCCTTGACGATGACTCCCTCGTGGCCGTGGGCGAGGGAGTCGTGGAGGAACGCACGGGCGTCGCCGTCGTCGGCGGTGACCAGCCTGGGCACCCGCAGCTCCGCCGGCACCGTAGCCGCCAGGGCGTCGACGCGGCGCTGCGCGGGCGCGTCCAGCAGGTCGGCGCCGTCGAGGTGGAGCAGGTCGAAGAAGAAGACGCTCAGCGGGACCTTGGCGCGCAGCGCCGCGGTGTCCTTGCGGGAGGCCGTGCGCGCGGCGGTGACCTGGAAGGGCTGGGGGCGCCCGTCCGGGCCCAGGGCCAGGGCCTCGCCGTCGAGCACGACCGAACGCACCGGCAGCGCCCGTACCGCCTCCACGACTTCGGGGACGCGGGCGGTGATGTCGTCCAGGCTGCGGGTGAAGACGCCGATCCGGTCCCCGTCGCGGTGGACCTGAACCCGGATGCCGTCGAGTTTCCACTCCAGGGCGGCGGGTCGGATGCGGTCCAGGGCGGCTGCGACGTCGGGCGCGGAGGCGGCCAGCATCGGCCGTACCGGTCGCCCGAGCTCAAGGCTGAACGCGCGGAGCGCAGCCGTGCCGCCGGTCATCGCCGCGTCGGCGACGGCGGCTGCCGATCCCCGGAACATCAGCGCCCGGCGGACGTCCGCCACGGGGACTCCGGCGGCCTTGGCGACGGCGTCGCCCATCACGGCGTCCAGCGCGCCCTGCCGCAGCTCGCCGACCAGCACCGCGCGCAGGAATGCCTGTTCCTCGGCGGTGGCCCGGGAGAGGAGGGAATCGAGTAGCCGGTGGCGTTCGGCCTGGGAGCCGGGTCCCTGCAGCTCGGCGATGGTGTGCAGGGCCTGTTCGGTCTCGGCGACGCCCAGCTGCGGCTGCTCGGCGGCGGGGGGCAGGTCGCGCAGTGCCGCCGGTCCCACGCCGACCCGCATCCGGCGCGACTCGCCGGACAACAGGACGACGGCGGCGTGCCGGTCGGCCGGATCGAGCCCGCGGAGCAGGTCGGCGAGCAGAGCGACCTTCGCGTTGCGGGCCGACTCCGCAGCGGTGGCCTGCGAGGCCGCGGCTACCTGCTGAAGCTGCATGGCCCCATTGTGAGCCGGTTCGGCCGGAGCCGCCCGGGGCGCCGACGAGGGCGTGAAGCGGACCAGGGGTCAGGGGGTGCGCAGGATGCGGAGCATGGTGGCGTGGAGGGCTTCCCTGAGTTCCTCGTCGGTCAGGTCGACCAGTTCCGGCAGGCGTTCCACGACGGAGAAGGCCGCGGTGAAGGAGATGCGCTCGGTGGCGGTCGGGTGCTCGCCGAAGAACAGGGTGCGGGCGCGGTGGGCCAGTTGGGTGGCGTGCTCGTCCTTGTCGTGCCGTTTGGCGGCGGGGTCGCTGGAGGCCATCACCGCGTAGTGCCGGTTCTGCACGATGAAGTCGACGACGCCACCGACCACGTGCTCGATCCGGGCCCGTCGGCCCCGCATCGCGTCCGCCTCGTCCAGCAGGGTCTCGATGCGCCGGACTCCGGGCTCCATGACCGCGTGCAGCATGTCGCTCTTGGCACGGAAGTGGTAGTAGACCGCAGCCTTCGTCAGCCCCAGCTCGTCGGCGATCATCTGGATCGAGGTGGCGTCGTAGCCGTGTTCGGCGAACAGCCGCTGCGCGGTCTCCAGGATCTGCTGCCTGGTCCGCTCGGCCTGTGCGGCTCGGCTGGACATGCCTCTGACGTGCGACGCCATCGTTGCTCCTCATTGCTCGCGGCCCGGCTTCCAGCTTACTGGACGGCGTCCAGTCAATGACTGGTCGTGCGTCAAGGGAGTCACTATCCGCACGTCAAGTCATTCGCTTGACGCTCGGCAAGTGAGCGGCGTAGCGTCGGCGGCAGACTGCGAGACCCGCACCGAGCAGTGGAGACCTTCCATGTCGACGTATTTGCACCGTCTTGCGCATTTCTCGTTCCGGCGCCGGTGGCTGGTGCTGGGGATCTGGCTGGCCGCCGCGATCGCCGCGATCGTCATCGCCCAGGCCAGCGGCGGCAAGACCAACGACGCCTTCACCATCCCGGGCACCGAGGCGCAGAACGCCTCGAACGTGCTGTCCGCCAAGCTGCCGGCGTTCGGCGGCGGCCAGAGCACCATCGTGTTCGCGACCGCCGACGGCAAGCTCACCGATCCGGCCGAGAAGGCCGCGATCGAGACGGCCATGGCCAAGCTGAAGACGGTGCCGCAGGTCTCCAACGCCGTGGACCCCTACCTCGGACACCTGGTCTCAGCGAGCGGCAGGGTCGCGCTCGGACAGGTGCAGTGGTCGGCGAAGGGGCCCGACGTCAAGGACGCCAACCTCGACGCCGTCAAGGCCGCGGTGCAGCCGGTGCAGGCCGCCGGCATCCAGGTCGAGTACAGCGGCAGCGTCTATCCCGGCTGGCACCAGAAGCTCTCCGAGACGCCCGAACTGGTCGGCCTGGTCATCGCCTTCATCATCCTGATGATCACCTTCGGCTCCTTCGCGGCCGCCGGCATGCCCATCCTGGGCGCGGTCATCGGCGTGATCACCACGCTGATGGGCATCACCGCCGTCGCCTCGGTCATCACCATCGCCTCCGCCTCGACCACGGTGGCGCTGATGCTCGGCCTGTCCTGCGGCATCGACTACGGGTTGTTCATCCTGTCCCGGCACCGGGCCAACCTGCTCAACGGGATGACCCCGGAGGAGTCGGTGCCGCTGGCCATGGGCACCGCCGGCAGCTCCGTCGTCTTCGCCGGCCTCACCGTGATCATCGCGCTGTGCGGCTTGAGCGTGGTCGGCATCCCGTTCCTGACCGCGATGGGACTGTCCGCCGCGGGATCGGTCGCCATCGCCTTGCTGATCGCGCTGACCCTGCTGCCCGCGGTGCTGGGCTTCGCCGGAACCAGGGTCGCCCGCTTCACCCGGATCCCCGGGTTCGGCGCCCGCGCCGCGCGGGTGGCCCGCCGCTCCGCCGCCGACCCGGACACCACGGCCGGAGCCGGCTGGGCGCGCTTCGTGGTACGCCACCGCGTGCCCGTCGTCATCGGCGCGGTCGCCCTGCTGGGGATCCTGGCGATCCCGGCGACGAAGATCCAGCTGGGCCTGCCCAGCGGAGCCTCACAGGCCGCCGACACCACCCAGCGCAAGGCCTACGACCTGACCACCGAAGGCTTCGGCGCCGGCTTCAACGGCGCCCTGCTGATCGTCGCCCAGGACATCGCGGGCCCCAGTGACACCCAGCAGATCGCCTCGGCCCTCGCCAGGATGCCCGACGTCGCCAAGGTGACCCCGCTGGCCGCCCAGAACGGCACCTCGCTGATCCGGCTGATCCCCGCGTCCGGCCCCAACGACGCCGCCACCGCCACCCTGGTGCACACCCTGCGCGACAACCGGACCACCATCGAAGGCAGCACCGGCGCGCACATCCTGGTCGGCGGCACCACCGCCTCCAACATCGACGTCTCCGCCAAACTCTCCAGCGCCCTGCCGGTCTTCCTGATCGTCGTGGTCGGCCTGGCATTCATCCTGCTGACCTTCGCGTTCCGCACCGTCCTGGTGCCGCTCAAGTCGATCCTCGGCTTCCTGCTCTCGATGGCCGCGGCCGTCGGCGCCCAGGTCGCCACCTTCCAGTGGGGCTGGGGCAGGCACCTGTTCGGCATCACCCCGTCCGAGACGATCAGCTTCCTGCCGATCATCATGATGGCGATCATCTTCGGACTCTCCAGCGACTACGAGGTGTTCGTCGTCTCGCGGATCAAGGAGGAGTTCACCCGGCACGGCGACGCGCGCCGCGCGGTCCAGCGCGGCACCGCACTCTCCGCACGGGTCGTCACCGCGGCAGCGCTGATCATGTTCTCCATCTTCGTGGCCTTCATGGTCACCAAGGACCCCACCATCAAGGCGGTCGGCTTCAGCTTCGCCGTCGGCGTCTTCCTGGACGCCTTCGTCGTACGGCTCACCCTCGTCCCCGCGGTCATGGCGATCATCGGATCGAAGGTCTGGTACCACCCGCGGTGGTTCGCCCGCTACGTTCCCGACCCGGACATCGAGGGACAGCGCCTCGAACACCGGCTCACCGACGCCGAACCCACCCCGAGCACCGCCGTCAGCGCGGGTCGGGCAGGCGCCGCACCTCGATGAGCAGGGCCTGCTCCGGGTTGAGAGTGGGCATCGGCAGCCCGGCCAGGGTGAGGACCGTGCCCGGCAGATCGACCCAGCCGTTCAGGGCGCGGCCGGCCCACGCGGGAGCGGTCGTCTGGTGGAACGAGGGCAGGCCCAGCTCGGTGCGGAGGCGGAGTTGGTAGGCGGCGTCCGGGGCGAGGCCCGGGAAGCGGATCCGGCCCGACTGGCCCTCGGCGGAGGTGGTCAGCCGGACCCAGCAGAACAGGGCGGCCGCCCCGTCCTGGGCAACCACGCCGTGCAGCAGTGTCGCCTCGCCGTCCAGGTCCGCCCGGACCACCCGCCCGGCATGCAGCAGCGGGCGGAACTCCCGGTAGAGCGCGGCCCACTCGGTCAGCCGCGCCAACTCCTCGGGCGTGCAGCGGGTGAGGTCCTGTTCGATGCCCGCGTGTCCGAACAGGGCGGTGGTGAGGCGGAAGGTGTCGGACCCGTGGCGGCCGGTGGTGTGGGTGGGGGAGGGTCCCACGTGGGTGCCGACGAGTTCGGGGGGCAGCAACTGGCCGGTCCAGCGCTGGATCGACTGGCGCTCCAGGGCGTCGTTGCAGTCGGAGGGCCAGACCCGGTCGGTACGCGAGAGGATGCCGAGGTCGACGCGGCCGCCGCCGCTGGCGCAGGACTCGATCTCCAGTCCGGGATGCCGTTCCTTCAGGGTGTCGATCAGCCGGTACAGCGCGACCACCTGCGCGTGGCCGCCCGGCCGGTCCACGCCGCCGGGCCCGCGCCGCACCGCTTCAAGGAGTTCACGGTTGTGGTCCCACTTGAGGAAGTCGATCGCGTAGTGCCCGACCAGGGCGTCCAGCCGGGCGAGCAGGTACTGCCAGGCGTCCTCGTTCGCCAGGTCCAGCGGGTACTGGTGGCGGGCGCTGGGGCCGAGCCCCTGCGACGGGCCGAGGATCCACTCGGGGTGGCTGCGGGCCAGCCCGGAGTCGGTGTTGACCATCTCCGGCTCGACCCACAGCCCGAACTCCATGCCGAGCGACCGCACATGGTCGACCAGGGGTGACAGGCCGTCCGGCCAGACCTTCTCGTCCACCGTCCAGTCGCCCAGGCCGGCGGTGTCGTCGCGGCGTCCGAGGAACCAGCCGTCGTCCAGGACGAAGCGCTCCACGCCGACGGCGGCGGCCCGGTCGGCGAGCTGCCGCAGCCGGTCGAAACCGTGGTCGAAGTAGACGGCCTCCCAGCTGTTGAGGAGCAGCGGGCGCGGACCGGCCGGGTGGGACGGACGGGACCGCAGCAGGCTGTGGAAGCGATCGGCGAGGCCGTCCAGGCCGTGCCGGGACCAGGCGAAGTAGCAGACCGGCGTGCGATAGGACTGCCCCGGGCCGAGCCGGATCTCACCGGCCCGCAGCAGTTCGCCGCCGCCCAGAACGGCGGTGTGGGTGCCGGCGCCCTCCGGCAGGCGCTCGACCGCGTACCGCTGGTCACCGCTCCAGCCGACGTGCAGCCCCCACAGCTCGCCGTCCCGGAAGCCGAACCCCGGCACGCCGACCGCGAGCAGGTACGGCGAGTCCACACCCGGCTTGCCCCGCCGCACCTCCCGGCTGTAGGTGCCGAAGCCCAGCCGCTGGCGCTGCGGCGACCGTTCGCGGCTCCACTTCCCGGTGAAGTCCAGCACCTCGGCCGCCCGTTCGGGCAGCGGCAGCAGGGTCTGCAGGCCCGCGAGATCGTACGGCGCCGCACCGGTCGCGTCGGCCCGGCTGGTGACCTGGGTCTGCACGCCCAGTACGCCCGACGGCTCCAGCCGAAAGGTCATGGCGATGTCGAGCTCCGCGACGCTGTCGTGGAGCTCCACGACCAGTTCCGCTCCGCCGCCGGGCAGTTCACGGTGGTCGACACCGGTGGTGGCGAGTCGCGGGGTGGTCGCTGTGCCCGCCCGGTGGCCCTGCTGGGCGGGGGTGCCGGACCAGCCGTCCGCCTCGGTCGGCCAGATCGTGAACCGGCGCGGCGTGTCGAGGGAGTTGTGCAGCGCGGCCGCCTCGGCGGTCAGGCTCAGCGCGGCGTGGTCCGCGTCCGAGAGGGCGCCGAGGTCCGCGCCCCAGTGGAGGACTCGGGGCACCGGCTCGGTGAGTTCCACGACGAGGGCGGTGCCGGCCGCGCGCAGGGAGACGATCCGCGCGGGGGTGATGGGCATGGAGTGAAGTCCTCTCCGCAGGTCTGAGCAAGGAGCAGCCAAGCGTGCCTTTGATCGGCTGTCAATAGCCGGGACTCGGCTTGGCTTTGCTGATCAGATGCCGTGTCCTCAGGAACTTCAAAGGGATCATGTTTCTTTCATTGACAGCGGAAAAGAACGAACCTAGGTTTCCGGCCATGCCCTCGGCCTCTGCTCATGAGGCGGTCCTGGCGAAGACGCCGGCCGCTTCCCTGGTCTTCACGACCGTGCTCTCCCACGGCCCGCTCACCCGGGCCGAGATAGCGCGGCGGACCCGGCTGTCCGCAGCCGCGGTGACCAAGGCGGTGCGCCCGCTGATGGAGCTCGGCTATGTGGTCGAGGACCCGAACGAGGGTGCACGGTCCGCCCTCGGGCGTCCGGCCAATCCGGTGCGGGTGGACGGGGGCAGGGCGTTCTTCATCGGGATCAAGGTCACCGGCGACGAGATCATCGCCGTCCTGGCCGATCTGTGCTGCCGGGTCCGGGTCGCCCGGCACCTCGCACTGGCGAACCGCGAACCGGAGGCGGTGCTCCCCTCGATCACCGCGCTGGTGCAGGAACTCCTCACAGAGGCCGACGGATTTGGTGCGCCGGTGCGGGGCCTGGGAGTCGCCGTCTCGGGTGATGTGGACCGCGCGGACGGTGTGGTGCGTTACTCGCCCTTCCTGGAGTGGCGCGACCTGCCGCTGGCCGAGATCCTCGGGACCGCCACCGGTCTGCCGGTCACGGTCGACAACGACGTACGGGCGCTCACCGTCGCCGAGCAGTGGTTCGGAGCCGGAGTGGGACTCTCCAGCTTCGCCCTGGTGACCGTGGGCGCCGGAGTCGGCTGCGGCCTGGTGGTGCACGGCCGGGTGGTGTCGGGGGCGCACGGGGTGGCCGGCGAGATCGGACATCTGTCCATCGACCCGCTCGGTCCGCGCTGCCACTGCGGCAACAACGGATGCGTCGAGGCCATCGCGGCGGATCCGGCGATCCTGCGGGAAGTCCGCGAGGTCACCGGCAAGCCCGTGGCCACCGCGGCCGATGCGCTGGACCTGGCCCGCGGCGGCGACCCCGGGGCACGAGAGGTGTACGCGCGGGCCGGCCAGGCCATCGGCAGGGCGATCGGTTCGGTGGTCAACCTCTTCGGTCCGCAGCGCGTGATCATCTCGGGCGAGGGACTCGCCGCCTACGACCTGTTCGCCGGGGGTGTCCGCGACGCTTTCGCCGCGTCCGCCTTCGGCACCGCCGCGCAGTGCGACGTGATGACACGTCCGCTGCCCTTCGAGGAGTGGGCGCGCGGGGCCGCGGCCACCGCGATCCAGTCCTTCATCGGATCAGACACGTACGAGGAGCAGCCATGACGCCGTAGAGCCGCACCCCCACCACTGGTTCATCAGCGTTCTCACCGTCGGCACGGGCAAGGGCTGAGCCGCAGACCCGAACGCCCCCCACGTGCCCAGCCCGGTTTCTTGCGTACCCCCCATGACCCCACCACTGGAGGTTCGACCCATGCGGTCATCCTCGTACTCACCCCTGCCCGAAAACCCGGCCGGCGCCTTGCGCCGCACGGCCAGAGCCATGCTGGCCCTGGCCCTCACAGCCGGCTTCGCCACCGCCGTCAGCGGCGCCGCCCAGGCGAACGCCCACCCCGCCGTTGCCACCCTCACCCCCTCCTCCGCCCCCACGACCCCGCCGAACGCCGCCTCGGCCGTCGGTGCCACGCCCTACATGGGCTGGTCCAGCTGGAGCATGCAGTCCTCCTCGTACCCGGGCCTCAACCCGAACGGCAGCTACAGCTACCTCACCGAGGCGAACGTCCTGAAACAGACGGACGCCCTGGCCACCACGCTGAAGAGCGCCGGCTACGACTACGTCAACATCGACGCCGGCTGGTGGATGGACAACAACTGGACGCCCGGGTACGACCAGTACGGTCGACAGACGCCCGACCCGAAGCGCTTCCCCGACGGAATGAAGGCGGTCGCCGACCACATCCACTCCAAGGGCCTCAAGGCCGGCATCTACCTGCCGGTCGGCCTGGAGAAGGGTGCGTACGGCGGCGGCAAGGTGCCGGTCTGGAACGCCCCCGGCTGCACCACCGCCGACATCGTCTACCCGGACCTGCGCACCACCAACGGCTGGGACAGCGCCTACAAGCTGAACTTCGGCAACCCCTGCGCGCAGAAGTACATCGACTCGCAGGCGCAGCTGCTCGCCGGCTGGGGCTACGACTTCCTCAAGCTGGACGGCGTGGGCCCGGGCTCGTTCAAGTCCGGCGACAACTACAACAACGTCCCCGACGTCGCCGCCTGGCACCAGGCCATCGCCGCCACCGGGCGCCCGATCCACTTCGAGCTGTCGTGGTCGCTGGACATCGGGCACGCCGCCGACTGGCAGGAGTACTCCAACGGCTGGCGCATCGACACCGACGTCGAGTGCTACTGCGGCACTCTGGTCACCTGGAACAACTCGGTGAAGGGACGCTGGAACGACGCGCCCGCGTGGAGCCACAAGGCAGGCCCGGGCGGCTGGAACGACCTCGACTCGCTCGACGTCGGCAACGGGCAGATGGACGGGATCACCAACGCCGAGCGGCAGAGCTACATGACCCTGTGGGCCATCAACAAGTCGCCGCTCTTCACCGGTGACGACCTCACCAAGCTGGACAGCTACGGGCTCTCCCTGCTCACCAACCGGGAGGTCATCGCCGTCGACCAGAACAGCTCGCCGGTGGCCCGTCCGGTCACCCCAGTTGGCGACCAGCAGGTCTGGGGAACCAGGAACGCCGACGGCAGTTACACCGTGGCCCTGTTCAACCTCGCCGACTCGCCCGCCTCGGTGACCGCCGACTGGGCGTCGTTCGGCTTCAAGGGCAGCGCCTCCGTGCGCGACCTGTGGAACAAGCAGGACCTCGGCTCCCACCAGGACAGCATCACCGAGGCACTGCCCGCGCACGGTTCGCGGCTGTTCACCATCAAGCCCGGTGGAAGCCGGCTGGCCACCACGACCTACGAGGCCGAGTCGCTGAACAACACACTGAGCGGCGGCGCCTCCATCGTCGGCTGCGCCGCCTGCTCGGACAACCTGAAGGTCGGCAACCTCTACCTCGGCGGCAAGCTGCAGTTCAACGACATCACGGTGAAGAAGGACGGGATCTACACCGTCGACGTCGCCTACGTCAGCGGCGACCCCCGCTCGGTGACCGTCTACTCCAACAGCGGCAACGGCACCAGCCTGCCGTTCCCGTCCACCGGCGACTGGAACACGGTCGACACCGTCAGCGTCCAGTTGGCACTGAAAGCGGGCTCCAACACCATCACCTTCGACAGCGGCAGCGGCGGATACGCACCCGACATCGACAAGATCGACGTCCCCTCCTCCGGCTGACCCGCGCCGCGGGGCCCGGCGAAACCACCCCGGGCCCCGCCCCCAACCGGCCTTCCCACCCTTGCCGTTCACCAGATCCGTGGAGTGCAGAGCCGTGGACATCCAGCAAGTCGAAACAGACAACTCGGAAAACTCGGACAACAACCGCCCCAGCCGCAGGAACTTCCTCGCCCTCGCCGCCGCAGCCGGCGTGGCCACCACCCTGGGCACCATGTCGGCCTTCACCGCGTCGGCGGCCCCGCTCCGCCCCACCGTGTCTCCCATGCTGTCGGCGGCCGACGCCGCGAAGAACCAGCTGTGGTGGCAGGCCCCCGGCTCTCCCAACTCGATGATCCAGCAGGGCCTGCCGGTCGGGAACGGACGCCTCGGAGCGCTCGCGAGCAATGACCCGGCCAGCGAGTTCCTGACCATCACCGACGACACCCTGTGGACCGGCGGCCTCAACGACACGCTGCAGAGCGACGGTCAGTTCCCGTACGGCCGCGACGACTTCGGCTCCTACACGCTGCTCGCCCAGCTCACCGTCGACATCCCCGGCCACGACCTGGGTTCCGTCGACAACTACCGCCGTACCCTCGACCTGGGCCAGGGGCTGGTCGGCGCCTCGTACCAGGTCTCCGGGGTCGGCTACGAACGGCAGATCTTCGCCAGCCGCCCCGACGACGCCATCGTCCTGCACTTCTCCCAGGGCGGCGGCGGCAGTTACACCGGCACCGTCTCCCTCGCCGGCACCCATGGTGAGTCCAACGCCCACAGCAGCGGCCCCACTGTCTCGTTCGGCGCCGCCCTCGCCAACGGGCTGAAGTACGCCGCCGCCGTCACCGCCTACAGCAGCAGCGGCAAGGTCGGCGTCGCCGGCACCTCGATCTCCTTCAGCGGCTGCAGGGACCTCACCGTCGTCGTCAGCGGCGGCACCGACTACGCGCCCGACGCCGCCGCGAAGTACCGCGACCCGACCGTCGACCCCGAGCACCTCGCCCGGACGAAGGTCCTCGCCGCGTCCGGCCAGTCCGCGACCACCCTGCTGCACACCCATGTCGCCGACTTCCGGGCCGCGTTCGGCCCGTTCGCCCTCGACCTGGGCAGCTCCTCCGCTGCGCAGCGTGCGCTGGACACCTGGGGACGGGTGCAGGCCCGTTGGCGGGACAACGTCCCCGACCCGGAACTCGAGGCCGCCTACGTACAGTTCGGCCGCTACCTGATGGTCTCGGGCTCGCGCGGCAGCCTGCCGCTGAACCTGCAGGGCCTGTGGCTGGACGGCAACGACCCCGACTGGATGGCCGACTACCACACCGACATCAACCTCCAGATGAACTACTGGATCGCCGACCGCGCGGGCCTGTCCCCGTGTTTCGACGCCTTCACGGACTACTGCCTCGCGCAGCTGCCCTCCTGGACGGACACCACCCAGCGGCTCTTCAACAGCTCGACCAACAGGTACCGCAACTCCAGCGGCAAAATCGCCGGATGGACCGTCGCCATCTCCACCAACCCGTACGGCGGAGGCGGCTGGTGGTGGCACCCGGCGGGCAACGCCTGGCTCTGCCTGAACCTGTTCGAGCACTACGAGTACACCCAGGACACCGCCTACCTCCAGAAGATCTATCCCCTCATCAAGGGCGCCGTGGAGTTCTGGGAGGCGCGCCTCATCACCACCACCGTCAAGGACGCGTCCGGGGCCTCCCGCGAGGTCCTGATCGCCGACAGCGACTGGTCGCCGGAGCAGGGCCCGCTGGACGCCAAGGGCATCACCTACGCCCAGGAGCTGGTGTGGAACCTGTTCGGCCACTACCACACCACGACGGCGGCGCTCGGGAAGGACGCCGCCTACAGCGCGACCGTCGACGGTCTGCGTGACCGCCTCTACCTGCCCGTGGTCAGCCCCACGACCGGCTGGCTGGAGGAGTGGATGACGCCCGACAACCTGGGTGAGACCACCCACCGTCACCTCTCCCCGCTCATCGGCCTCTTCCCCGGCGACCGGATCCGTCCGGACGACTCCACGCCGAAGGACATCCTCGCCGGCGCGACCGCCCTGCTCACCGCGCGCGGCATGACCAGCTTCGGCTGGGCCAACGCCTGGCGCAGCCTGTGCTGGGCCAGGCTGAAGAACGCGGAGAAGGCGTACCAGCTGGTCGTCACCAACCTGAAGCCGTCGGTCAACGGCAGCAACGGCAGCGCGATGAACCTCTTCGACATCTACGAGGTCAGCACGGGCCGCGGCATCTTCCAGATCGAGGCCAACTTCGGTACCCCGTCCGCGGTGATCGAGATGCTGGTCTACTCGCGGCCGGGCCACATCGAACTGCTGCCGGCGCTGCCGGCCGCCTGGGCGGCCTCCGGCTCGGTGTCCGGCGTGGGCGTGCGCGGCGGCTTCGTCGCCGACCTCAGCTGGAAGAACGGCAAGGTCACCCAGCTCACGCTCAGGAGCGTCGGCGGCCGTGCCACGACCCTCCTCGCCAACGGGAGTTCACGACAGGTCAGCGTCACGCCCGGTCAGTCCGTCACGCTGCGGAACCTCTGAGTGAGCCCGGACGAGTCGAGAAGAGTGGAGGGAACAACGATGTTCCACAAGACGGCCGCCGTACTGGCGGGCATGGCCCTGTCCCTCGTGCCGCTCGGCGCCGCGCACGCGGCGGGCAGCGGAGCGGCTTCGGCGCAGCGCACGGGAACCCGGGTCAGCGCCTGGTCGCCCAGCATGACCACGGCCGGCCCGGCCTTCGACGACCAGACCATCCGGATGGTGGTCCACAGCAGCGTCGCCGGCTCCGGTGTACGCATCACCCTCTCCAACCGGTACAGCACCACGCCGCTCGACGTCGGCGCCGTGGACGTCGCCGTCCAGGCGAGCGGGGGAAACGCGGTGCGCGGGACCACCGTGAACGTGACGTTCGGTCGGTCCGGCCAGGTCACCGTCCCCGCGGGTGGGCAGGCGATCAGCGACGTCATCCCGATCTCGCTCAGCGCCGGGGAGAACGTGCTGGTCAGCCTCTATGTGCCCGGCAGCACGGGCGCGTCCACCTGGCACTCGGACGCGTTCGACACCACCTACGCGGCCCCGGGCGACCATGCGGGCGACGACCTCGTGGACGCGTTCGGCACCACCACGACCTCCTGGTACTACCTGGCGGGGCTGGACGTGGTCTCGCCGACCGCGAAGGGAACGGTGGTCGCCTTCGGGGACTCCATCACGGACGGTTACCACTCGTCCACCGGCACCTACACCCGCTGGACCGACTTCCTCGCCCGGCGGCTGGGCGCCGGCACCTCGCAGAATCTCAGCGTGGTGGACGCCGGGATCGGCGGGAACAGGGTCCTCACCGACGTCCCCAACCTCTGGCAGGGCGTCAGCGCCCTCAAGCGCTTCGGCCACGACGCCCTCGGCCAGCCAGGAGTCAAGGACGTGATCCTCTTCGAGGGCATCAACGACATCGGCAACAGCGCCGGCCCCAACGGCGCGCCGCTGACGGCAACGGACCTGATCAACGGCTACCGCACCCTGATCGACCAGGCGCATGCCGCCCACGTCAGAGTCATCGGCGGCACCCTGACGCCCGACCAGGGCAACGGGTACTACACGCCTGCGGCCGAGGCCATCCGCCAGAGCGTCAACCAGTGGATCCGCACCAGCGGCGCCTTCGACGGCGTCATCGACTTCGACCAGGCCATCCGCAACCCCGCGAACCCGGCCGCCCTCGACCCGATCTTCGACTCGGGCGACCACATCCACCCCAACGACATCGGCATGAAGGTGCTGGCCGACGCGATCGACCTGCGGCTGCTGCACAGCTGACGCAGGCAGGCACCTACTTCTCCGCCATGGCGCCCGCGAGCCCGGAACGGCTCGCGGGCGCCGCTGTTCTGTTTCCGGCGCGACGAACGCGCTGCTGGTCGGGGCCTGTGGGCCCAGCGGGAGCCGGCGACGGCTAGGACAGCCGCCACATCTGGTTGGCGCCGCCGGTGCAGGTCCAGATCTCCAGTGCCGTGCTGTTGGCCGTACCGTGTCCGACCGCATCCAGGCACTTGCCGGATCCGACGCCGACCACGCTGCCGTCGGCACGCACCCGCCACTGCTGGTTGCTGCCGCCGTTGCAGTCCCAGATCTCCACCGGGCTGCCGTCGGCGGTGGCGCCGCCGGTGACCTCAAGGCACTTGGAGTCGTAGACGGTCAGCTGGTTGGTGGTGGTGGAGGTCCAGGTCTGGTTGGTGCCGCCGTTGCAGTCCCACAGGTCGGGCTTGGCGCCGTTGGTCTGGCTGAAGCCGGGCACGTCCACGCAGCGGCCGGACTCCTGGCCCTTGACGGCCCCCGAGACCGCGCCGCGCATCCAGCTCTGATTCGAGCCGCCGGTGCAGGTCCAGATCTCCAGCAGGGTGCCGGGGCTGGTGCCCCCTCCGGTGGCGTCCAGGCACTTGCCGGAGTTGGGGTTGACCACCGTGCCGTCGCTGTTGACGGTCCACCGCTGGGCCGCGGAGTTGTTGCAGTCGTAGATCTGCACCGCGGTGCCGTCGGTCGTGGCGCCGCCGTTGACGTCCAGGCACTTCGCACCGCTGTAGACCGTGAGCTGGCCGGAGGGCGTCAGGGTCCAGGACTGGTTGGCGGCGCCGTCGCAGTCCCAGAGCGCGACCTGCGTGCTGTTGTTCTGACTCGCCCCGGGCACATCGGTGCACAGACCGGACTGGCGTCCCTTGAGGATGCCGCCGCGGTTGCCCGGCGGGTTGGCGGTGACGGAGAGGTTGTCGAACTGGTCGGTCTGGTAGCCCACCACGCCGATGCCGACCTGGCCCGCTTCGAAGGAAGTGTCGTTGGTGGTACCGAGGGTGGCGCCGTCCGCGGTGGCGGTGATCCGGTCGCCGGAGAAGCCGAGGGCGAGGGTGTGCCACGCGTGCGTGCCCAGGGCTGCCCGGTTTCCGGAGACCAGCGTGCTCAGGTTGCCGGCCGCCGAGCTCCTGACGATGGACCAGGCGCCGGTGTCGCTCACCCGCAGCTGGTAGGCGGCCTGGTGGCTCTGCGGACGGTTCTGGGTATTGGCCCGGCCCAGGAGCTCGACGGTACCGGCCTGTTGCAGGTTGACGTCGACCTTGACGGTGTAGTCGCTCCAGGTCGGGTCGCCCAGCAGCGAAAAGGCGTCGGAGTCGTCCTGCCACTCGATCGGTTTGACCGGGGTCACCTGCTGCACGCACTGCCCGGACCGGCCGTCGGCACACGGGCGTGCCTCGAACGAGCCCTGCATGTCGGACAGGTAGGTGGCCTCGGTGCCGGTGGCGATGGCGTCGAAGGTGTCGCTGTAGGGCAGCGCGAGGGCGTGGGCGGCGGGCGCGGTGGCGGTGCCCTTGCCCTGGCCGGTGGTCGTGGTGACCGTGTAGATCCAGCCGGGCTGCAGCGTCAGTGTGTACGAGCCGCCGGACGGGGTGATGTCCTGCGTGTGCACGAAGTCGGTGGACGGGCTCGGGCTGTTCACCCGGGTGGCCCACACGTGCACCGCGCCGCCGGACAGGCCGCCCTTCACCTGGACGCCGACGGTCTGCGCGGCAGTGGCGGTGGTGGTCTCCAGGACGGTGGAGTAGTCGGACCCGTTCGGCGACTTCAGCGTCACATAGCTGCCGTTGGACTCGGCTCCGCCGAGATAGCCCGACGCGGAGTCGATGAACGTCCAGCCCGGCTGGGCGAATTGCGTCACCTGGGCGGTGGCCCAGGTGTCCTCGCCGATCGAGTAGTTCCCGGACCACGGCGAGTTCGCAGCTGCCAGGCCCACCGTGTTGAACGGCAGATTCGGGTAGATCGCCGCGACCAGCGGCCAGTTGAGGTACGCGGTCATCCGCGCGTCCACATATCCGCGCACGATCGAGCGGATCAGCGCCGGCGCTCCGGCGTCCATGTCCAGCGAACCGTTCTCCGACGCCCACAGCGGCTTGCCGTTGTTCTTCGCCGTGGTGGTGCTGGAACAGGTGTCGGCGTTGCCGCCGTCACCGCCCTGGCAGGGGTAGTGGGTGCCGATGACCGACACGGCGTTGTTGAACGAGGCGTTGCTCGCCATGTCGTCCGCGACGCTCCAGCCCGAGTCGTCGCCGACGATCTGCACGCTGCCGTATCCGGCGTTGTCCAGAGCGGACCGCAGCTGGATGTACCAGTCGACGTTGTGGCCCTTCTCGTTCCAGCCGCCGAGGTAGCTGACGGTGATGCCGTGCTGTCCGGCGCAGCCGAGCCAGGAGATCAGGTAGTTGATCGTGTCGGTGGACCAGAACCCGCCGCTGATCCAGCCCGGGGCGGCCCAGGTCAGACCGTAGAACTTGATCCCCGGGTTGCGGGCCTTGGCCTGCTCGGCGAGCCAGAACTCGTAGCCTGCGGAGCAGTTGATCTGCCCCTTGCTGTGCTCGATGGACGGTTCGGCGCCGTCGGTGGAGTTGGCGTCCCCGCCGATCTCCAGTTTCAGCAGCTGCAGGTCCGCGCCGTACCCCGGCTTGAACAGGTAGTCCAGCAGCTGCGACTGCTGGGCGGCCGGATAGTCCCGCAGCAGCCGGGAGTTGCCCCCGCCACCGCTGATGGCGCCGATGCCGTCGAACGTCCGACCGCCCTGGCCGCCGTCCACGGTGACCGAGGTGCCGGCCGACGCGCCGGCCAGTGTGCGGGGAGCGGCCTGGGCCGCGGTCGTGCTGCTCGCGAGCACTGCTGCCAGCAGTGTCATGACCAACAGGGGGATGAGTCTCCGTACGCGTGGCATCCAGCGGCGGAATGCCGGTCTGCGCCGATCAGCGTGCATCGTTCTTCTCCTTCGCTGCCTGCTGAACGTGACACCGTGGGGGTGGATCAGCGAGGCAAGACGGCTGGTGGGGGTGGCACGGCAGCCTGGAGGCAGCGCCGAGCGCTCAGGCACGTCATGACCATGCCATGAGCAGGCATGGTTGCTCGGGCTCCAGGGACACCGTGGGGGCGGGCTGGATGCCCAAGGCACATTGAGCGCTCGTGTTGGTTCTTCTGTCAATGGGCCATGAGAAACCTATTAATTGACACAAAATCAAACAGCGATGGGTGTGTGCCGAAATGCCTGATCAGCCGGGCCGCGGGCGTGCGGACCAGTCGCACGGGAAGTGACGGGCCGTCAGAAATTGGGCATCCGTGGTCCAGACCATTGACGCGTTCGCGGTGGAACATTACGTTTGAGAGCGCTCTCATTCGCCTCCCGCGACGGTGCGTCGCAGTCAGCACGCCTTGGAGCCCGCCATGGAACTGCGAGACCCACGTCCACCCCCGCCTCCAGGTGGCGGCGGTCGCGGCGTCACTCCGGCTGCGCGGCGAGCTGAGTCGTGATGGCGATGGCGGCCTCCGCGCAGGCCGCGAGCAACGCGGTCGTGACGGCCCTGACCGACGGGTGCTCCGACGTTCCGGCGCGGACGCTGCACACGATGTCGCGGTAGCCGTTGTCCGGGAGCGGGCGCAGGCGCACGGTCGGTGAGGTCTCGACCCAGAGCAGATCGGGCAGGAACGCGACGGCGTGCCCTCCTCGGACCAGCCGTTCATGGATGAGCATGTCGGGGGATTCGAACCGCACGTTCGGCCTGAACCCCGCCGCCTGGCAGATCCGGTCGGCCCACTCCCGTGCCGGACTGCCTGCCGGTTCCATCACCCAGTCGGCACCGGCCAGGTCCGAGACCCGCCCGGCATCGGCCAGGGGCGAGTCCGGCGGGACCGCGAGCCGCAGCGGGTCGCGGTGCAGCACGGTCTGGTCCACGGCAGCCGACCGGGCGAAGGGCTGACCGGCGAACACCTCGTCGACCACCAGGTCGAACTCCTTGACCTGCAGACCCGAGAGGGCGGCGTCGGGGTCGGCGTGTTCCAATTCGACGCCGAGCCGGGGATGGGCGGCCCGAAGGGCGGTCAGCACGGACGGCATGAGCGCCAGGACGACCGTCTGGAAGGTCGCGATCCTGAACCTGCCGGCCACATCGCCCGCGGCCCGGGCCAGATCCGCGTCCGCCCGGTCCAGCTGCTCAAGGACCGCCTCGACATGCCGGACCAGGATCTCGCCCTGCGCCGTGAGCCGCACCCGCCTGCCGTCGGGTTCGAGCAGCTGGGCCCCGAGCTCGGTCTCAAGGACCGTCAACTGCTGCGAGACGGCGGAGTGGCTGTACGACATGGCGGCCGCGACGGCCGTGATCGTGCCCCGGTGCTTCAGCTCCCGCAGCAGCCGCAGCCGGTGCAGATCGAATTGGCGGGCCATGCGCCGCATCGTATCTGTCAGTTCTGCTTACAGCAATGCCCCGGATATGTCTGCTGGACAGCCAGGAACCGGCGAGCTGAAACTTGCGCTCGACAGTCGGAACCGACCGGGAGGCAGCCATGACAGGGCAGGACACATTGCCGGCCGCCGGTGCGGCCTCTGAACAGAGGCTGCGCCGGCACATCTCCAGCGTCCAGCTGCTGTGGATATCCGTGGGGTCGATCATCGGATCGGGATGGCTGTTCGGTGCGCTCTTCGCAGCGCAGGTCGCGGGTCCCTCAGCTGTGCTGACCTGGCTCATCGGCACTGCGGCCGTGGCGGTGCTCGCCCTCGTGCACGCCGAACTCGGCGGCATGTTCGCGGTCAGCGCCGGCACCGCGCGCTTCCCGCACTACGCGTTCGGCCACCTCGCCGGTTTCACGATGGGATGGGCCACCTGGCTGGCAGGGGTCACCACGGTGCCCATCGAGGTCGAAGCCATGCTGCAGTACTCCAGCAACTACCTGCACTGGCTGACGCGCTCGGAGAACGGAACCGTTTCGCTCACCCTGCCCGGGCTCGGGGTGGCGGTCCTGCTGATCCTCCTGTTCACCCTGCTCAATCTCTACGGCATCAGAAAAATATCCAGACTCAACGGCGCGATAACGATCTGGAAGATCGCCACGCTCGTCCTGACGATCGCCGTCCTCGCCACCAGATTCCATCTCGGGAACTTCCACCTGGTCGCAGGCGGCTTCTTCCCCACCGGGATACACGGCACGATCGCGGCCCTCAGCGGCGGAGGCGTCATCTTCGCGCTGGTGGGCTTCGAGCAGGCGGTGCAGGTCGGCGGCGAGAGCAGGAACCCGGGTCGCGACATCCCCCGGGCGGTCATGGGGTCCCTGTTCATCACGGCCGCCCTCTACATGGCCCTGCAGATCGTCTTCATCGGCGCGCTGGGCCCCGCCCAGTTGGGCCACGGCTGGGCGAACATCTCCTTCGCCGGGATCTTCGGGCCGTTCGCCGGCCTGGCCACCCTGCTCGGATTCACCTGGCTGGCCTGGATCCTGTACGCCGACGCCATCATCTCCCCCGGGAGCAACGGCCTCATCTACGTCACGACGACCTCGCGCCTGTCCTACGGCATGTCGCGGAACGGGTACATCGCCCAGACCCTGGGCAAGCTGCACCCCAGGACCGGGGTGCCGGTGTACAGCGTGGCGTTCACCTGCGTCGTCAGCCTCATCTGCCTGCTGCCCTTCCCCGGATGGCAGACCCTGGTGGTGTTCATCACCTCCTCGTTCGCGCTGATGTACGCGGGCGGGCCGCTCGCCCTCGGCGCCCTGCGGCGGGAACTGCCGGACCACCCCCGCCCCTTCCGGCTCCGGCTCGGCATCCTGCTCGCCCCGGTCGCCTTCATCGTGGTCAACCTGCTCGTCTACTGGGGCGGTTGGGAGGCCAACTGGAAGGTGTTCTGCGCGGTCGGCGTCGGCTACGCCCTGCTCGTGGTCTCCTGGCTGACCGACCGCCGCCCGGTACGGCCGAAGATGGGCTTCAGGTCCGGGAGTTGGGTGGTGCCCTGGCTCATCGGCCTCGCCGTCCTCTGCTATGCGGGCCAGTACTCCAGCCCCGCGCACCTGGTGTTCGGACTGCCGCACCTTCCGATGTGGTGGGACATCGCGGCGGTCGCCGCGTGGAGCCTGGTCGTCTACTACTGGGCCCTCGCGGTCCGCCTTCCCGCCGCCGACGTACTCGAGCTGGTGAACGCCACCGATGACGGCGAGGAGACGCCCTCGTCCTGACCACCAGTCATCGTCCACTCAGCACAACGATATTCAGGAGTCAGCACATGAAGACCAGTCGGCTCATCGGCACCGTGGAGACGCACACCGGGGGCGAGCCCTTCCGGATCATCACCAGCGGCGCCCCCCACATCCCCGGCAAGACGATCCTGGAACGCCGCGCCTGGCTGCAGGAGAACGCCGACGAGATCAGGCAGGCGGTCATGCTCGAGCCCCGGGGGCACGCCGACATGTACGGGGGACTGCTCACCGAGCCGGTGAGCGAGGGCGCCGATCTCGGCATCATCTTCATGCAGAACCTCGACTACAGCCCGCACTGCGGACACGGGGTCATCGCCCTCGCGACCGCGGCCGTGGAGCTCGGCTGGGTCGCCCGGACGGCTCCCGAGACCCGGGTCGGCATCGACGCCCCGTGCGGATTCATCGAGGCGTTCGTCGAGTGGGACGGCGAGCACACCGGCGGCGTGCGCTTTGTGAACGTCCCCTCCTTCATCTGGCAGCGGGACGTGTCCGTCGAGACCCCCTCCTTCGGTACGGTCACCGGCGACATCGCCTACGGCGGCGCGTTCTACTTCTACACCGACGGAGCTCCCTTCGGCTTCGAGGTGCGGGAGTCGGAGGCCGACCGGCTGAAGGACTTCGGCATGGAGATCAAGGACGCGCTGAACGCGGAGCACCAGGTCGTCCACCCGGAGCACCCGGAGATCAGCGGGGTGTACGGGACCATCGTCTCCGGACCCCCGAGGAAGGCCGGCTCCACCCAGGCCAACGCGTGCGTCTACGCCGACCGGGAGCTGGACCGCTCGCCCACGGGCTCCGGCACGGCCGGACGCACCGCACAGCTGTACCTCAAGGACGAGCTGTCGCAGGACGATACCTTCGTCAACGAGTCGATCATCGGCTCCGTGTTCGAGAGCCGGGTCCTCTCGGAGACGCGCGTCGGCGACCACGACGCCGTGATCCCCGAGATCCGGGGGTCCGCGTTCATCTGCGGGTTCGCGAACTGGATCCTGGACGACCGCGACCCGCTGACCCACGGGTTCTCGCTCACGCGATGACCGCCCGAACCGAAGGACCGCCCATGCAGACGCGCACCGTCGACACCGTCGACTACCACACCGGAGGGGAGCCCTTCCGCATCGTCGTCGACCCGCCGGTTCCGATCCCCGGCGAGTCCGTCGCCGACCGCCGGCACCGGGCGGGCAAGGACCCCGCCGTGGACGGGCTGCGGAAGCTGCTCTGCCTCGAACCCCGCGGCCACGCCGACATGTTCGGCGGTTTCCTCACTCCGCCCGATGACGCGGGCGCCGATTTCGGTGTCCTGTTCTGGCACAAGGACGGCTTCTCGGCCGCCTGCGGGCACGGCGCGATCGCACTCGGCGTGTGGGCCGTCGAGAGCGGCCGTGTCGTGGCCGACCCGACGGGCGTCACGGACGTGACGATCGACGTCCCGTCCGGCCGGGTCGTGGCCCGGGTCCGTACCGAGGCCGGGCAGGTGACCGGGGTCGACTTCGTCAGCGTCCCCAGTTACCTGCTGGCCGCCGATGTCGAGGTCGGGACCAGCCGAGGGCGCGTCCGCGTCGACATCGGCTACGGCGGCTCCATCTACGCCCAGCTGCGGGCCGCCGACGTGGGTCTCAGCGTCGAGCCCGGCCGGGCCGGCGAGCTCATCGCCATCGGCCGGGAGGTGAAGTCGCTGCTCGGCGCGACGCAGTACGCACAGCACCCGACGGACCCCCGGCTCAGCGGGATCTACGGAACGATCCTCTACGACGAGCTCGGCGAGACCGCGGACGGCGACCTGCACCAGCGCAACGCGACCGTCTTCGCGGACGGCGAGCTGGACCGGTCGCCCTGCGGGTCGGGCTCGGGATCCCGGGTGGCGGTGCTCGCGGCCCGCGGCGCGCTCAAGCCCGGTCAGAGACTGGTGCACGACTCGATCGTGGGGTCGCGGTTCATCTGCGCCGTCACCGGTGAGACCACGGTGGGCACCTTCGACGCGGTCATTCCCACCGTGACCGGCATGGCCTACCGTTACGGATCGAGCCGGTTCACGGTCGATCCCCGCGACCCCCTCGTACCCGGGTTCGTGCTCCGGTGACCGCCATCAGGAACCTGCCGATCCTCTCGGCGGAGGACATCGAGCGGGCCCTGACGCGGGGTCAGGCTGCGGACGCGATCACCCGGGCGCTCCGGGCCGGACTCGATCCGGGCCGCGACCCGGCTCGAACGGCGGTCGAGCTGGCCGGTGGCCAGTTCCTGCTCATGCCCTCGGAGACGGCATCCTTCGTCGGCCTCAAGGCCGCGACGGTGGCCCCGGGCAATCCGAGTCGCGGCCTGCCCCGGATCCAGGCCACCTACCTGCTGTTCGACGCCGAGACGCTGGGCCTGCGGGCGATTCTCGACGGGACCGCGGTGACGAACCTCCGTACGCCGGCCGTCTCCGTCGCGGCGGTCTCCCCGGCGCTCTCCCGGTTCACCCGGCCGGTCGAGTTGGTGGTCTTTGGCGCCGGTCCCCAGGCGACCGGCCACGTGCAGGCGCTCGAAGCCTGCGGCCGGGTCGAGCCGGCCGACGTCACGTACGTGGTCCGCGAACCGGAGCGAGCCCGCGAACACCTTCCCCCACGCGCCCGCGTCGTCGCCGCCGCGGACGCGTCCGTGGACACCCGGCTCGAACGGGCGGACGTGGTGGTGTGCGCGACCGGCGCCCGCAGCCCGCTGTTCGACTCCCGGCACCTGGCCGACGGCGCGGTCGTGATCGCGGTCGGGTCCCACCAGCCTGAGGCCCGCGAGCTGGACGGTCCGCTGTTGGGCCGGGCCGAGGTCGTCGTCGAGGACGTGGGCACGGCGATGCGCGAGGCCGGCGACGTCGTCCTGGCCGTGCGCGACGGCCACCTCCGCGCCGACGAGCTGATCCCGATGGCCGACCTCGTACGAGGCAGCCGAACGCCCGACCCGCACCGGACCCTCGTCTTCAAGAGCGTGGGCATGGCCTGGCAGGACCTGGTGGTCGCCGAAGCGGTCCTGGCGCCGACGCTGCAGTAGAACCCAATGGCCGCAGAGCGGAGCCGGATGCGCCGACACCGTGACTCCTGGTCGCGGGGGGCGGGTGGTGCACTGGTGGGCTCAGTGCTGCACGACGGTGCACTGCCCGTTGGAGAACATCGGAGTGGTGTCGACCGGAAGTCCGGGGTCGGGGTTGACGATGATGTCGGAGCTCTGGGTGATGGACGCCTCGCAGTTGTCGAGGGCGGGCTCGGGCTGCGAGCTCGCCGGGCCCATCCACAGGTCGACGTGGTACACGCCGTTCTGCCAGTCGGAGCTGCACTCGGCGCAGCCGTCCTCCATGATGAAGTACTTCTGGAGGTACGGGACGTAGATGCGCGTGCCGGGGGCGAACTCGCCCTGGTCGGTGGCGAACGTCGTGGGCTGGTCGTAGGTGCCGAGATCCTCAGTGGCCTGGCTGTGGATCTGAGGGTAGGCGATCACGGCGGTGCCGAAGTGGCCGTTGCCGTCGTCGTTGTCGTTGTAGCCGTACGAGGTCACGTTGACGTTGATGGTCTGACTGTTCGCGGCCCGGACTGCGGCGCTGGTGGCCGGTCGCGGAGCAGGTCCGTGTGCCGACGCCGATGCGGCCGGTACCGCGACGGCGACCGGGAATGCGATGGCGGCGGCCAGCAACGGTGACCTCAGGCGTTTGCGCATGGAATGTCCTGCCCTTCCTGGTGACGCGACGGGGTGGCGCGTGGCGGTGCGGACCGTCCAGTAAGTTAGGAAAGCTTCCTAATAAGGACCGCACTGCGGACTGTACTGAACACGTCAATCGGGGTCAAGCACGCGTATTTCAGGTTGATAACGGTAAAAATTCGGGCAAAGCTGTCCTAGGGGCATGCGATGCCCAGGGCGACTCCCGCGACACGCACGAGGTGACAGGGACGGCGAGCCATGACGCAGAGCGGTGACAGCCCGACCCCGCAGCCGGATTACCCGTTCGACGAGACAGCTACCGCCCGTGCCACGGTGAACGCGTCCGGAGCCGTTGCCGACTGGAACGCGGGCGCCCGGCGGCTGCTGGGGTGGGCGCGCGAGGAGGTCGTCGGCAGGCCCGCCGTCGACCTGCTTGCTGATGGTCAGGAGGCCGCAGGGCCGACGGCGGGCGCCACCCGGTGGGACGGCACCGTGGTCCTGCGCCACCGCGACGGCCGTGACGTACCGGTGCGGCTGCTGGCTCACCGCACGGACCCGGGCACGACCTCCGGCGGTGCATGGCTGCTGGTCAGCGCGTTGCCGCGGTCCGGTTCTGACGTCCGGCCGCCGGAGGACGTCCCTCGGTGGGCTTTCGTGCGTTCGCCCTGCCCGGTCGCGATCTACGACACCGAACTGCGGCTGCTCGCGGTGAACGCGGCGATGGCCGGTGTCATCGGGCTGCCCGAGGAGCAGATCCGCGGTCTGCGGATTCCGGAGATCGGCGGCAAGCCGCAGAGCGCGGAACTCGAACAGCAGATGCTGCGTGTCCTGGCCACCGGTGAACGGCTCGACGTGGAGACCTTTATGCGCACCGGGGGAGAGGCGCGCGAACACGCCTGGTCGGCGCACCTGACGCCGCTCACCGATGACCGGGGGACGGTCCACGGGGTCTGTCTCACCGCCCATGACATCACCGAGACCTACCTCGGTCGGCGCAGGCTGCAACTGGTCAACGACGCGAGCGTGCGCATCGGCACCACGTTGGACATCACCCGCACGGCCGAGGAGCTCACCGAGGTCTGCGTGCCCCATCTGGCGGACTTCGTCACCGTGGACCTGCTGGACCTGCTGGACCGCGACGATGTCGGCGAGGCCCACGTGGTGGCGCCGTCGGCGGACGTCGTCCTCAGACGTGTGGCCCAGCTGTCCGTCACTCCAGGCTGTCCGGAGGCCGCGATCGACCTCGGGAGCACGGGCGCCTACGCGCCGTCCTCCCCGCATGCCCGCTGCCTGGCCGTCGGCCGACCGGTGATCCAGGCGCTGGGGAAGCACGGAGCGCACGACTGGCCCGAGCCGGACTCGCCGCGGGCCCGGGTGGTCGAGGAGTACGGGCTGCACAGCGTCATGGCCGTGCCGGTCCTGGCCCGCGGGGTCACCCTCGGCGTCGCCGTCTTCTACCGTCACCGGCACCCCGAACCCTTCGTTCCCGACGACGTGCTGCTCGCCGAGGAGATCACCGCCCGGGCCGCCGTGTGCATCGACAACGCCCGCCGTTTCACCCGCGAGCGCGGGACCGCCCTGGCTCTCCAGCGCAGCCTGCTGCCGCAGTCCCTGCCCCGCCCCGCCGCGGTCGAGGTGGCCTCCCGCTATCTGCCGGCCGCGCCGCACGCCGGCATCGGCGGTGACTGGTTCGACGTCATCCCGCTGTCCGGCTTGCGGGTCGCCCTGGTCGTCGGCGACGTGGTCGGGCACGGCATCCAGGCGTCGGCGACCATGGGGCGGCTGCGCACCGCCGTACGAACCCTCGCCGATGTCGATCTGCCCCCGGACGAACTGCTCACCCACCTGGACGACCTCGTCATCCGGCTGTCCCAGGAGACCGACGTCGGCCGGCCCGCCGGCGACGTCGGAGCCACCTGCCTCTATGCGGTGTACGACCCGATCTCCCGGACCTGCGCGATGGCCGCGGCCGGGCACCCCACACCCGCGCTCGCCCTGCCCGACGGCACGGTCGAGTTCATCGACATCCCGGTGGGCCCGCCGCTGGGCGTCGGGGGCCTGCCCTTCGAAGCCGTCGAGCGGGAGCTTCCCGAAGGCGCCCTGCTCGCCCTCTACACCGACGGGCTGATCGAGGACCGCCTCCGCGACATCGACGAGGGCCGCGCCGCGCTCGCCGAGGCGCTCGGCCGCCCGGCCGGCACGCTGGACAGCATCTGCCAGACGGTCCTGGACAAACTGTGCCCGGCGTCCGGAGCCCGCGACGACATCGCCCTCCTGCTGGCCAGGACCAGGGTCCTGGACGCGTCCCGGGTGGCGGACTGGGAGGTCGAGGCCGACCCCGCGGCCGTGTCCCGGATCCGCCATCTGGTCACCGACCAGCTCGGCGCCTGGCGGCTGGACGAACTCGTCTTCACCACGGAACTCGTGGTCAGCGAACTCGTCACCAACGCGATCCGGCACGCCGCCCCGCCGATCCGGCTGCGCCTGATCCACGACGCCACCCTGATCTGCGAGGTCTCCGACTCCAGCAGCACCGCGCCGCACCTGCGCCGGGCCCGTACCTACGACGAGGGCGGTCGCGGCCTGCTGCTGGTCGCCCAGCTCACCCAGCGCTGGGGCAGCCGCCACCACGCCAGAGGCAAGACGATCTGGGCGGAGCAGTCCCTGCCCGGGTGAGCAGAGACCGGCCCCGCCCCTACTGGCGTTACTACCGGAAGGAGTTGAGGTACGCCTCGGTCGGCGAGCCGACGCCGGTCGCGTTGTCGAAGCCCTTGGTCGCGGCAAGACCGTAGTCACGACCGAAGGCGACCAGGCGGACCCGGAGGCTGCCGCTGACGACGCCCATGTCCGCGACCGCGTTCAGCGGCTGCTGGCCCTTGCCCAGCGTGTGGTTGACCACGTCGGTGAAGGACTTGCTGCCGAATCGCTCGTAGAGCTCCGGGTTGGCGAAGCCGATCGGGCGGCCGTGGCGGGCCTGGATCGCGTCGGCCTGGATGCCGCTGAACTCCGGGGCGGAGACGCTGGTGCCGCCGTAGCCGCCCTCGCTGTAGGGCGCGCCGTCGGACATGCCGACCAGGACCGAGGTGTAGAGGTCGCCGTTCATGGCGACGTCCGGGGTGACCCGCTGCGCGGTCTTGCTGGTCGCGCCGGTCATCAGGGTGTGCGACAGCGTGCTGGGGACGACCGGACCCTGGTACCACGGCTGGGCGAAGTCCTCGCTGGTGCCACCGCCGCCGCCGAAGAAGAACTTGCCGGGGAACGGGGTCCACGACTTGCCGTCCGCGCTCAGCACGGAGCGCTGGGTGCCCATGTCGGTCTCGAAGCCGTAGGAGCCCTTCTTGTCGGAGACCGCCAGCGCGGTGCCGCCGACATCGGTCACCCAGCTGTCCGAGGACGGGAACCCGGTCTGCGCGCGGGTGCTGGTCGGGTCGCAGTTGGCCCCGGTGGCCGCGGCGGCCGGGGACTCGTCGCCGCAGTCGCCGGACGAGAAGTCGAACCCGATGCCCTCGACCGCGCCCTGCTGGAAGATCTGCTCGTACGCGGCGACCTGCGCCGGGGTCTCGTCACCCGAGGTCGAGTGCATCAGACCGGACCACGAGTTGGAGACCACGTCGGCCAGGTGCTTGTCGACGACCGTGCTCAGCGCCGCCAACAGGTCCTGGTCCGAGCAGGAGTTGGCGCCCACGTAGACGACACCGGCGTCCGGGGCCATCCCGTGCACCATCTCGACGTCCAGCGACTCCTCGCCGGCCCAGCCTGCGGCGCCGCCGCACCCGTCCTTGGGGCCCGTCTTGGTCCACGCGGCGGGGTCGACCACCTCGGTGTACTGGCCACTGCGGAAGGCCTTGTCGCCGTGGGCGGTGGCGAAGCGGTTGGCGTCGGCCAGCATGGTGGAGGAGCCGTAGGCGTCCACGATCGCGACCCGGGCGCCCTTGCCGGTGAGGCCGGAGGCGGTCACGCCGTAGGCCTTGCGCAGCTGGGCGGGGACGAAGGAGCACTGGTCGAAGCTGGTCTTCGCGGTGTAGCCCTTGGGCGCTCCGCTGACCGTCTTCTGGCCCCAGTAGTCGGAGCAGGTCGCCACCGTGGGGAGACCGGGCTTGGGCTTCGCCTTGCCGTCGGTGGTCCGCGCCTCGGACGCGTTCACCGAGATGGACTGCGGACGCACGTGCGGGGCGTTCTGGCTGAGGCCCGTCACACCGAGGATCGCGCTCGCGACGGACGCGGGCAGCACGGCGTCGCTGCTGGGGGCCTGGCGCAGTTCGCCCTGGACGGCGTACTCGTGCAGGTGGGTGCCGAAGGCCCGATTCACCGCGGCGGCGGTGCCGTGTACGTCGACGTAGTGGGCGCTGCTGCCGGCGATCTGCAGGCCCGCACCGGTCGCCCAGGCGTGCACGGCCGCGATCTGGGCCGGGGTCGCACCGAAGCGTTGCTGCACCTGAGCGGGCGACAGGAACCGCCCGTACTGTGCGGAGCCGGCGGTGGAGACGGCCTTGGCGTAGGCGGCCAAGCCTGCCGGGTCCTGTCCGGCCAGGTAGACACGGGCCGTGAGCTGCGCGCTCGACGGTGTCGCGCCCTTGTCGGCCGAGGGGGCGGCCCACTGCGGGCTGGTGCCGAGCAGGGTCCGCGCGGAAGGGGCGGCGACCGAGGCCTGGGAGGACGGGGCCAGGACCATCGCGCCTGCGACCATGGCGAGCGAAACGGAGGTGATGGCCGCTATCCGGCGGCGGCGGTTGCGCGAGGGCAGGGCGTCGGAAATGACGACTCCAAGGATGAGTTCACGACGAGGGCGAGGATGACCTGGCACGTGCGATGAAATTCCGGGTGCGGACATCCGTGCTGATATGTACACGCGGATGGAATGCCCGGGCAAGTGTTTTGTGATAATCCGCATATCCATGGCCGGATGGGGCGGAAAGGGAGGAGCGGGGTAAGAATCCGGCCTCTCGCGCCGCGTGCGGCGGACCGTGTCCCACCAGTCGGGGGTGGAGCCCGAGGGTCTGGAAAATGGCTCCCACCTGCCACTATTCTCCTGCGAATGCCGGTTCGGCCGGGGTCGGACGGGACCGCGACCCCCCATTCGGTCTGTCCATCCCCCGATCGACGCGTGTGTGCCCACCTCTCGGGGGTTTCCCGGAGTTCCGGGGTGCTGCAGAATGGCCGCGGCATTCGGAATTTCCGCCGGCCCCGTGAAGCCCGTGGGATTCAGATCCGGATGCTGAGCGGAATTCCGCGCGAATTCCCGGCCGATGTGTGGCGGCGGTTCCCGCGCAGGCGGCGCGTGTGGTCCGGACCGCTGCCACTTGTCCTCGAGCGTGCCGGTCGGCGAAAGTGAAGCACGATCACTTCCTTGGAGGCGGCCTCGTGCACGATCCCGACTGGCAGCCGGACATCCTCGGCGACGGCTACCGCAGCCACACGCTCGATCTGGGCGCCGACCCTGACGGCGAGGGTGCAGTCGCCGCGGTCCTCGTACAGCGCGAGCCCCGAGTGGACGAAGCCGTGCGGGGGGCGGTGCTGTACGTGCACGGCTTCTCCGACTACTTCTTCCAGACCGAGCTGGCCGACTTCGCTGCCGCCCGCGGCCTGGCCTTCTATGCGCTGGACCTGCGCAAGTGCGGCCGCGCCCGGCGCCCCGGGCAGACCCCGCACTACGTGTCGGACCTCAGCCTGTACGACGCCGAGCTGGAACAGTCCCTGGCCGTGGTCGCCGCCGTGCACTCCGGCCTGCCTGTGGTCCTCGCCGCGCACTCCACCGGCGGCCTGGTTCTGCCGCTGTGGCTGGACCGCCGGCGCGCCGCCGGACGCGTCGCACCGGTTGCGGGGCTGGTCCTGAACAGTCCCTGGTTCGACCTCCAGGGAAAGCCGGTGCAGCGCGGGTTGCTCACCCAGGCGCTGCGCGCGGTCGCGAAGATCGCGCCACTGCGCCCGCTCAAACTGCCGACGAGCGTGTACGGCGAGACGCTGCACATCGACGCCCGCGGCGAGTGGGAGTTCGACCTCGCCATGAAGCCGCTGGAGGGCTTCCCGGTCACCCCCGGCTGGCTCAATGCCATCCGCCGGGGCCACGCCCACCTGCACCGCGGCCTCGACATCGGCCTCCCCTCCCTGGTGCTGCGCTCCGACCGCACGCACTACGAGACGGTCTACTCCGAACTGAGCGACCGCGCCGACGCCGTGCTCGATGTCGCCCAGATCGCCCGCTGGGCCGGCTGCCTCGGCGCCGAGACCACCGTCGTCCCGATCCCGGGCGCCCGCCACGACGTGTTCCTCTCCCAGGCCGAGCCGCGGGAACGCGCCTATACCGCCGTCGGCACCTGGCTCGACCGACAGCAACTCTCCGGCGTGACCCAGGTCGCGAACACGACCGTCGCCGGCCCTTGACCACCAGGTCCGGCCTGACCGGCCTCCTCCCTTGGCAGGGAAGGAAGTTACCTCCTGGCCGCCGTTCTCGATCAGGACCGACCGCCGCTAGGATCCGCTTGGGGTGGCTCAGATACGTCTGAGGGCGGGAGGAAGCGTGGAACGGATGAGGCATGGGCTGCCTGACGGGATGTCGCCGGAGGCGGTTCGGCTCGTCGAGGAGTTGCGCGCGCTGCGCAAGGGCAGCCGGCTGACGCTCACGGAACTGGGGTCACGTACCCACTACAGCAAGTCCTCGTGGGAGCGCTGGCTCAACGGTCATCGGCTGCCCCCGCTGCAGGCCGTCGAGCGATTACTCGACGCCGTCGGCGCGGATGACCGCGACCGGGTGCTGCTGCTGTGGGCACAGGCCGACGCCGAGCATGCGGTTCCGCGTTCTGAGCCGCAGCCGCAGATCGGCGAAGTCCCGGCAGCGGCAGACGAACCGGCTGCGAATGCACAGGATGGCCAGGGCGAGACAGGCCGCCGCGGTTGGTCACACCGGCGTCGGCTCAGTCTGACCGCGATCGGCGCCGTCACGGTCGCCGGCGTCGTCGCGTCCGTGGTCTCCAACCTCCCCACCGCACACACGCCGGCAGGCGCAGTCGGCGGCACCGCGTCCGCGACGAACGCCGTGGAACCGCTGTCGGCCCCGGACTGCCGTGCCGCCGGCTGCGCCGCGCGGGACCCTCAGGCGGAGAGGTGCGGTGCCGACGCCAGAACCATCGCGATGACCGCCATCGCCGGGGCCTACATCTACGTGCGCTACAGCCCCGCGTGCCAGTCGGCCTGGGCTCGGATGACCGACGCCGCCGCAGGCGACACCATCCAGATCCTCGACCCCGCTCATGCTCAGTCCTACCGGATCCGCTACGGACTCGACGGGTTCTCCCCGATGATCGACGCGTCCCACGGCGACTGGGTCCGCGCCTGCGGTGCCACCCCGCTGGGCTCCGGCTGCACCGACGTGATCACCGATCCGGCCACAGCCGTCCCGGTGACCGCCGCGCGTCCGGCCCTCCCCTCCTCGGCGAGCACGGGTCGTTGACCTCGTCACCGGCCGGTGCTCACTGCGGCGCGCGCTGCGCGCAGCACGTTGCTCCACTGCGCCCGGGCACGCTGGAGCTGTGTGGCGTCGACGTCGATCAGGTGCTGCTGGTGGGACGCGGTGACCTCCGCGAAGATCTGGAGGTATCGGGTCTTCTGCTTGCACGTGACGTCGGTTTCCGCTGCAGCCTTCTCCGCGGGCGAGGGCGGGGCCAGTTGTGCACCGGCCGGCACCGGCAGGCCGCGGCCGAGCAGTGACCTGTCGTGGCCGGGGGCGAGCGGGTCGGTGTAGCGATAGCCGGCGGCGGCCATGCACGCACTCCACCGAGTGTCCGCCGAGGTGACCCGGGCGTCGCTGTACACCTCGGTGAGTGCTCGCGATCTGAGCTGCTGAACGAGTCCGAAGGCGGCATCCGCCTGCGACATCTGGAGCGCGTCGTATGCCTGGTGGGCGCAGCCGCCGGTGCCGTAGAAGGCGGCGAGCACGTTCGCGGGGACGCTGCTGGGGGTTGCGGTGCCCGTAGCCTTCGCGGCCTCCGGCATGCGGTAGCCGAACGCTTTGGCGTCGGCCATGTCGGCCACGCCGTAGTACACCAGGGACGGGGGGTTGACCGGCAGGAACCGGCCGCCGTATCCGTTCGGCAGGTCCAGCCCCCGGGCCCGCATGCATCGCTGTTCGACGGCGGTCGCAGCGCGGTAGATCAGCTCCTCGTTCCCGGTGCCGTCGTAGCCGTCGTAAGCGTCCAGAGGAAGCACCATGGAGCCGTCGGACAGGAGTTCCGCCCCGCCGCCGCGGAAGACGACCGAAGGAGCAGCAGCGACGGCAGAGGTGGCCGCGGGCGGCGCCGCTGCCGGGGTTCCCGTCCCGGTGGTGCCCCGGGCGCAGCCCGCAAGCCCGAGAACGACCGCCGCCAGCGCCACGACGAATCGCCCGGGCGCCCGTCCGCTGGATGGAACCATCGTGTTCTCCCTACTGCCCTGTTGTGCTCCGGCGGGTTCTGCCCCGTCGTGGGTGGGTGGGTGGGTGGGTGGCGCGGCCGGTCCGCCGCCGCGGTCGGCCGCGCCGGAACGTCGGGCTAGTGCCAGCGCTGCCAGGCGTCGCCATTGCCGTAGTTGCTGTTGGCGAACAGGTTGGTGGAGCTGAACCTGCCGTTGCCGCCCGGGCCGGTGCCGCCGTCGAGGAACAGCCCGGTCTGCTCGTCCTCCAGTGCCCAGCCGGTGGTCGTGGCGAGCTCGTGCCACTTCTGGTAGGTGTCGTTGTCGACGCCGTTGCTGTCCAGGAAGCAGCCGTGGACGTAGACGCTGCCGTAGCTGGTCCAGGCAGAGTTGCTGTCCAGGCAGCCGCCCCCATTCGTGTTCTGGGATTCCTCGACCCAGGTTCCGTCGCCCTGCTTGATGTCGGTCCACTTGGCGCAGACGGTGTAGACGCTGCAGTCGTTGCCGGGCGAGTTGTCGAGAACGGTGTAGGCGTTGCCCGGCTTCCCCGGGGTGCCGTTCTCGGAGACCAGGTAGTACCCGGTCCCGGCGTTCTTCCAGGTCACGTTGCCGGCAAAGGCCGGCCCGGCGGTTCCGGCGGCGACGGCGCCGATGACTGCCGCCACAGCGGTCAGGCGGGTCAGCCGCCTGTGTTGGCGGGTGCGACTGAGCATGAACTGCTTCCTCTCTGTGGGGCCGGCGGACCGGCCTCGGCCGGGCTGCGACGAAATCAACCCTGCCGACCTCCGGCATCCCTGGGGAAGGGCTGCTGAGCCGTGTGGGAAACCTGTGGGAATTCCCACGACGCCGCGCGACACGACCGCTACCGTGCGCTGCCGCGCCGGCACGACGCCCCCGGCTCAGGCCGCCTTGTCGTGGGGCAGCGGGGCCGCGAGGATGAAGGGCTGACGGTGGATCAGCACACCGTCGTGGGAGCCGCGGAAAGGTGTGGGGGATGATGCGTGAGGTCGCCGTCGTCGGAGCGGGGCAGTCGGGACTGCACCTGGCACTGGCTCTGCAAGCGGACGGGCATCGGGTGACCGTCGTCTCCGAGCGCACGCCGGAGCAGATCCGGGCGGGCCAAGTGCTGTCGACGCAGGCCATGTTCGGGCCGGCCCGGGCCATCGAGCGGGCCGCGGGCCTCGCGCTGTGGGACGGCGCTGCTCCCGACACCATGGCCCTGCACGTGGTGGTCGGCGTCGACGCGAAGCCGGTGCTGACGATCGACGCCTCGCCGGGGGAGCCGGCCCACTCGGTGGACCAGCGGGTGAAGACGTCCGCCTGGCTGGAGCTGTTCGAGGAGCGCGGCGGCCGGGTGGAGTACCGCCGGGCGCGGCCCGACGACCTGGTCCGGCTCGCGGAACGGAACGAGGTGACGGTGGTCGCGGCCGGGCGCGGCGAGCTCGGCTCCGTGTTCGTGAGGGACGCGGCACGCAGCCGGTTCGAGGCCCCGCAGCGCGCCCTCGCCTGCGTGTACCTGCACGGGGTGGGCGCGCCCGCCGACGCCCCCGCCGGTGTGGGCGACCCGGCCAGGATCCATATCGTCCCCGGGGCGGGCGAGCTCGTCCTGCAGCCCGGGCTGACGCTGACCGGCACCTGCGTGATCCTGCTCTGGGAGGCCGTCCCCGGAGGACCCCTGGACGTCTTCGGCGACAGCCCCGCCCCTGCCGAGATGCTGCGCCGCTCCCAGGAGCTGATCCGTCGTCATGTCCCGTGGGAGTACGAGGCGGTGCTCGGCGCCGAGCCCACGGACGCCGGGGCCGCGCTCGTCGGGGCGATCACCCCGACCGTGCGCCACCCGGTCGCGCACCTCGGCGGGGACGGCACGGCCGTCCTCGGCATGGCCGACACGCTGGTCCTCAACGACCCGATCACCGCCCAGGGCGCCAACAACGCGGCCCGCTGCGCGAGCCTGTACGCCGACGCGGTGGCGGACCGCGCCGACCGCCCCTTCGACGAGCCGTGGATGCACGCCCTGTTCGCGCGGTACTGGGAACACGCCCGCCACACGGTGGACTTCACCACCGCCATGCTCGGACCGCTCCCCGACCACATCGGGCTCGCTTTCGCCCAGGCCGCCACCCATCCGCAGGTCGCTGCCCGCCTGGCCGACACCTACGCCGACCCGGCCGACTTCCCCCACTGGCTCGGCACCCCCGAGGCGACGACCCAGTACCTCGCCTCCCTGCCCGCCGCCCCGCTCTGACCGTTCGCTGCGGCGCCGGGTGACGGGGTTGCGCAAAAACGGGACGGTATCCGGCAGGTTCAGGGCATCTGCGAGCAGTGACCTGATTGATCGTAAAATATCGGTCTAGACCATTGACGTCGTGATTGGTATAGCCCAATTCTGGGACCCCCACGCGGGGCCGGGCCGGCGCAGCACCCTGGTGTGTCGGCCCCGGATTCCCGACAGCAGCCCCCACAGAAGGCGATGCCACATGCCCCAAGCTGCCCGTTCGATCTCCTGTTCCGTCGCGCTCGCGCTCGGCGCGGCCGGCATCGGTCTCACCGTCGCCGCTCCGGCCTCCGCGGCCACCGCCTGGCCCGCGCACGTCGTCGCGCCGTACGTGGACGCCGGACTGAGCAACACCACGCTGACGAGCGTCGCGAGCAGTACCGGTGACAAGTTCTTCACCCTGGCGTTCGTCGACGGCGCGAACTGCAGCTGGTCGATGTACAACACCTCCAGCTGGCAGACGCAGATCGCCAACCTGCGTGCGGCCGGCGGCGACGTGTCGGTCTCCTTCGGCGGCTGGACCACCGACAACGGCGGCACCGACCTGGGCAACACCTGCTCCTCGGCGGCCGCCGCGGCCACGCAGATGGAGAACGTGGTGACCACGTTCGACCTCACGCACATCGACTTCGACATCGAGGCGGTCGCGTTGAGCAACCACACCGACGTCGACCGCACCAACCAGGCGCTCGCGCTGGTGCGCTCCTGGGCGGCCGGGGCCGGACGCTCGCTGTCGATCTCGTACACGCTTCCGACGTTCCCCACCGGCCTCAGCTCGGACGGCCAGTACGTGCTCAGCAGTGGCAGGAGCGCCGGGTTCACGCCGAACGTCGTCAATGTCATGGCGATGGACTACGGCACCTCCGGTACCGAGATGGGCACCGCCGCCAACCAGGCGCTCGACGCGGACGCCAGTCAGGTCGCCTCGACCTACGGCAAGAGCCTCGCTCAGGGCTACGCGATGCTCGGCATGACTCCCATGATCGGTCAGAACGACAGCGCCGGTGAGATCTTCACCCTGTCCGACGCCTCCCTCGTGGAGTCCCACGCGGCGGCCGAAGGCATCGCGGAGCTCTCGTTCTGGTCGGAGGGCCGCGACAACGGCGGGTGCGTCGGCTCGACGACGGCGTCGTCGATCTGCAGCGGTGTCAGCCAGGGCACCGGCGCCTTCACCTCCGCGTTCGAGCCGTTCGCGGGCGGCTCGACCAGCAGCGGGAGTTATCCGACCGGCTATCACCAACTGGTCGTGCAGAACAGCAAGCTGTGTGCGGACGTGGCCGGAGCCGGCGTGAGCAACGGCGCGGCGATCGACCAGTGGACCTGCAAGACCAGCGGCCAGGCGAACCAGGAATTCCAGTTCAACCCGGTCTCCGGCGGCTACGGCGAACTGCAGAACCAGAACAGCGGCTCGGACATCGCGGTGTTCGGCGCCTCGACCGCCGCGGGCGCGTCGGTGATCCAGTACACGCAGAACGGCACCGCCAACAGCCTGTGGCAGCCGATCGCCCTCTCGGACGGCACCTGGCAGTTCAAGAACCAGAAGAGCGGTCTGTGCCTGGACATGACCGGTAACTCCACCAGCGCGAACACCCAGTTCGAGCAGTGGACCTGCAAGTCCTCCGCGGTCGGCAGCAACCAGGCCTTCGCGACGCAGTGACGAAGGCGATGGCACAAGGGTAGTTGTGCAGATGTCATTGACAGGTCCAGTCCATTGGCTGATTCTGAGAGCGCTCTCAAGAATCGCCCCCAAGGCACCCAAACAGGCTGAATTCCCCATGTCTCCCACCCCCACAGGAGGACGCAGATGCACGCCAGGCGAAAGAAGAAGGTACTCATCCCGGCCGTCGCGGGAGCGCTGGTCGCGGGGGGACTCGTAGCGGCGGGGGTGGGCTCCAGCGCGGACGCCGCGGTCCCCACCACCATTCCGCTGACGTTCACCAACCACTCCGGTCGCGGCGACCAGGTGTACATCTACGACATCGGCACGCTGCTCAGCACCGGCCAGCAGGGCTGGGCCGACGCCAACGGCACCTTCCATGCCTGGCCCGCCGGCGCGCAGCCGCCGATCGCCGCCCCTGACGCGTCGATCGCGGGTCCGGCCAACGGCAGTTCGCTGACCTTGCGGATGCCGCAGTTCTCCGGCCGGGTGTACTTCTCCTACGGGCAGAAGCTCGTCTTCAAGCTCACCACCGGCGGGCTCGTCCAGCCCGCGGTGCAGAACCCGAGCGACCCCAACGAGAACATCCTCTTCAACTGGACCGAGTACACCCTCAACCCGTCCGGTCTGTGGATCAACAGCACCCAGGTCGACATGTTCTCCGCCCCCTACGCGGTCGGCGTCAAACTGGCCGACGGGACGACCAAGAACACCGGACATCTCAAGTCGGGCGGCTACACCGGCTTCTTCAGCGCCCTGCGCGGCCAGCCCGGCGGCTGGGGCAACCTCATCCAGACCCGTTCCGACGGCACCGTCCTGCGCGCCCTGGCCCCCGGCCACGGCATCGAGAACGGCGCCCTGCCCGCCACCGTGATGAACGACTACGTCAACCGCGTCTGGACGAAGTACGCCACCTCGACCCTGACCGTGACCCCGTTCGCCGACCAGCCGAACACCAAGTACTACGGCAAGGTCTCGGGCAACGTCATGAACTTCACCAACAGTTCCGGTGCGGTCGTCACCAGCTTCCAGAAGCCCGACTCCGACAGCATCTTCGGCTGCTACAAACTGCTGGACGCCCCCAACGACCTGGTCCGCGGCCCCATCTCGCGTACCCTGTGCGCCGGCTACAACAGGGCCACGCTGCTGACCGACTCCAACCAGCCGGACACCAACGCGGCGGACTTCTACCAGGACGTGGTCAGCAACCAGTACGCCCGTAAGATCCACGCCCAGATGGTCGACGGCAAGGCCTACGCCTTCGCTTTCGACGACGTCGGCAACTTCGAGTCCCTGGTCAACGACAGCAACCCGCAGCAGGCCTACATCACCCTGGATCCCTTCAACTAGCGTCCTGCGCAGGAGATCCGTACCGCGCGGCAGGCGCACGGGCATCGGCGGGCCCCGGGATCGGATCCCGGGGCCCGCCGTGCCGCCCAGGCGGTGGACGATCAGGACCTCGTCCAGATGCCGGTGGAGCCGCTGCCGGAGGTGGGTCGCAGTGCCTGGGTGCCGGGCCCTGCTGATCGCACAGGCGGCGGGGTCAGCCGGAGGTGCGGTGGGGGGCGGGGCCCGTGCTGGCGCGCAGGGAGATGGGTGGGGCCAGCAGGATGGTGCGGAAGGGGGTGGTGGGGTCGGCGATGCGTTCCGCGAGGAGGTCCATGGCCTGGGCGCCCATGTCCTGGGCAGGGACGTCGGCGGCGGTCAGCGGGGGCCGGAACTCCTCGGCCCAGGCGCGGCCGACGACGCCGGTCAGGGAGAAATCCCGGGGCACGGTCAGGTGCGCCTCCTCCAGGCCGCGCTGGATTCCGGGCAGCGCGGCCTCGTTGATGGTGGCGACAGCGGTGATGTCGGGGTGGTTGCGCAGCAGTTGTGCGGTGCACTCCTGGCCGGCGCGGGCGTCGTCCCCGCATTCCAGGTCGATGCCGCGGATGCCGCGCTCGACCAGGGCGGTGGTGAATCCCTGGCGGGCCCGGTGGCCCGGTCCGTAGCCAGCTGCCACCAGTTCCACCGAGCGGTTGATCAGGGCTACATGGGTGTGGCCCAGGTCCGCGAGGTGGTGGACGCACTGGTTGATCAGGGTGGCGTAGTCGACGTCGATCCAGCACATCTCCCGGGCGTGGGCGGTGTGCCCGATGCCGACGAACGGGATCCCGGCGTCCTGGAGACGGCGTACGCGGGAGTCCTCCAAGCGGATCTCCATCAGGATCACCCCGTCGACCCGGCCGCCGGACAACAGCCGCTCGAAGGACCGGTCGTGGTCACCGCCGGAGGGGGAGAGCAGGACATCCAGATCGGCGTGGCCTGCGGCCTCGACGACGCTGGCGACGAAACCGAGCTGCATGTGGGTCAGGCGGGTGCTGGCGGGCGGGATGACCAGGCCGATGGTGCGGGTGCGGCCCTCCTTCAGAGCGCGGGCGGCCGCGTTGGGGCGGTAGCCGAGTTCGTCGATGACGCCCTGGATGCGCTTACGGGTGGCCTCGGAGACCGAGCGCTTGCCGCTGAGCGCGTAGGAGACGGTGCTGCGCGAGACGCCTGCGCGGCTGGCGATCTCTCCGATGTTCATCGCAGTCCTCACGGGAGTGGGCGGCCATGCCATGGCCGCCATGGGGGTGCGCATCCGCTCCGCACCACGACGTCGAACCGATTCGGACGACCTTAGTGCGCATCGCAACGCCCCACAACCCGGGTGCGGTATGCAGCCTGCTGTCCCGGCTGTAGGCCCCTCCGAGGAAGTTCCTCCGAGCTATTGACGGCCGCAGTGGGCGGACCTATGTTCCTGTCGAACCGATTCGCGCAATCGATTCGACACCAGCGCGAAACGCTCAAGACGGCCTCTCCGCCGCTCTCTCCACTCTCAGCGCTTCTTCCGCAGGACCGAAGGGTTCGGTGCCATGAACAGATCCACCGCGTTGCGGCTTGCCTCCGCCTCGCTCGCTGCCCTTGTCGTCGCCTCCGGCACGGCCGCGTGTTCGTCCTCCTCGACCGCCGCCGCTGCCGGAAGCGGCGCCGCCGGCGGGACCTACAGCGTCTGGGACCCGTACCCGCAGTTCGACGCCGGCTCGGCGTGGGTCAAGTTGTTGGACAGCTGCGGCGCCGCGGCCGGGGTGAAGATCAAGCGGACCGGGTTCGACACCGGTGACCTGACCAACAAGGAACTGCTGGCCGCCCAGCAGAACAACTCCCCGGACGTGCTGATCGTCGACAACCCGGTGGTGTCCACCCTGGCCCAGGCCGGGGTGCTGACCACGACCAAGGACAACGGGATCGACACCTCGGCCGTGTCGCCCAACCTGCTGGCGGCCGGTCAGAGCGGCGGCGACACCTACGGCATCCCCATCGGCGCGAACACCCTGGCGCTGTACTACAACAAGGCGGTGCTGAAGGCCGCGGGCGTGGACATCGCCTCGGTCAAGGACTGGCCCTCGCTGACCGCGGCGCTGACCAAGGTCAAGACCGCGGGCAAGAAGGGCATCACCTTCTCCGCGATCGGCACCGAGGAGGGCAGCTTCCAGTTCCTGCCCTGGTACTGGGGCGCCGGCGCGCAACTCACCAAGCTCGACTCGGCCCAGGCCACCGACGCCCTGTCGCTGTGGACCGGCTGGGTCAAGCAGGGCTACGCCCCCAACTCGGTCATCAACAACACCCAGACCACCAGCTGGCAGGAGTTCGCCACCGGCCAGTTCGCCTTCGCGGAGAACGGCACCTGGCAGCTGGCCAACGCCAGGAAGGCCGGCTTCGACTACGGCATCATCCCGGTGCCCGGCATGACCGGCGGCACCGCACCGGCGCCCACCGGCGGCGAGTTCGTCACCGTCCCGGCCCAGAAGCAGACCGGCCGCTACAGCGTCTCGGACAAGCTCGTGTCCTGCCTGACCAGCGCGGACAACTCCTACGCCACCGACACCACCTTGTCCTACATCGCACCCACCAGCACGGTGCAGACCAAGCAGGCCGCCGCCGACCCCGACCTGAAGGTGTGGGTCGACGCGGTCAAAGCCGCCAAGGGCCGCACCAGCGACAACCTGGGCACCAAGTACCCCAAGATCTCCGAGCAGTTGTGGACCGCCGTGCAGTCCGCGCTGACCGGGTCCAAGTCGCCGCAGGCCGCGCTGTCCGCAGCACAGTCGGCCGCCGCCCAGTAGTAGCAGCACCACCAGCCGCAAGGACACAGGACACGTCGATGAACGACACAGCACAGCTACCGGAGAACCGGGCTGTGCGCGGCAAGGACGGGGCGGCCGCAGCCGCCCTGTCCCCCTCCCGCGCCGGCACCCGGCCGCCACCTCGCCGCCCGCACTCGCAGCAGTGGGCCGCCTGGGGGTTCCTGACCCCGGTCGCGATCTACCTCGGCGTGTTCTACGCCTATCCCCTGTACCGCAACCTCGACCTGAGCCTGCGCAACTACACCGTGCGCTCCTTCGTGGACGGCAACGCCCCCTTCACCGGGCTCGCGAACTACGGCACCGTCCTCAAGGACCCGACCTTCCTGCCCGCCCTCGAACACACCGTGCTGTTCACTGCGGTCAGCCTGCTGCTCCAGTACGGCATCGGGCTGGCCCTGGCCGTGTTCTTCTTCCAGCGCTTCCGTCTGTCCGCCACTCTGCGCGCCCTGTTCCTGGTGCCCTGGCTGCTGCCGCTGATCGTGTCGGCCTCCACCTGGTCCTGGATGCTCAACAGCGACTCGGGGGTGGTCAACTCCGTTCTGCACCGGGCCGGCATCGGCCCGGTCAACTGGCTCACCTCACCCAGTTGGGCGCTGGCCTCGGTGACGATCGCGAACATCTGGATCGGGATCCCGTTCAACCTGGTCGTCCTGTACAGCGGCCTGCAGACCATCCCCGAGAGCCTGTACGAGGCCGCCGCACTGGACGGCGCGAACGCCTGGCAGCGCTTCTGGCGCGTCACCTTCCCGCTGCTGCGCCCGGTCTCCGCGATCACCCTGCTGCTCGGACTGGTCTACACGCTGAAGGTCTTCGACATCATCTGGATCATGACCAAGGGCGGGCCGGTCGACGCCTCCACCACCTTCGCCACCTGGTCCTACCGGCTCGGATTCGGCAACCTGCTGCCCTCCTTCGGCCCCGGCGCGGCCGTCGGCAACCTCCTGGTCCTCGCCGCGCTGGCCTTCGGCCTGATCTACATCCGCGTCCAGCGAAAGCAGGCCGGCGCATGACCACACTCCCTGCCCCCGCCGCCGGCCGGAGCCGTGCGAGGAAGCGCTCCTGGTTCAACACGGTCCTGGGCGTGCTGCTGACCGCGCTCATGCTGTTCCCGGTCTACTGGATGCTGAACGTGTCCCTCACCCGCGACCAGGACATGCGCAGGACCCCGCCGAACTGGCTCCCCGTCCACGGCACCCTGGAGGGCTACCGCGCCGTCCTGCACCAGCAACTGCCCTACCTGGGCACCAGCCTGCTCATCGGCCTGGGCACCGTCACCCTCACCGTGGCGCTGGCCGCCCCGGCCGGATACGCCCTGGCCAAGCTGCGCCCGCGCGGCGGGGGAGTGATGAGCTTCGTCCTGCTGGTCGCGCAGATGATCCCGGGCATCATCATGGCGATGGGCTTCTACACCATCTACCTCAAGCTCGGCATGCTGCAGAACATCGGCGGCCTGATCATCGCGGATTCCACCATCGCGGTGCCCTTCGGCGTCCTGATCTTCACCGCGTTCATGTCCGGGATCCCCGACGAACTCATGCAGGCCGCCAGGACCGACGGTGCCGGCACCCTGCGCACCTTCTGGTCCGTCGTCCTGCCGGTCAGCCGCAACGCCGTGGTCACCGTCTCGCTGTTCGCGTTCCTGTGGGCCTGGTCGGACTTCGTGTTCGCCAACACCCTGGACGGCGGCGGCGCCAACGAGCCCATCACGCTGGGGATCTACCACTACATCGGCAACAACAACCAGCAGTGGAACGCCATCATGGCCACCGCCGTGGTCGCCTCCGTGCCGGCCACCCTGATGCTGATCCTGGCCCAGCGCTACGTCGCGGCCGGCGTCACCGCCGGAGCCGTCAAGGACTGACACCCCACCCCCTCGCGCACCCAAGCCCCTGCCCGCATGGCGACCCCACGTGTCGCCATGGCGTCGGCAGAACACGTCCCGCACCAGAAACGAGTGCCCCGCGATGACCGACGCCCCCACTGGCCCGGCCTTCAACATCCGCGACATCCCCTTCAGCACCTACGGCTCCTGGTTCGACATCTCACCCATCACCGGCGAGCACATCCGCTCCCAGGACCTGCACCTGGTCTCCCACCAGAGCGGCATGCACCCCGTGCTGCGCCTGGTCCCCCTGGCGGGCCCGCACGGCCAGCGGATCGAGACGCACTGGAACGCCACACCAGGACGGCTGAGATGGACCGACCGGGAAGGGCACATCGAACTGACCTACCAGGCCCCGGACATCCTGCGGCTGCGGGGAACCGGACTGAGCCTGCAGGTCATCGCCGGCGCGCAGCAGCTCACCCCGTTCAGCGGCACGTTCTTCCTGCACGACCCGGTCGACGGCTCCTATGTGTTCACCTCCTACGAGACCGGCCGCCGCTACCGGATCACCGTCCTGGCCGGGCAGGCCGTCGACGTCCGCGGATGCGAGGCGCTGGGAACCGCCCACCGCGGCCTGACGCTGACCGCAGCCCCGGTCGGCGGCGCCTGGGAGGCCGCCGTCGAGGAACTCGACAGCGCCCGCGTCCCCTACGCTCCCAACGCCACGCACGATCAGGTCGCGGCCCGGGCCGACCAGGCATTCACCCGGTTCGCCGACGCGGTCGCCCCCTGGCGCACCGGGGACACCCCCGCCGCCGAACTGGCCGCCTACGTCGTGTGGTCCGCCACGGTGCGTCCGGCCGGGTTCGTGGGGCGACCGGCCGTGCTGATGTCCAAGCACTGGATGGACAAGGTATGGAGCTGGGACCACTGCTTCAACGCCCTCGCCCTGGCTCCCGGCGCCCCGGAACTGGCCTGGGACCAGTTCCAGATCATGTTCGACCACCAGGACGAGTCCGGCGCCCTGCCGGACTCGGTGACCCACTCGGAGATCCTCTACAACTTCGTCAAACCCCCTGTCCACGGCTGGGCCCTGCGCCGCCTGCGCCGGCGTCTGCCCCGTCCGCTGGACCAGGCCGAACTCACCGAGGCATACACACGCCTGGAGCGATGGACCGGGTTCTGGCTCACCACCCGACGTGCCCCGGGCCAGACACTGCCGCACTACCAGCACGGGAACGACTGCGGCTGGGACAACGCGACCACATTCGACCCCGGCCGCCTGCAGACCAGCGCCGACCTGTCCGCGTTCCTGATCCTGCAACTGCGCGAACTCGCGGACCTGGCCGACGAACTCGGCCTCGGCGAGCAAGCCGCCGCCTGGGCCCGCACGGCGAAGACCGTCCAGGACGCGATGATCCGCGAACTGTGGACCGGTGAACGGTTCCAGGCCCGCTCCCCCCGCACCGGCCGGAGCACAACCAGCCTCAGCCTGCTGGACCTGATGCCCATCGTCCTCGGTGAGCACCTGCCCACCGACATCAGCTCACGCCTGGCCGCACACATCGAGACCCATCTGACCGCTCACGGCCTGGCCACCGAACACCCGGACTCACCCCACTACCAGGCCGACGGCTACTGGCGCGGACCCATCTGGGCCCCCGCCACCGTCCTGATCGAGGACGGCCTGCGCCGGGCCGGCCACCACCGCCTCGCCGACGAGATCAGCGCCCGCTTCCGCGCGCTGTGCGAGAACTCCGGCTTCGCCGAGAACTTCGACGCCCTCACCGGCGAAGGACTGCGCGACCGCGCCTACACCTGGACCGCCAGCAGCTACCTGCTGCTCGCCGAGGACCACACCAGGCGCACCCACCCCCAGAACGACGGCCACCGGAGCGCACTGCACCGGTAGGTCGCCGGCACCAACCCCACCATCCCACCCCCAGTCGGGAGAGCCGTCATGCACCCGCACCGCCGAACACTGACCGTCAGCCTCGCCGCCCTGCTCACCACCCTGGCCGCCGGAATCCTGCCCGCCAGCACCGCGCACGCGGCCGACACCAGCGTCACCGTCGCCTTCGCCACCGCCGGCGGAGCCCCGACCTACCACGCCTCGGGCACCATCTACGGGATGACCCCCGACGGATCGCTGCCCCAGAACCACTTCTTCACCGACCTCAAGTGGCACCTCATGCGCGCCGGCGGTGCCCAGCTCAACAGCGGCGGCTACGCCACCAGCCTGGCCGACTACCAGACCCGCTGGGCCTCCACCCTGGCCCAGTACAAGCGCACCGCCGCGCTGGGCGGCACCTTCGTGATCCTGCCGCACGACCTGTGGGGCGCCGACGGCACCACCAGCCAGTCCTTCCCCGGGGACAACGGCGACTGGACCGCCTTCGACGCGTTCCTCACCCAGCTCATCGGGGACGTCAAGGCCAACAACATGACGGTCGAGTGGGACCTGTGGAACGAGCCGGACGGCAGCGGGTTCTGGGGCGCCTCGCAGGCCCAGTACCTGGCGATGTGGTCCCGCTTCTACGCCGCCGTCCGCGCCGCCTTCCCCACCCAGCTGATCGTCGGCCCCAGCAGTGCCGGTCAGCCCAGCGCCGGCAACACCTGGTGGAAGACCTACCTGGCCTACGTCAAGGCCAACAACGTCGCCCCCGACATCTACAGCTGGCACGACGAACCCGGTGACCCCGTCACCGACGCCTCGGCAGCCAACACCCTGCTGTCCAGCTACGGGCTGACCAACACCCGGCCCTACCAGATCAACGAGTACGCCACCGCCTCCATGCAGACCCCGGGCGGTGGCGGCTGGTTCATCTCCCGCCTGGAGCGCGCGGGCGCGGACGGCCTGCGCGGCAACTGGGCCTCCGGCACCGCCCTGCACGACTACGAGGCCGCCCTGCTCACCAAGAACAGCGCCGGACAGTACCTGCCCAAGGGCGAGTGGTTCACCTACCGCTTCTACGGCTCGCAGACCGGGAACATCGTCAACTTCATCCCCGGCACCAACACCGACGGCTTCGCCACCAAGGACAACACCGCCGGCAACGCCAAGATCCTGCTCGGCAGCAACGGCAACACCGGCACCGTCACCGTCAACCTGACCGGCCTGAACACCACCTCTGTGGTCTCCGGCGGACAGGTCCGTGCGATCCTGCAGCGCCTGCCCTACATCAGCGGCGCGGCCATGAACGGACCGGTCACCGTCTCGGACACCAACCTGACCGTCAGCTCCAACAGCGCCTCCCTGACCGTCCCGTGGACCGACTCCCGCGACGGGTACACCATCACTCTGCTGCCGCCGACCAACACCACCGTCCCCACCGTCGCCATCAGCGAGAACGGTGGCAACCAGTGCCTGGACGACACCAACCTCAGCACCGCCAACGGCACCCAGTACCAGCAGTACAACTGCGAGGGCGGGTACCAGCAGATGCTGGACTTCAAGCCGGTCGCCGGACTGACCAACACCTACACCGTCGTCAACGAACTCAGCGGCAAGTGCCTGGACATCCTCGGCGCCTCCACCGCCGAGGGAGCCGTTGTCGACCAGTGGACCTGCAACGGCGGCACCAACCAGGAGTTCACCCTCCAGTCCGTCACCGCACTCGGCAACAGCCAGGACTACCAACTCGTGGCCGTCAACAGCGGCAAGTGCGTCGACGTCACCGGAGTCTCCACCGCCCCCGGCGCGCTGATCCACCAGTGGACCTGCGACGCGGCCGGCGCCCTTCCCACGAAGAAGAACCAGATCTGGCGACTGACCGGCAAGGCCTGACCGACCTACCCGGAATCCCAGTGACCCCGCCCACCACACCCGGGCGGGGTCACTGGGATGGGCCGCCCTGGTGAAGGACGCCACCGAGGCCGCTTCGGCCGCGTCGGCTGCGGACGGATCGACCCCAGCCCCAGCCAGGCTGCTCGTACACTCGTACGAGTCAGTGCACCGTGATGGACAAGGAAGGCGCGATGAAGCTTCTCCTCACCTCCGGCGGCGTCAGCAACCAGAGCATCCGTGACGCCCTCGTCGACATGCTGGGCAAACCCATCGCCGAGTCGACCGCCCTGTGCATCCCCACCGCGATGTACGGCATGCTGCCCGGGACCGCGGTCATGACGTGGCGGCAGATCGCCGGGCAGACGTCCACGCCCATGGTCGAGCTGGGATGGAAGTCCGTGGGAATGCTGGAGCTGACTGCGCTGCCCAGTATCGACGAGGAGAGCTGGGTCCCCTTGGTCCGGGAGACCGATGCCCTGCTGGTGTGCGGCGGCGACGTGCTGTATCTGCACCACTGGATACGTGAGTCCGGCCTGGCGGATCTGTTTTCGTCGCTGGGCGGGACGGTCTATGTGGGACTGAGCGCCGGCAGCATGGTGATGGCCCCGCACGTCGGCGAGGAGTTCGTGGGCTGGAAGCCGGCCGCCGGCGGCGACAGCGCGCTGGGCATGGTCGGTTTCTCGATCTTCCCGCATCTGGACAACGACATGTGCCCGGAGAACACCATGGCCGACGCCGAGAAGTGGGCCGCGCGCGTGCCGGTGCCGGGGTACGCGATCGACGACGACACGGCCATCAAGGTGGTGGACGGTGCCATCGAGGTCGTCTCCGAGGGGCACTGGAAGCTCTTCGAGCGCTAGAGCGCGGACCGACCTCGGCGCGGATCGACGACAAGAACGTGATCATGCGGCAGGCTGTCGGGATGAAATCACGAACCGGTGGCATGTGGTGGGGCACGACCATCGAGGCTCCGGACCCCAGCGGCCTGGCCAGGTTCTACGCCGAACTCCTGGGTTGGCACCTCGGGCACGAGGAGCCGGGAACGGCCGTCGTCGCAGCCTCGCCGCAAGGACCGTTCTTCGTGTTCCAGCAGGCGGACGGCTACCGGCCTCCGGTCTGGCCTCCGGCTGACGGGCAACAGCGCCCGATGATGCACTTCGACTTCCAGGTCGGCGATCTGGACTCGGCGGTCGCCGAGGCGGTCACCCTGGGCGCCACTCTGGCGGAGCACCAGCCGCAGAAGCACGTCCGGGTGCTCTTCGACCCGGCCGGCCACCCCTTCTGCCTCTGCTTCGACGAGGACGGGACATGACCGGCTTGGCCTGACTCGGCTCAGGAAGACGGGGACTGACACTCGACCACGCAACACGTTCCACCCCGCCGGAGAACGCCACCCGCCAGGGCGCGCTCCACGAGGTCGCGGCGCAGCCGACGCTGCGGAGGACCGGGGCTGCAGAACTCACGCCGGCCCTCACCCGCGCCCCTGAACAGCCACTGTCAAGCCAACCCGTCAGTCGCTCTCCTTGACTCCTTGAAGGGGTGCTGAGCGGTGCTGTCTTCGGGGGTTCGGGTGGGGACGAGGGCTCCGGCGGCGGCGCCGAGCAGGGAGAGTGCGCCCAGGGCGAGCAGAGCCGGGGTGAAGCCGTGGGTGAACTCCGCCGGGCTGTCGAGGTTTCCGGTGCGGGTGAAGACCGCCAGGGCGAGGGCGACGCCGAACACGCCGCCGAGTTGGCGGAAGGTGTTGCTGCTGCCGGAGGCCTGGCCGATGCCTTCGGGCGGCACGGCGCCGATGACCGCGCTCTGCACGGTCGGTATCGCCATGGAGATCCCGACTCCGGCAGTGAGCAGTCCCGGTACGAGCTCCCAGTAGGGCGCGCCGGCGCCGTTGGCGACCAGGGCCACCGCGACCAGACCGACGCCCTGCAGTGCCAGTCCGGCGGTCAGGATCCAGCGTTCGCCGATCCGGTCGCCCAGCACCCCGGCCAGCGGTGCGACCACCATCGGGGTCGCGGTCCACGGCAGCAACCGCAGTCCGGTGGTCAGTGGCGAGGACCCGGAGACGACCTGGAAGTACTGGGCCATCAGGAAGACCGCGCCGAACAGGCTCGCCATCATGAAGAACCCGGCCGCGTTGCCCGCGGAGAAGGCCCGGGCACGGAAGTACGGGATGGGCAGCATCGGTGTGGCCGTCCGCGACTCCCAGCCGACGAAGGCGGTCAGTGTGATCGCACCGCCCACCAGCGCGGAGACCACTTCGGCGCTGGCCCAACCGGAGCTGTTGCCGCGCACCATGCCCCAGACCAGGCCGAACGCGCCGGCCGTGACCAGGGCGATGCCCGGCAGGTCGACCGGCACCTTCGGGCCGCGGCTCTCGCTGACCTTGCGCAGGATCAGCGGGATCAGCAGGGCGCCGATCACCACGTTCACCCAGAAGATCCACTGCCAGGCCAGGCCCTGGACGATGGCTCCGCCGATCAGCGGTCCACCCGCCACCGCCAGGCCGGTCAGGCCGCCCCAGATGCCGATCGCCCGGCCGCGCCGCTCGGGCGCGAACGCCGCGCTCAGCAAGGACAGCGACAGCGGCATGACGGTGGCCGCGCCGATGCCCTGCACGGTGCGCGCCGCGATCAGCACACCGATCGAGGGCGCGAGCGCGCAGGCCGCCGAGCAGAGCGCGAACACCGCGAGCCCGGCCACCAGGATCCGGCGGCGGCCGAACCGGTCGCCCAGTGCCGAGGCGGCCAGGATCGACACCGCCAGCGCCAGCGTGTAGGCGTTGACGGTCCACCCCAACTCCTGGGCACTGGCGCCGATCGAACGCTGGATGGTGGTCAGCGCGGTGGTGACCACCAGCACGTCCAGCGCCGCCATGAAGGCGGCGGCGGACATCAGCGCGAGCACCCAGCCGCTGCCTCGCGCGGGTGCGTCGACCGGCCTCCGGGCCGGTGGTGCGGTTGTGGCGGGTGCGCCGACCCGTGCGTCGGTTCTGGACATCGCTGCCTCCTCGTCCGGGAGCGGGTCGCTCGAACCCGCTCACACCCTGGGGACGAACAGCCGCGGGCCGAAAAGGACACCGGATGAGAAAATTCCCCCAGCAGATGTCCTGCGCGCCCGAACCCGTTCGTCCCTAGGGTGAGGGCCAAGGAAGCTCACCTGGTCCCGCCGACCGGAAGGACCCTGTCATGCTCTACGCCGCTCTGCTCTACACCCCCGACGTCGACTGGTCCGCCCCGGAGCAGGCCGGGTGGCTGCCCCAGTACGGCGAGTTCGCCCAGGAGGCCGCCGCGCAGCTGCGCGGCGGCCAGGCGCTGGCCCCGACCGCCACCGCGACGGTGGTGCGGGTGCTCGGGGCCCGTGGCGGCGAGGTCGTCGTCAGCGACGGCCCGTACGCCGAGACCAAGGAGGTGCTGACCGGCTTCTACCTGCTGGAGTGCGCCGACCTGGACGAGGCGATCGCGCTCGCGGCGAAGATCCCCACCGCCTGGCACGGCGCAGTCGAAGTACGCCCGGTACTGGACCTGGGCGGGGACCGCGAGCACCCCGACCCGCAGCAGGACCAGCCGGGCCGGCCGGACCAGTAAGGCCGCCCACGTGCGGGAGCCCGAACCGCAGGCCGCAAGCGAACCCGGCGAGCCCGGCGAACCGGCCGATGAGCCGCTGGCGCGGACCGTGCGGATCGAGGGGGCGCGCATTCTGGCCACCCTGGTCCGCACCGTCGGCGACCTGCGGCTTGCCGAGGACGCGGTGCAGGAGGCCACGATCGCCGCGCTGCGCGACTGGCCGGTCTCCGGGGTGCCGGACAGCCCGCGCGCCTGGCTGACGGTCACCGCGCGGCGCAAGGCCGTGGACAACATCCGCCGTGAGGGGCTGCGCGCGAGCAAGGAACGGGAGGCGACAGCACTGATGGACCTGGAGGCGCCCGAGCCGACGCAGAGCGTGGTCCGCGACGACCACCTCCGACTGATCTTCACCTGCTGCCACCCCGCGCTGGCCGCCGACGCCCGGGTCGCCCTGGCCCTGCGGACCCTGTGCGGGCTCAGCACCGCAGAGGTGGCCGCCGTGCTGCTGACCAGCGAGCCCGCGATGGCCAAACGGCTCACCCGGACCCGGCAGAAGATCCGCCAGGCCAGGATCCCCTACCGCATCCCGGCGGCCGACGAGCTGCCCGCCCGGCTGGCCGCGGTCTGCGCGGTCGTCCACGCCCTCTACACCAGCGGCCACACCCGGCCCAGCGGCGACCACCTGACCGACGTGGACATGTGCACCGAGGCGATCAGACTGGCCAGAATGCTGCTGGGGCTGCTGCCCGACCAGCCGCAGCCCCAGGCCCTCCTCGCCCTGCTGCTGCTCACCGAGGCCCGCCGTTCCGCTCGGACCAACCCTCGCGGTGAGGTGGTGCTGCTCGCCGACCAGGACCGCACGCGCTGGGACCAGGTCGCGATTGCGGAGGGGCTGGCCCTGCTGACCGCATCCCTGGACACTACCCACGGCCAGGCCGACCCAGGCCAACTCCAGGCCGCCATCGCCGCCCAGCACGCCCTGGCACCGACTGCGCACGACACCGACTGGGCCGAGATCCTCCGCCTCTACGACCTGCTCCTGTCCGTCCAGCCCGGCAACAGCGCCGCCGCCCTCGGCCGCACGGTCGCCCTCGCCCACGCGCACGGACCCGCCGCCGGCCTGGCCGCCCTCGATGCCCTGCCGTCGGCCGACCACGACCACCGTCGGCACGCCATCAGAGCCGAACTACTCGCCCAGCAGCACCGCTTCGACGAGGCAGTGGAAGCCATGCGCCGCTCCCTCACCACCACCCTCCCCGAACCGGAACGCGACCACCGCCTGCGCCGCATCGCCCGCTGGACCACCGGGCACAGCTGATCCGACCCGGCAGAGCGCCCCGCCGGACCCTCAGCTGGCCTGGGGCCGGGCAGGGCAGCACGGCGCCGCCACGGCCAGGCGGGAGATCAGACCGTGGTGACGACCAGGTTCTGGTCCGGGCGTGGGCTGCGCGGGAATCCGGGATTCTCGCGCGGTTTGGATGCTTCGACGAAGCGGTGGTCCTTGCCCTTGAACAGGCTCTGTGCGGCGGCGAAGTGCGGCAGCTGGGCGGGCAGCCCGACGCGGCGTCCGGGTGGGGGCCGGACGCCGCGGTTCCCGGGGAGGGCCGCCCTCAGGGGAGCTTGATCGCCAGCAGGTCGTGCGGGCTGATCTCAGGGGTGGCGGCGAACATGGTCGGCGCCATCGCCCGCAGCGCGTCGCCGATCTTCCCGTGGAGGTGCGCGTTGCGGCCGTCCTCGTCGTCGAACGTGTCGAAGACCCCGAACGAGGTCGGGCCGTCCCTGAAGGCGAACCAGGTGATGGTGCCCTCCTCGGCGCGGGCCAGCTCCAGGGCGTCCCGCAGTACGTCCGCCACCTGCTCGGCGTACTCGGGTACGGCCTGGATCCGGACCAGGAAACCCACCTGCGACATGCTGTGCTCCGTCCTTGTCGTCCACGGTCGGCTTCCGGCCGACCACCATTGACGCTAGGGGCCGCCCGCCCGGGCGATCAGTGGCGTATCCGGCGTATCCGATACTGTTCCCGTCATGCGTGTCTGCGTGCTCGTCCTCGACGGTGTCTTCGACTCGGGGCTGGCTGCGGTCCTGGACATCCTGCGCTGCGCCAACGAACTGCGCAGGAGGCTGCCCCAGCCGCCGCCTGCCTGGGAGGTGGTCCTGGTCGGCTTCAGCACGACGGTCCGCACCGGCGCGGGACTGGCGGTCACCACCGAACCCGTCTCCCACGCCGAAGACTGCGACCTGCTGCTGATCCCCGCCGTGGCCGAACTGCGGCCCGAGCAACTGGTCGCCCATCTGTCCGGACCGGACTCGGCCCCGGCCCGCCAGCTGATCGTCCGGGCCCGGGCCCGGCGCACGCCGATCGCCTCGGCCTGCGCCGGAACCTTTCTGCTCGCCGAGTCGGGGGTGCTGGACGGCCTGAGTGCCACCACCACCTGGTGGCTGGCACCCCTGTTCCGGCGGCGCTACCCGCAGGTGACGCTCGACCAGAACCGGATGGTGACCAGCAGCGACGGCGTCACCACCGCCGGAGCCGCCTTCGGGCACGTCGACCTGGCGCTGGCGTTGGTACGTCGGAGCAGCCCGGCGCTGAGCGACCTCGTGGCGAACTACCTGGTGATCGACGAGCGGCCGTCCCAGGCCGCCCACACCATGACCGGCGCTCTCGCCGCCAGCGACCCGACGGTGGCTGCGTTCGAACGCTGGGCCCGCTCCCATCTGCACGAACCGCTGAGCGTCCGGGACGCGGCGCGGGCCGTCGGCGTCAGCGAGCGCACCCTGCAGCGCACCACCCGGGCGGTGCTCGGTACCTCGCCGGTGCGCTTCGTCCAGGACCTGCGCGTGGAGCAGGCGACCCATCTGCTGCGCAGCACCGACCACTCGATCGAGGCCATCGCCCGCCGTGTCGGCTACGAGAACGCCAACACCCTGCGGATCCTGCTCCGCGACCGCACCGGCAGCACCGCCCGCCAGTACCGGCGCAATTGATCGGTGCGATCTCGGCCTCGTCAGGCTGCGATGCGCTACCGAGTTGCGTCGAGCGGAGACGCGGACGCGGCACTGATGAACCCAGCACCCCCGGATACCGCGCTTGCCAAGCAGGCCAGTTCTGTCGCCGTCGCGGTGAGATCTACTTCGCCGCAGACGGGATCGGGCACGTGTTTCACAGGCGTCGCTCCTTCAAGGCCGGCCTCCATGAGGCCCGCACTGATCGCCGCTCACTCACTCAGGTACATCGGAGCAACTCGTCCAGCACCAGGGGTCGAGGGCGTGCTTGCCGCTGGTCCGGCCTTCTTCGAGCTGCCGCAGCACGTCCGGACCCAGGGCCAGGGGGTGGATCTGCGGAGTGCCGGGTGGGTAGACGCCCTGGTCGATGAGCGCATCGAGCTCGACGAGCAACTCCTTGAAGGCGGCCGGGGCTGCGGCTGCCCACTTGAAAATGTGCAGGCCCCTGACCTGGGCGTAGTGCGTGAACAGGAGATCACGGGTGGAGAATTCGGCGTGCCCGGAGGCGGCACCGAGGATGATGATGCGTCCGGTGAACGGCTTGGCGACCGTCATGCTGGCCCCGAAGGTGGCCTCTCCCACGGATTCCAGGACCAGGTCGACGCCGCCGGTCAGACGCAGGATTTCCTCGGCGAGATCGGGGCGTCGGCTGTCCAGGACCTCGTCGGCTCCGAGGGCCTTGACGGTGGCGTGCTTGGTCGGGGAGGCCGTGGCGATGACGCGGGCGCCGTAGTGGCGGGCGAGGCGGACCGCGGCCTGGCCCACGCCTCCGGCCGCCGCGTACACCAGTACCGCCTGGCCCGGCTTGATCTCGCCCATCGACCTCAGTGCCGCCAGCGCCGTCGCCCAGTTCAGCACCAGGCCGAGGGACTCGGCATCGCTCCAGCCGGAAGGCAGGGGGAGTACGCCGGCGGAGTGCATGGTCATGTACTGCGCGAACGCGCCCGCGCCGACCCCTACGACGTGGGTGCCAAGCGGAAGCGGGCTATCGACGTCCGGGGCGGCGGCCACGATCTCGCCGGAGGCTTCGAAGCCTGCAGCGTAGGGCGCCTGCGGCCCACCCTCGTAGACACCACGGCTCTGCATGACGTCCGCGAAGTTGACCCCGGCGGCACCCACACGGATCAGGTACTCACCGGGGCCTGGGACAGGGCGGGGCTGGTTGGTCGTCAGAGTCAGGTCCCTCGGACCCTGGTGCGACTGCTGGACCAGGGCCTGCATCAGCTGCTCGTCAGTGCTCATGGGCCGACCGTAGAAGGCTGACGCTTGTGTCAAGGTCAAATGGCATTCACGAACTGGCCGGACGGGCCCTCTGGAGGAAGGCGTCGAGGGCCTCCTGCTGGCCGCTGAGGATGGCGATGCGTGCGGCGAGGCGGTCGCGGTGGCTCTGCACGTCGGCCAGGAACTCCGGACACACCTCGTCGGGTTCGTCGGTGAGCCGGGGCAGGACTTCCCTGATCAGCCGCACAGGCAGCCCCGACTCCAACAGCTGGCGAACAACCCGCACCCTGTCGAGGGTCGACTGGCAGTAGTCACGGAACCCGTTGGCGCACCGGCCGGAGACGATCAGGCCCTCGGCCTCGTAGTACCGCAGCGCGCGTGCGCTGACACCGCTGACTCTGGAAGCTTCGCTGATCTGCACATCCGGCGACAACGTCCGAGCGCACCGCGATCTTCCGTCACCCAGCGCACGTTCCCCAGGCGATCAAACCGTGACCAATACCAGATCCTTGTACGGGCCCTGTATTCGGGGATCGGACTCCTGGTGCTCGGCTGCGTCAACGCGTTCGCCGGTGCGCGCCGCCGCAAGAGCTTGGCCGGACTGCCGTGGCGCCGAATTTCAGCCGGGCAGGGTGGGGGCCTGTTCACGGGCCCCCACGGAGGCACAGGCGCTACGGCTGCGGCAGCAGGACGATCTTGCCGCGGGTGTGGCGGCGTTCCAACTCGCGGTAGGCGTCGCGTACTTCGGTAAGAGCGTAGGTGTGTGTGATGGGGACCTCCAGTCGCCCGCGATCGATCAGGTCCGCGAGTTCGGCCAGCACCAGCGCGCTCGCAGCGGTGCCGCTGCCGTCCGTGCGGACGCCGAACTCCTCGGCGGCGGCGAAGTCGATGACGGTGTCGATCCGCTCCGGTGCGACGCCCAGGTCGATCGCAAGCCGCACGTATCCAGCGCCGTAGGTGTCGATGAAGGCGTCGACGTGCCCGCCTGTCGCCTTCTTGATCCGGTCGGCCACTCCCTCGCCGTAGGCCACCGGGACCACTCCGTGCTCACGCAGCCAGTCGTGGTTGGCCGGGCCGGCCAGGCCGATGACGGTGGCACCCGCGTTCCTCGCCAGTTGCACCGCGAGTGACCCGACGCCTCCCGCCGCACCGGAGACGACGACCACGTCGCCGGGCGTCACGCTCACTGCCCGCACTGCCGCGTATGCGGTCGTGCCGGCCACGAAGAGCGCCCCGGCCGCCTCCACGGGTACCCCGTCGGGCCGCCGCGTCAGCTGACCTGCCGGAACGAGCACGAACTCGGCGTGGCTGGCCCGGTCGTCGGTGAAGCCCAGTACCTCGTCGCCGACCGCGAATCCGCTCACGCCCGGGCCCACCGCCTCGACGGTGCCGGCGAGGTCGCTGCCCTGCCCGGAGGGGAAGGTCGCGGGCCAGCGCGCGTGCAGCGCGCCGCTGCGGATCATGGCCTCCCCAGGATTGATCCCCGCCGCCCGCACCGCGACCAGCACCTGCCCCGCAGCGGGTTCCGGTTTCTCCGCCTCGACGACGTCCAGGACCTCGATGCCGCCGTACTGCTTGAAGCGCACTGCTTTGGGCACGATATTCAGCTCCCTCGGTAACGGTCCGGTGCGTGAGGCGCATCGCTTCCTGTCGGGGGAAGCGGTGGGGGCGCCGGTTCATTCCCCCCATCCATCCGAGGTTCCGCCGACTGGCCTGAGCGCTGTCCAGGGGGGAGCGAGCAGTGCTCGACAATCTTCGGTGTATCGTCCTTCGCGGTGCGCTCCATCAGCACGATCACCCGGCGGGCGCTTCAGCCGCCCAGGCTCGTTTCGATCTCCACTCGGTCGAAGCGTCCGGCGGCCAGGTCCTCCCGGCGGATCAGCCACCAGGCGATGTCCCCGAAGAGGTCGGGGGCGTCCACCAGCCAGAGGAACAGCTGGGCCAACAAGATCCAGGAGCCTTCGGGCTTCCTGGCAGCCTCGGGATCGAACTGGATGGCATACGGGCGGCCGCACACCTGGAAGACAGCGCCGTCGTCACCGGGTATGGCGGTCAGCTCCGCGAGGAATTCCACCGTCTCTTCCGTGATGAAATAGGGCGGGCCGTCGACTTCGTAGATGAAGTGCTCCGTGCACGGGGTGGCCAGTTCCGCCAGGGCGGTCAGGGTCCTCTCGTCGGTGGCGTGTTCCACCTCGATCTGCCCGGGGTACCCGTGCTCGGTGCCCTGGAAAGTCAGTCCGGCCCTGGCGCGCAACTCCTGGCGCTTCAGACTCCGCTGGGCCGCCCCCGCGCTCGCCTGCGGGTCCCGGTCGGCGACTGGGGCGACCGGCGTGCCAGGAGGCACATGGATGACCTGGCAGGCTGAGCCGTCGATATCGAGACCGGCGAAGAAGAGAAGGTTTCCAGCGGTGGGGAAGCCACTGTCGAGGCCGTCGCGGGGCAGGGCCGCGCAGTCGACGGAAGCGATGAACGTCAGCGGTTCGGGCCACGCGACACCGGAGGGAAGCAAGTGGACGCCGCCCAAGTGCCCCGCGGCCGGCCCGTCCACGTCAGGGCCGAGGATGACACCCGGCCGGTTCAGCCCCAGCCACCAGTCGGCCACGGCGTCGGACAGTCCCATTCCACGGATCGCGCTGCGGTAGCCGTCGATGTCAACCATGACGCCCACGGTACTGACAACCGCGGACAGCGGCCCCGTTGAGGGCTGAGGGCTGAGGGCTGAGGGCTGAGGGAGGGTCAGTGGTTGCGTCCGCCGAAGTAGAACAGGAGCATCACGAAGCCGGCGAAGACGTGGAAGCCGATGACGTAGATGAAGGCGCGGATCCACACGCCCTTGTTGGCACGGCGTCCGCCGCCCTCGCTGCCGTCGTCGCTCTGCTGGGCCGCGGCTGCGGTGTTGGCGGCCGCGATCATCGCCAGGACTGCGGCGGCATCCGATGACGCGAGGTCGCGTCGGGCACTGCGGGTCGGGCCGGTGGGGTCGGTCATGTGGGCGGATCTCCTTCCGCGGTTGATCCGGTGGTGGACGGGTCGGGGGTGTGGGGGCGGATGCGCAGGGCGCTTCCGTTGGTCTCGGCCTGGGCCAGCAGGGCGTTGACTCCGCTCGTGTCGGTCACGGTGGTGGTGGGGGCGTCGTGGCCGGGCAAGTGGTGAGTGACCTCGAAGCGCACTGGTGTCCTCTCCTTCGTCGGGTTGGTCGTGGGCGGGCGGTCAGCTGGGGGTTCGGGGCAGGGCGGCGCGGACGGTCTTGCCCCGGCCGGCGAAGTCCGGGCGCAGTTCCAACTGCCCGCCGCAGTGGTGGACCAGGTTCGCCAGCACCCGCAGGCCACCTGGAGTCGTCGCGGTCGGCGGCCAGGGTGGCAGGACCGGATCGTCGTCGTGGACCGCGACCGTGAGCCGGTCTGCTTCCAGAGTGATCGTCAGGTCCAGCTGCGGGGAACGGGCGGCGTGGCGGACCGTGTTGGCGACCAGTTCGGTGGTGATCAGCAGGGCGGCGTCCACGGTGCTGGTGGTGGGCAGGCCCCAGGTGGTGAAGGCCATCTGGGCGGTGCGCCGGGCCAGGGACACCGACGCCGCCGTGTTGGGCAGCGTGAGCGTGTGCTGGCGCATGGCCTGCCGGTGCTCCGGCTCGGTGGGCGCGGTGGCGGGGTGGTGCCATCGCCTGGGGTAGGTCACTGGACGGCCCCCGGTTCGGGCTCGGGCACCCGGCGGTAGCCGGAGACCAGTTTGCCCAGCCAGACGCCGCCGGCCGGCCACAACGCCTCTGCGCGCTCCAGCGGGTCCAGCCAGATCTGCGGCGTGGATGTCCTCATCGATCTGCCCCCACCGGCTTCGGGATGGCCCCGACACCAGCGTGCGGCACGGGCAGCAGCCCAGCGTCGTACAGGTGGGCGTGGGCGAAGGTGATCGCCTCGGGCGTGCTGGCGAACAGGCGGCCGTCGGCGTGCAGCTTGTCGAGGACTCCGAGGGCGTCCAGCCGGTTCTGGTGGTCCGCCTGGACCCCGGAGACCAGCACCAGGGTGCCTCGGCGCGTCAGCTTCTCGATCGCATCACCCAGGACCTTCGCGCCGGAGGCGTCGATCGCGCTGACCCGGGACATCCGAAGGATCACCACGCGCACGTCGGCCGACTCGGTCAGTTCCAGCAGGAAGCGGTGGGCGGCGGCGAACAGCAGGGCGCCGTCCAGGCGGTAGGCCACGATGTGCTCCGCCAGCAGCGCCTGCTCCTCCTCGTGATGGTCCGAGGGCGGCAGGTCGGCGTGCAGGGGGACCTGCTCGATCCGGCTGGCCCTCGCGATCGCGCGCAGCGCCAGCACCGCGGACAGAGCCAGTCCCGCGATCACGGCGGTGACCAGGGTGAACGCGAGGGTCGAGGCGGCGGTCAGCATCAGGATCAGCGCCTCCCCACGGCCGGAGCGGGCCAGCGCGCGTAGCGAGCCGACCTCGACCATGCGGATCGCGGTGGCGATGAGCACCCCGGCCAGCGCGGCCAGGGGGATCCCGGCCACCAGGGGGGCGGCGGCGAAGACGATGACCGCCAGCACCGCGGCGTGGACCAGAGCGGAGAGCCGCGAGGCCGCCCCGGTGCGGACGTTGACGGCGGTGCGCGCGATCGCCCCGGTCGCGGCCACGCCGCCGAACAGCGGCGCGACCAGGTTCGCCAGCCCCTGCCCGAACAGCTCACGGTTGCTGTCGTGCCGCTCGGACACCGTCATCGCGTCGGCGGCCGTGGCCGACATCAGCGACTCCAATGCCGCCAGCGCGGCCACTGCCAGCGCGGAGGGCAGCAGTGCCGGGACCGCCGAGGCCGTCAGGAAACCCAGCGAAGGGGCGGGGAGGCCGGCGGGCAGGTGCCCGATCGTCGCCACGTCGAGGTGCGCCAGCTTCGCGACCACCGTGGCAGCTACCACGGCGAGCAGGGAGAACGGGACAGCGGGTCGCCAGCGCGCGCCGGCCAGCATGACCACCACCACCGCGCACGTGACCGCGATCGCGGCCCAGTGCGGATGGCCGGCGAAATCACCCATGGCCTTGAACGCGACCACCACCGGGTTGCTCCCCGCAGGAGTCCTGATGCCCAGTGCGCCGGGGACCTGCTGCAGGGCGATCACGGCCGCGATACCGAGGGTGAAGCCCTCCACCACCGGCACCGGCACATAGGCCATGAAACGACCGGCCCGCAGCAACGCCAACCCCACCAGCACCACCCCTGCGAGCAGGCCCACGGTCAACAGGCCCGAGGTGCCGTACCGGTGCACGATCGGCACCAGCACCACCGTCATCGCCCCGGTCGGGCCGGACACCTGCAGGTTGGAGCCGCCGAACACGGCGGCCAGAGCTCCGGCGACCACCGCGGTCACCAGCCCGGCCTGGGCCCCGGCTCCGGAGGAGATCCCGAATCCCAGCGCCAGGGGCAGGGCGACGATCGCCACTGTCACCCCGGCGATCAGATCCTTGTGCGGGGAGCGGCCCATCGTCGCGAGGATGTGACGGTTCGGCAGCACACCGAGTATCCGGTCCAGCAGGATCCGGCCTGCCCTGTCGGTGGAGTTCGCGGTACTCACGCGCTCTTCGCCACGGCTTCCCGGTCCGCCTCACGCAGCTCCGCCAGCAGGTCCTGCTGGTCGGCGAGCAACTCGGTCAGGATCCTGCGCGCGGCCCGCATCAGGTCCGCCACGTCACCGCCGGCCAGGGCGTAGACCACGGTGTCGCCGTCCCGGGTGGCGGTCACGATCCCGGACCGGCGCAGGACTGCGAGCTGCTGGGAGAGGTTGGAGCGCTCCACCTCGATCTGCGCCAGCAGGTCGCGCACCGGCATCGGCCCGTCCTGGAGCAGCTCCAGCACCCGGATCCGCACCGGATGTCCGAGCATCCTGAAGAACTCCGCCTTCGCCTGGTACAACGGCACCGGCACCGCGATCAGCCCCTCTCCTGCTCCGTAGCGGCCCGGTCCGCGTCGGCGGAAGGGACCTCGACCTCGTTCTCACGGGCCAGACGCAACGCGTCCTCCAATTCGTCCACGGCCAGCGAGACCGCGTGCGAGTCGTGCGCGGCTACCGCCTCTGCCAAGCCGGTCCGCGCCGCCCGCACCCGCCCGATGACAGCCTCGGCGTACTCGTCCATCCCTGTACCTCCCGTGGTCGGCAGGACCAGCGCACGGCCGGCCCTGCCACGGAACCCACATATCCATGATGTATCCAATTGAAGAATTCTTCAACTCTGGAGGTGAGGAATCCCGATCGGGCAGGAGTTCGGGGGAGGCTCAGGGGACGACGTGCACCACCAGCTGCCAGGCCCGGGAGGGTGGTCCGTGGGGGTCGGGGGTGTAGGTGTCGGTGGAGCTGAGGGTTGCCGTGCCCGGCGACAGGGCTCGGCCGATCTCGACCAGGGTGCCGCCGTCCGCGGCATGGTTGGCGAGCATGAGCACCACGGTCGGCGCGGAGCTGGTGACGGGGGACCACTTGTAGGAGGCGACGGCGACCAGCGTGATGGTGACCTGGGTGCCGACGTGTACGCAGACGGTGCGCAGCGGGTTGTCCGAGCCCGGGTAGACCACTCGGAGCGCGCCGCTCAGGCACGAGCGCGTCGGAGCGGGGGCGGCCGTAGTGCCCGGGGCGGGAGTTGACGGGCTCGGCCGCAGGGTTGCCGGGGCCGAGCCGGTCGGGGGCGCCGTGGATCGTGCTGTCGCCGATCCGGCCGCTGCCGTGGGCGTGGTGATCACGTTCAGTGTGGGAGTTGCGGACGCTGAAGCGAGCTGGGAGGCGGAGTGCGTGGCGCCGCCGCAGGCCGCCGCGGTGGACAGGGCGAGCGCGCCGAGTACGACGGCGGTCGGCCGTGGTGGGATTCGCCTGTTCATCCTGACTCCTTGGCCGGGGAGGCATTCGGCTGTTGCGCCTTTGACGCGGCGGACGGAGGGAAGGTTCCCGGCACGGTCACCGCGGTGCGCAGCACCGGGACCGATCGTTCGAGATGTTCCGGTCCTGAGTCGCGATCTGACCGCAGATCAGCTGCTGTGTGCTCACTGTGTAAAACTTTGGTTGCAGCCACTCGGCGTGGTGTCACCCCCCTTGCGTGCTGTCATGTCCCGGGCCAGAGTCGCGGACTGCGAACACGCGTGCACCATGCGTGAACGTCCTTCACTCCCGCCGCCCGGGCGATCCCCGGCCGCCGAAAGGATGTTCAGTGTCACGTTCCCTGCGCCGAAGAGGGCGCATAGCCGCGCTCGCGGCCCTGCTCGCCGCGCTTCCCGCGGTCGCCCTCACCGCCCCCGCTGCCCACGCCTCAGCCCCCACTCCCACGCCCGCTGCCGTGACACACCACCAGGCAGCCGACTCCGGCAGAGCGGTGCACCATGACACCTCGCCGCCGCTGCGCACTCTGCACGCCGCGACTGTCTCCCCGGCCAAGCACAAGGCCGACGACAAGGAGGAGCGCCTGCCGCACCCGCCCGCGTCGAAGATCCCGGACCCGGTGGTGCAGCGCAGCGTCACCGGGCCGGCCACCCCCACCACCGGCAGCGCCTTCGACGGCATCGGCACCTCCAACTACTCGATCACCGGCGTGCCGCCGGACCCCAACGCCGCCGTGGGCTCCACCCAGATCGTCGAGGTCGTCAACACCGCCTACGCGGTGTACTCCAAGACCGGCGCCACGGTCCTGGCCCCGACCAACTCCAACGCACTGTGGTCCGGGTTCGGCGGGTTCTGCCAGAGTGCCAACGACGGTGACGCCACCGTGCGGTGGGACACCCTGGCCAGCCGCTGGGTGATCCAGCAGTTCGCCAACGTGTCATCGTCCTCGGGCCCGTACTACGAGTGCGTCGCGGTCTCCACCAGCGCGGACGCGACCGGATCCTACAACCGGTACTCGTACTCCTTCACCACGTTCCCGGACTACCCCAAGCTCTCGGTGTGGCCGGACGCCTACTACACCACCTACAACATGTTCACCGCGGCCGGCGCCTTCATCGACGCCGAGGTCTGCGCGATGAACCGCGCCAACATGCTCACCGGCGCCGCCGCCACCCAGCAGTGCTTCACCACCTCGTCCTCCTACGGCGGGATCCTCGGATCGGACCTGGACGGCTCCACCGCACCGCCCACGGGCGAATCGGAACTGCTGGTGGGCCTGGGCACGACCAGCACGACGCTGGCGTACTGGAAGTTCCACGTCGACTGGACCACCCCGGCCAACTCCACCTTCACCGGCCCCTCCACCCTGACCGTGGCCGCCTACACCACCGCCTGCGGCACCTCCGGGACCTGCATCCCGCAGGGCAGCACCACCCAGCAACTGGACTCGCTCTCGGACCGGGTGATGTACCGCCTGGCCTACCGCAACTTCGGCGACCACGAGGCACTGGTGGTCAACGACGCGGTCACCGCGGGCAGTTCGGTGGGCGTGCGCTGGTACGAGCTGCGCCTGGCCTCCGGTACCCCGAGCGTGTACCAGCAGGGCACGTACGCGCCGGACACCACCTACCGGTGGATGGGCTCCATCGCCCAGGACAAGGTCGGCAACATCGCCCTGGGCTACTCGCAGTCCTCGTCCTCGACCCATCCCTCCATCCGTTACACCGGGCGGCTGGCGGCCGACACGCTGGGCACCATGACGCAGGGGGAGACCACGGCGCTGACCGGTGCCGGGTCGCAGACCTCGTACAGTCGCTGGGGCGACTACACCTCGATGGCCATCGACCCGGCCGACAACTGCACCTTCTGGTACACCAACGAGTACGAGCCGACCACCGGCAGCTTCAACTGGGCCACCCGGATCTCCTCGTTCACCCTGCCCAACTGCACCGGCACGGTGACCAACGACTTCTCGCTGGCGCTGAGTCCGACTTCGGCGAGCGTGGCAGCCGGCTCCTCCGCGACCAGCACCGTGTCCACGGCGGTCACCGCCGGATCCGCCCAGAGCGTGGCGCTGACGGCCTCCGGCCTGCCCACCGGCGCGACCGCGACCTTCAACCCGACCTCGGTCACCGCCGGCAGCTCCTCCACGCTGACCGTGGCCACGACCTCGTCCACCCCCGCCGGCACCTACAGCGTCACCGTCACCGGCACCGGCGCCTCGGCGACGCACACGGCCACGTTCAGCCTGACCGTGACCGGCGGCACCAGTAGCGGCGGGATCACCAACGGCGGCTTCGAGACCGGCAGTCTGTCCGGCTGGACCGCCACCGGCCCCGCGACCGGCGTGACCACCAGCAGCCCGCACAGCGGCACCTACGCGGCGCTGCTGGGCAGCAGTTCGCCGACCAACGGCGCCTCCTCGGTGGCGCAGACCTTCACCGCGCCCACCGGTACCACCACGCTCGGCTTCTACTACAACGTGACCTGCCCGGACACCGTCACCTACGACTGGGCCACCGCCACGCTCAAGAACAACACCACCGGAACCACGACCACGGTGCTCGCCAAGACCTGCGTGGCCTCCTCCGGCTGGGTCCACAAGACCGCCACCGTCATCGCCGGCGACTCCTACACCCTCACCCTCACCAGCAAGGACGACAACTACACCGGCGACCCGACCTACACCAAGTACGACGACGTGACCCTGTCCTGATCCGCGCCATCGACCTGGGGTGGGCCGCTCCCGCGCGGGCGGCCCACCCCGTCAGGAGATCCCGATGAAGCTGTTACGCATACGCACCTGGTGGCGACCCCTGGCCACCGTCGCCTCAACCGCCCTGCTGGCGGGGGGCCTTGCCCTGACGGCCGCTCCGGCGTCGGCCGCCACCTCGATCACCAACGGCGGCTTCGAGACCGGCAGCCTGTCCGGCTGGACCGCCACCGGCCCCGCGACCGCGGTCACCACCACCAACCCGCACAGCGGCAGCTACGCCGCGATGCTCGGCAGTACCTCGCCCACCAACGGCGCCTCCTCGGTCGCGCAGTCCTTCACCGCCCCCACCGGCAGCCCGGTGCTCGGCTTCTGGTACGACGTCACCTGCCCGGACACCGTCACCTACGACTGGGCCACCGCCACCCTGGCCGACACCACCGCCGGCACCACCAGCACAGTGCTGGCCAAGACCTGCGTGGCCAACTCCGGGTGGACGCAGGTCACCAAGTCCCTCACCGCAGGGCACAACTACACGCTCACGCTGACCAGCAAGGACGACAACTACACCGGCGACCCGACCTACACCCTGTACGACGACGTCGCCATCACCGGCGGGACCAGCACCAACGACTTCTCGCTGACCGCCAGCCCGACCGCGGCCGCGGTCAACCCCGGCAGCGCGGCGACCTCGACCCTGTCCACCGCCGTCACCTCCGGGGCCGCGCAGACCGTCGCCCTGTCCGCGAGCGGGCTGCCCACCGGTGCCACCGCCGCCTTCAGCCCGACCTCGGTCACCGCAGGAGCCTCCTCCACCCTGACGGTGAGCACCACCACGGCCACTCCGGCCGGGACGTACCCGATCACAGTGACCGGCACCGGCACCTCGGCCACCCACACCGCCACCTTCACCCTGACCGTCAACGGCACCGGGACCACCCTGACCCAGGTCAGCACCGACCCGTTCACCAACACCACCAGCCAGCACGCCACCGAGGTCGAACCGGACACCTTCGCCTACGGCAACACCATCGTCACCTCCTCCCAGGTCGGGCGCTTCTACGACGGCGGAGCCTCGGACATCAGCTGGAACACCTCCACCGACGCCGGCGCCACCTGGCAGCACGGCATGCTCCCGGGTATCACCACCTATCAGGGCGGCGGCAGCTGGGCCCGGGTCAGCGACGCGTCGGTCAGCTACGACGCCAAACACGGCACCTGGATGATCGTGGGCCTGGTCATCGACGCCAACGTCAACGGCGCCGGGGTCACCGTCAGCCGCTCCGCCGACGGCATCACCTGGCAGAACCCGGTCATGGCGGTGGGCAACGACGGCCAGGGCTACGACAAGGAATGGATCGTCTGCGACAACACCAGCACCAGCCCGCACTACGGCAACTGCTACATCGAGGCCGACATCACCTCCAACGGCAACCAGGAGATCATGTCCACCTCCACCGACGGCGGCGCCACCTGGTCCGCCCCGGCCTCTCCCGCCAGCGGCGATTCCGGCCTGGGCGGCCAGCCCCTGGTCCAGCCCAACGGCACCGTGATCGTGCCCTTCTCCACCAACGGTGCCGCGATCCGCTCCTTCACCTCCACCGACGGCGGCGCCAGCTGGGGCTCCTCAGTACTGGTCGCCAACATCTCCGCCGCCACCGTCTCCGGCGGCCTGCGCGCCGGCGACGGCCTGCCCTCCGCCGAGATCGACGCCACCGGCAAGGTCTACGTCGCCTGGCAGGACTGCCGCTTCCGCTCCGGCTGCCCCGCCAACGACATCGTCTACTCCACCTCCACCAACGGCAGCACCTGGACCGCGGTGACCCGGATCCCGATCGACGCGGTCACCAGCACCGCCGACCACTTCACCCCGGGCCTGGGCGTGGACAAGGCCACCTCCGGGACGACCACCAAGCTGGGCCTGTACTACTACTTCTACCCCAACCACTCCTGCACGGCCTCCACCTGCCAGCTGGAGGTCGGCTTCATCTCCTCCGCCAACGCCGGCTCCACCTGGAGCACCGCGCAGACCATCGCCGGACCCATGACCCTGGCCCAGATCGCCTCCACCAGCCAGGGCCCGATGGTCGGCGACTACATCTCCACCTCCGTGGTCGGCGGCAAGAGCGTGGCCCTGTTCCCCGTCGGCAAGGCGCCGACCAACGGACAGGCCTTCAACGAGGCCATGTACACCGTCTCCGGCGGACTGGCCCTGCTCGGCGGAACCAACCCCTCCGCCACCGGACCCGTCCTCTACACCATGCCGAGCCACATCACGCTCAACCCGCCCAGGCGCACCGACTGACGACTGATCAGCACTCCATGACGTGACGGGGGGCCCGGCCGACCGACGGCAGGGCCCCTCGCCACGCCCGAATCCGCCCACTGCGGCTGGTCCCGGCGCGGCCGTTAGCGCCGCGTCGGCACGGCGTTAGCGGCACCAGTCACAGTGAACTCACAGAATGACCGCAGCCCTCCCCGGCTGACTGTCCGCGCAGCGCCACGTCTTCATCCGTCGGGTCCATGCCCGTCAGCCGACGTCCGCTCAGACTCGTTGCCAGGTCCTCCGTACAGCGCGGCCAGTCCTTGGTCGGCGACCGACCCGTGCCCGCCGGCACCGTTCCAACTCGTTTGGGAGGCGCTCATGCGCCGTAGATGGTGGATGATCCTGGCGGCCCTGGCGGCTGCCGCCGTGGCCGTGGTGCTGGCCGTGACCGCCGTGAACGCGGGCCCGCGGCACAGTTCCGAACCGGACGCCGAGGAGCACGAGTCGGTGGTCGTCCAGAAGAACGCGACCACTGGCAGCTGCGGCGTGGAGCGGTGGGCGGTCAAGACCGGCACCGACACCGACGCCTCACTGATCAACCTCCAGTCCACAACCTCGACCACCATCTCCTCGCTCGACTCGCTGACCAAACCGAGCACCCTGCCCGCCAGCAGTCGGGTCAAGCCCACCGAGACCACCGTGTTCCGCCTCAACGCCACCCTGACCCAGTACAAACTGGAAGCCGACTCGGACTACCACCTGGTCCTGAGCGACGGCAGCGGCAACACGATGATCGCGGAGATCCCCGACCCGGCCTGCGTCGGCTCCGGCAGCCCCCTGGCCTCCAGCATCACCAAGTCCCGGGCCACCTTCGACGCCAAGTACTCGCCCACCGGCAGCTTCCAGACCGCGAACACCCCCGTCACGGTCACCGGAGTCGGCTTCTTCGACTTCCTGCACGGTCAGACCGGGGTCGCCCCCAACGGCATCGAACTCCACTCCGTCCTGGACATCCAGTTCGGCACCGGCACCAGCGGCACAGTCACCCTCACCACCCCCGGCACCCAGACCAGCACGGTCGGACAGGCCGCGAGCCTGCAACTCTCCGCCACCGACACCGCCGGCGGCACCCTCGGCTACAGCGCCACCGGCCTGCCCGTCGGACTGTCCCTCAATACCGCCACCGGGCTGATCAGCGGAACACCGACCACCGCGGGGACCTCCACCGTGAAGGTCACCGCCACCGACTCCACCGGACCCTCCGCCAGCATCACCTTCACCTGGACGGTGAACACCGCCACGGGCAACACCGTCACCGTGACCAACCCGGGCAACCAGGCCGGCACGGTTGGAACCGCGGTCAGCCTGCAGATCGGCGCGACCGACTCGGCCTCCAGCCAGACGCTCACCTACAGCTCCTCGGGTCTGCCCGCCGGGCTGTCCATCAGCAGCACCACCGGCCTGATCACCGGAACGCCGACCGCTGCGGCCACCTCCAGTACGACGGTGACGGCGACGGACTCCACCGGGGCCACCGGAAGCACCGGTTTCACCTGGACCATCACCGCCGGCGGCAGCTGCACAGCGACCCAGCTTCTGGGCAACCCCGGCTTCGAGACCGGCACGCTTTCCCCGTGGACCGGCACCTCCGGCGTGGTCAACAGCGACACCACCAGCGAGCCGCCGCATGCCGGATCCTGGGACGCCTGGCTGGACGGCTACGGCTCCGCCCACACCGACACCCTGGCCCAGGCCGTCACCCTCCCCTCGGGCTGCGGCAGCTACGCGCTCAGCTTCTGGCTGCACGTCGACACCGCCGAGACCAGCACCACCACCGCCTACGACACCCTCAAAGTCCAGGTCCTCAACAGCTCGGGCACCGTGCTGGCCACCCTGGCGACCTACTCCAACCTCAACGCCAACAGCGGCTACACCCAACACAGCTACGACCTGTCCCCCTACAAGGGCCAGAGCATCACGGTGAAGTTCACCGGCACCGAGGACTCCCAACTGCAGACCTCCTTCGTCCTGGACGACACCGCCCTCAACGTGTCCTGACACCCACTCGGCCTGCCCGGGCCCGCCCCTCCGGGGCGCGGGCCCGGGTCAGGAGGACTGGTGGGCCGGGGAGTCCGAGTGGGGTCGCATCAGGAGCAGGTCCACGCCGCAGGCGTCCGCGGCAATGAACGCCGCGAAGCCCAGCGTCACGTCAGGTCCTTTCGCATCAGCGTGCACATCGTCTCGTAGCGCTGGAGCGAGCCGTCCTCAGCCTCTACGTCCCAGGAGTCGAGTTCGCGGCCGAAGGCCCGGTAGCCCAGACGTTCGTAGAGGGCCCGGGCGCGCGGGTTGCTCTCCTCGACGCCGAGTTCGGCGCGGGTCAGGCCCCGGGTGCCGATCCGCTGCTCGGCGGAACGGATCAGCAGCGTGCCGATCCCGCACGACTGCAGGGCCGGGTGGACGCCGAACTGCCAGAGCGTGCCGGTGCTGGGCTTGACCGTGTAGTCGATGCCGCCGACCGCCACCGGGAGCCCGACCGGCGTGAAGACCGCCAGGTAGTCGATCTCGCCCGCCTCGGCGCGCCGAATCTGGTGGACGAGCTCGCGCACGTGTTTGGGGGAGCCGGCCCAGCTGCAGGACGGCAGGTCCGCGTCGGTAAGGCCGCGCACCGACAGGTGCAGCCTGATCTCGGTCATCGCTGCATCCCTTCGGTTCCAACAGCGGCCGTCGCCCATTTCAGCAAGCCGGCCCCCTTGCCGTCCAAGGGGTTTCGGACGGGCCCCGAGGCCGGGGCCGGAGTCCGGCGCCGCGCGCCGCCGCAGCGATCCCCCTACGCTCGAAGAGCCCACGACCTGAAAGGCGACGGAGGTCCACGCATGCTCGGCTCCTGGTACGACACGCAGGGCTCGGCCGACGACGTACTGCGCGTCGGTGAGCTGCCCGACCCCGAGCCCGGCCCGGGCGAGGTCCGGGTCCGGGTGAGCGTGTCGGGCGTCAACCCCGGCGACACCAAGAAGCGGCGCGGCTGGCTCGGCTCGACGATGCCCTTCCCCCGCGTGATCCCGCACAGCGACGCCGCCGGCGTCATCGACACCGTCGGGGCAGGCGTTGACGTACGCCGGGTGGGGGAGCGGGTGTGGGTGTACGGTGCCCAGTCCTACCGCGCCTTTGGTACCGCCGCCCAGTTCACCGTCGTCCCCACCGACCTGGCCGTCCCCCTGCCCGAGCACATCAGCGAGGAGCTCGGGGCGAGCCTGGGCATCCCGGGGATCACCGCCCACCGCACGGTCTTCGCCGACGGCCCGGTCGACGGCAAAGTCCTTCTTGTGCACGGCGTGCTCGGCGGAGTCGGATCTCTGGCCGCTCAGCTCGCTCACTGGGCCGGGGGCACGGTCATCGGCACCGTGCGGCGCGGCTCCGATCTGGATCGCGTCGATCCGGCCGTCGTCGACCACGTCGTCGCCCTGGACCAGGACGATCCGGTGGCGGCGATCCGCGCACACGCACCGCGGGGAGTGGAGCGGATCATCGAGGTCTCGCTGTCCGACAACGCGGACCTGGACAGCGCGGTTGCCGTGAACGGCGCGGTCATCGCCGCCTACGCCACCCGCACCTCACCCGCTGAGATCCCTTTCTGGCCGCTGCTGTTCAACAACGTCACCCTGCGCATGCTCGGGAGCGACGACTTCCCCGCCGAGGCGCGACGGCAGGCCGCCCGCGACCTGACCGCCGCGGCCGCCGTCGGCGCACTCAGCATTGATCTCGGCGACCGGTTCCCGCTCGCCGAGATCGCCAAGGCCCACGACCGGGTCGACGCCGGTGGACGGGGCCGTGTCCTGGTCGACATCCCCGCCTGAGCCCTGGGGGCGCGCGGACTGCCCCGGCGAGCCCCGCCCGTGTTCAGGCGCCGGTGTCGGCGTGGGCCAGGTTGCCGCCCAGTTCGCGGGAGGCCTGGGCCTGCGCGAGCAGTTCCTGTGCCTTGGCCTTGACGCCTTCGATGGCGTCGGCACCGGCGACGAAGCGCAGCGGCGGGGTGTCCTGGTCGGCGATGGTCAGCAGGGCCTGGGCGAGCTTGGCCGGGTCGCCGGGCTGTTGGCCGTTCATGCTCTTCCAGGCTGCGACGGTGGCGGTGGTGCGCTCGGCGTAGTCGTCGATGGTCGGCTGGGGCCAGGTGGTGGAGGCGTCCACGAGCAGTTCGGTGCGGAAGAAGCCGGGCTCCACGACCGTGGTGCGGATGCCGTACGGCTCCACGTCGTAGCGCAGGGACTCCATCCAGCCCTCGACGGCGAACTTGGAGGCGGCGTAGGCGACGCAGAACTCCTGGCCGATCAGTCCCGCCGTGGAGGAGAGGGTGATGATGTGGCCGGCGCGCTGCTTGCGCAGGATCGGCAGGACAGCGCGGGTCACGTTCATGGGGCCGAAGAGGTTGGTCTCGAACTGCTGGCGCATCTGCTCGGGGGTGATCTCCTCGAAGTAGCCGGCGAAGAAGTTCCCGGCGTTGTTGACCAGCACGTCGATGCGGCCGAATCGCTCGACCGCGGCCTGTGCGGCCGCCTGCGCGTCCTGCGGGCTGGTGATGTCCAGCTTGGTGACCAGCAGGTTGTCCTGGGGTCCGCCCAGGGTCTTCTCGACCTCCTCGGGGCGGCGGCCGGTGGCGACGACCTGGTGGCCCGCTTCGAGGGCATGGAGGGCGATGTCCGTGCCCAGGCCGCGTCCGGCGCCGGTGATGAAAATGACCTTGCTCATGACGGTTCCTTTCAGGTGCCGGTCCCGGCACCAGGTGTGTGGTGAGGCGTGTCAGGCCTGGTCGGTGGGCATGATCCACAGTTCGCCGACCGAGGCGTGCCGGGGGCGGGTGACCATGTAGGCCACGCCGTCGGCGATGTCCTCGGGGGCGAGGACCTCGGTCTGCTCGTAGAAGCTGTTGATCGCTTCGCGGACCTCAGGCTTGTGGTCGTTGTGCGAGCCCAGCTCGGTCGCCACGCCACCGGGCTCCAGGACGCCGACCCGCACATGACGCCGGGTCACTTCCTGCCGCAGGGACTCGGTGAAGCCGTTGACGCCGAACTTCGTGAGGTTGTAGACGCCGTAGCCGCTCCATGCGACGCGGCCGGCGATCGAGCTGATGTTGACGATGTCGGCGACCCGGCGCGGACCCTCCTCGGCTGCCTGCAGCAGGTGCGGCAGGGCGGCGCGGGTGGTGGACAGCAGACCTTGGACGTTGACGGCGATCATGCGGTCCCAGTCCTCGGCATCCGCGTCGAGGACCGGGCCCAGCAGCATCAGACCGGCATTGTTGACCAGGGTGTCCAGCCGCCCGAAGCGATCGACGGTCTGCTGCACGGCCGCCTCGGCCTGGGCGCGGTCGGTGATGTCCGCCTCCACCGCCAGCGCGGTCCCGCCCGCCTTCTCGATCTCGGCGGCGAGGTCGGCCAGGCGGTCCCGGCGGCGGGCCACGAGCGCGGCGGCGGCGCCGTGCTCGGCCAGCCGACGGGCGGTGGCGGCGCCGATGCCGCTGCTCGCCCCGGTGACCAGGGCGACGGTGCCGGTCAGATTCGATGCCATGGAAGTGTCCTCTTTCTGGGCGTACGGCAGCTCGCGTCAGGAGCGTTGTGCCAGGTGGAATGGGGTGGCGCCGCGAGTGCCACGATCAGTGCGGTGGGCCCTGCATCCAGGCAACCACGCGCCGACCACGCCCGGACGGCCGTACGGGGCACCGCTCTGCCGGGGGTCTGCCAGTACCCCTTTCAGGCACCCGAGGCGCACAGGGCGGCCGTACGGTGGACCCATGGACCGCAGCACCGAGATCCGCGAGTTCCTGCGCACCCGCCGGGCCCGGATCACCCCCGACCAGGCCGGCCTGGCCCCGGACCCGCGGGTGCGCCGGGTGGCGGGGCTGCGCCGTGAGGAAGTCGCCCAGCTGGCCGGAGTCAGCGTCGACTACTACATCCGCCTGGAGCGCGGCCGTACCCAGGGCGTCTCGGAAAGCGTCCTGGACGCCGTCGCCCGCGCGCTGCACCTGGACGACGCCGAACGTGCCCACCTGTTCGACCTCGCCCAGCCCACCGCCACCCGGGCCCGCAGTCGGCGGCCGCTCAGTCCGCAGCGGGTCCACCCGGTCATGTACCGGGCCCTGGACGCCCTCAGCGTCCCCGCCCTCATCCAGGGACGCCGGATGGACGTGCTGGCGGCCAACCGGCTCGGCCGCGCGCTCTTCGCCGATTTCGAGGCCCGGCCCCACCGCGAGCGCAACTTCGCCCGCTTCGTGTTCCTCGACGAAGCCGCCCGCAGCCTCTACCTCGACTGGGACAAAGCCGCCGGCGACTGCGTGGCCACCTTGCACCTGTACGCCGGACGACACCCCGACGACCCGCAACTCGCCGAGCTGATCGGGGACCTGTCCGTGCGCAGCGATGCCTTCCGCCGTATGTGGGCCGACCACGACGTCCTCGCGCACGCCACCGGCACCAAGCGCCTGCACCACCCGCTCGTCGGCGACCTGACCCTCGACTACGTGGTCCTGGCTGTGGAAGCCGACCCGGACCAGGCCCTGGTCGTCCTGACCCCCGAGCCGGCGTCCCCCTCCGCCGAAGCCCTGGGCATCCTTGCCAGCTGGACCGGGACGCCGGCCAACGGGCCGCGTGTCACAGAGGATCCACGCGGAGCCGTCTGAAACCGTCCCGACTCGTGCAGGCCCTGCGGTAGCCCCGTCGCCTGTGCTCGAGCCCGCCGATCACAACGGAAGTGGAGCAGGGGCAGGTGGTCTCCTCCAGCTGTGCATCCGGAGCCGGCGGCGCGGGCGTGATCGTGCGAGTGGGTCTGGACGGCCCGGCCCGTGTGTCCTGGGGCCGGTGGTTTCCGCGTGCGGCTCAGGACTACTACATCGTCAGTTCGCCGGTGCGCAGGGCGGAGGTGACGCCGCCGTCCATGAGCAGGTCGGCGCCGGTGATGAAGCCGGCCTGCGGGCCGAGCAGGAACGCGCAGACGTCGCCGACCTCGTCGGGGGTGGCGAAGCGTTTGGCCGCGCAGGTCTGACGGACGTTCTCGAACCACTCCTTGCGGGGGCCGGAGAGCTCGTCCAGGGCCAGCGGGGTGATGATCACGCCGGGGCTGATCGTGTTGACCCGGGCCCCGCGCCTGCCCCACGCGGCGGCAGCCGTCTCCACACGTAGCGAGTTGGCGCGCTTGGACAGCGCGTAGGCGTGGACGGTGGTGCCGATCTGCTCGGGGGCCAGGAACGGCAGGTCCAGCAGCTGGTCGGTGGGGGTGGTGGCGAGCGCGGTCTCGACGTCGCGCTCGTACGGGCTCTCCCGGTGGCCGGCCATGCTGGCGACCACGATGCCGGCTCCGCCGGGCGCGACGACCTGGGCGAAGGCGTCCAGGATGTACGCGGTGCCGAGCAGGTCGACGTGCAGCAGCCGCTCGATGCTGGCCTGGGTGGGCGAGACGCCGGCCGCGTGGATCATGTGGGTGACCGGGCCCATCTGGGCGGCCCTCTTGGCCAGTGCCTCGACGGCTTCGCGGTCGGAGATGTCGGTGGCCTGGACCTCGGCCTCGAAGCCGTCGCCGCGCAGCTGTTCGGCCGCTGCCTCGGTCTGCTCCTGGCTGTGTCCGGCCAGCAGCAGGGTGCGTCCGGAGCCGACGCGGCGGGCGATGGCCTGTCCGATGCCGCCGGGGCCGATGACGACGACGACGTCCTTGGTCTGGGTGCTCATCTCGTTCGTCTTCCTCTCGTTGGTTCTGGTGCTGTGGTGGGTGGGGGTTACCAGCTGGTGCCGACCGCGCGCTGTGCGATCCACCGGCCGTCGACCGTGGTGAAGTCGAGGGCCAGTTGCAGGTGCCAGGGGGCGCGGGTGCCGTAGACGGTGGCGTCGGTGACGGTGCGCGCGACCAGGTGGGCGTTGTCGCCGTCCACGTGGACGTGAACGTTCTTCTCCTGGACGCTGTGGTAGTCGAACTGTCCGTCGCGCATCTGGGCGAGCCACTCCTGCTTCGGCTGCACCCGCCCGGACATGTGGGTGAGGGTGAACGCCTGGGCGAGGGTCCTGTCCAGGGTGTCGGTGTCGCCGTCGATCAGTGCCTGGCGGTGCACGTGCCAGGCCCGGACGATGTCCTCGTCGGCCTGCGGGGTGGGTGGTGTGGCCACCGTGGTTCCTTACGTCGTGGGTGGGGCGGTCTCGTCGACTGCCCGCAGGCCGTTGAGGGTGCGGGGGTAGCCGATGAACGGCAGCAGTGCGGTGAGTACCGCGATCAGGTCCGCCCGGTCGCTGCCCACGTGCAGGTTGGCGGCCACGTGGCCGCGTACCTGCGGGTCCGCGCCGCCCAGGGCCACGAGCATGGCGAAGGTCAGCAACTCGCGGGTGGGGACGTCGATTCCGGTGCGGGTGTAGTGGTCACCGAAGCAGTTGCCGCTCAGGAACACCTGGATGTGCTGCTGGTCAGCGGGGGCTTTGGCGTAGAGGGCGTCCACGGCGGCCTCGCCGATGATCTGCTTCTGTACGGCCAGGCCGGCCGCCGTCCGGGTCTGCGGCACGGTCATCGACTGGCCGGGCAGCGGCAGTTCCACCCCGCGTTCGGTCAGGACCTCGTTCGTGGTGTGCAGGTAGTCGAAGACGCGGCCCATGCCGACGTAGGGAACGGCCTGGTAGACGATCTCCTTGGCCTCCACCGGCGTCACCCCGACAGTCAGGGCCGCGCCGAGCATCGCCTGGTACTCGCGCAGCGCGCCGACCGCGATCAGGGCCGCGAGCTGCGTCATCAGCCGGGTGCGCTCCGGCAGCGCGCCGCTGTGGCGCAGCACCTCGTCGAAGGCGAAGTTGTCGAAGTACTCGATCAGCTCGGGGTCGGTGACCGGGAGCGTGGACACGTGGCCGGGGAACAGGCGCTGGTGGGCCGCGGAAGCGGCGGGGTTGGGCTGGCGCGGCGTCATGGGCGCACCACCACCTTCAGGTTCTCGCGGGTGTCCATCGCCCGGTAGGCGTCGGCGACCCGGTCCAGCGGGACCTCGGCGTCGAAGACCCGGCCCGGTTCGATCCGGCCGGCCAGCACGTCCGCGATCGCCGTCTCGAGGTAGGCGCGTACCGGGGCCGGGCCTCCGGTCAGGCCCGCGTTCTTGCCGAACAGCGAGCCGAAGCCCACCGGGGCCTGCTCGTACTGCGGCACGCCGACCCGCGAGATGACCCCGCCGGGTCGCACGACGCCGTACGCCTGCTCGTAGGCGAGCATGTACCCCACCGCTTCCAGTACCACGTGGGAGCCCTGACCGCCGGTCAGCTCCATCACCTTGGCGACGCCCTCCGCGCCCCGCTCGGGCACCACGTCGGTGGCGCCCCACTCGCGGCCCAGGTCGGTGCGCGCCTTGTGGCCGCCCATCAGGATGATCCGCTCCGCGCCCATCCGCCGGGACGCCAGCACGGCGGACAGTCCCACCGCACCGTCGCCGATCACCGTAACCGTCTTGCCCGCGTTGACGCGGCCCATGTGGGCGGCGTGGTAGCCGGTCAGGTAGACGTCGCTCAGCGCCAGCAGCGACGCCAGCACCGTGGGGTCCGCCTCGGCGGGGATCTTGACCAGCGTCCCGTCGGCCTGCGGCACCCGCACGGCCTCGGCCTGTGCGCCGCCCACACCTCCCGCGCCGTACCAGCCGCCGTTGGGGCAGGCCGTGTGGAAACCGTCGCGGCAGATCGCACAGGTGTTGTCCGCGAACGCGAACGGCGAGACGACGAAGTCGCCCTTGCGCAGGCCGGTGACCTGGGAGCCGGTCTCCTCGACCACGCCGAGGAACTCGTGCCCCATCGGCGCCGCCGGGCCGCCGGCCGGCATGGAGCGGTAGGGATGCAGATCGGACCCGCACACACAGGCCAGCGTGACCCGCACGATCGCGTCGGTGGGGTCCACGATCCGCGGATCGGGCACCTCCTCGACCCGGACATCCCCCGCACCGTACATAAGGGTGGCTCGCACTGGAGATCATGCCTTCCGGGAGGTGGGACTAAGGGCAGCATCCGGGAGGTCCCGGCACGCCGCATGTCAGCGGACCTGATCGGGGTCAGGCCCTGCTGCGGGCCGCCGATGCCTGGTCCTCTCCATGGAAGCGCGTACTGCCCGCAGCTGGGAGTCACTGCTGTTCCAGGTAACGGCAGTACCTCGCACGCCGCGGGGGACGCATCTACGGTGAAAGAGCCGACCCGATCCACCACGAGCAGGAGGAACCAGCCGTGCTCCCGGACACCCGTCCCCCATCCGTGCTCAGGTGCACTGGGGCGCCGCTGTCGCGTACCGCCGCCATGCCCACGCGGAGCGGTCATGGCCGGGGCTGACCGGAAGGAGCAGGCGGCCGAGGTCCGCGAGTTCCTGAGCACCCGCAGGCAGCGGATCACCCCCGAGCAGGCCGGGCTGCCCGTCTACGGCGGAAACCGCCGGGTGGCGGGGCTGCGGCGCGAGGAGGTGGCCCTGCTCGCGGGGATGAGCGTGGACTACTACGTGCGCCTGGAACGCGGCAACCTCAGCGGCGCCTCCGAGGCGGTCCTGGAGTCCCTGGCCCGCGCCCTGCAGCTGAACGAGGCCGAGCGCGCCCACCTGTACGACCTGGCCCGTGCGGCCACCCCCTCGGGCCGGCGGCCCGCGGTGACCGCCTCCCGGGTGCGCCCGGCGATCCTGCGGCTGCTGGACTCGATGACCGACACGCCGGCGTACGTGCGCAACGGCCGCTTCGACATCCTGGCCGCCAACACGCTGGGGCGCGCCCTGTACGCGCCGGTCTTCGACTCGCCGCTGTTCGCGCAGCGCGGGCCGGTCAACACCGCCCGCTTCCTGTTCCTGGATCCCGCGGGCCGGGACTTCTGGGCCGACTGGGACAAGGGCGCCGACGACTCGGTGGCCTTCCTGCGCACCGAGACCGGCCGCGCGCCCCATGACAAGGCACTGACCGACCTGATCGGCGAGCTCACCACCAAGAGCGCCGACTTCGCGCGCCGCTGGGCCCGCCACGACGTGAAGATCCACCGATCCGGGGTGAAACACCTGCGCCACCCCCTGGTCGGCGAACTCGCGCTGCCCTACGAGGCCCTGGAACTGCCCGCCGACCCCGGCCTGCGCATCAACACCTACATCCCCGAGCCGGACTCACCGGAACGGCAGGCCCTCGACCTCCTCGCCAGCTGGACCACCACCCGCGCCACCGCGCCGGCCGGCGACTGAACGCACCAGCGCAAGGGGGCCTGCCGCGCCGGGGTCAAGGCCCTCGCCGCGCCGAGACGTGCGACGCCTCCTCACCGGTGTCCTGCGGTTCGGCCACTGCGGCCTGTGGGTGCAGCCCAGCGAGGGTGACGGCGACCAGTCGTCCCACCGCCGCTTCGGAGGGGAGTCCGGCGGCGGCTGAGAGCGCGTGCAGGCAGTAGGCGGCGAGTTCCTCGTCCGCCACGTCCTCGCGCAGGTCACCGGCCTTGGCGCCCTCGGCCAGCAGGTCCCGGATCAGGTCGGTCAGCTGCCGGTGGGCCTGAGCCATGGGTTCGCCGCGGTGCAGCAGGGCCGCGACGTCGGTGCCGTGGTGCTGGTTGCGCCGGTAGGCGATCAGCGCGTAGGCCTGCAGGACGGCGCGCAGCCGCTCGCGGGGGTCACCGGTCCGGTCGCGCACCGCGACCAGCTGTGCCAGATGGTCGGCGACCTGGCGTTCATGCCAGGCGGCCAGGATCGATTCGACGTCCGGGAAGTACTTGTACAGCGTGGCCCGGCCGATTCCGGCCTCCTTGGCGATCTGCGACATCGTCACCGATGCCAGCCCGTGCTCGGCCACCAGCGCGGCGGTGGCGTTCAGTGTGGCCTCGCGCACCGCGCCGCGGTGCGCCTCGATCGTCTCGTTCCAGAGCTTCGGCACTCCCACAGCATACAAGCCGATCATGGTGCGACACTATGGGTTGACAGAGACAATATGTATCGTAAAACTGGCGGCATCGACAGCGGAAGCGCTGATGCCCCGGTGAGGCCGTCGACTGCCGCACGACCGGCGGCATGCTCGCCCCGGCCCCGAACTGAAGGGCGCAGACATGCACGCCACCACCGCACCACCCACCAGGACCACCCCGGCACCGCCCATCGGGAGCCGCCCGCTGGCGGGCCTCGGCGGCGGCGGTGGTCGCCAACATCGTGCTGGTGGCGCTGGCCGCCGTCGCTGGCGCAGCACCATCGGCCCCTACCTGCCGAAGGCCGCGGGCTTCATCCTGATCAATCACCGCGACGCCTAGAACGCCACAAGGCAGTCCCCACCACGGGTTCCCAGTTCCGGGAGGTCCAGATGCACACACCCCGCTCGCACACCTCCGCGCTCACCGCGCACCTCACCGCCACCGCCGCCCGGCTGCACACACTCACCAGCCACCTGCGCAGGCGCCGCCCGGCGAGCCCACCGGACCGGAGCACCCCGCTCACGTCCCGGGCCCGCGTCCCGACCTCCAGGAGCGCGCGGTACGCCAAGCAGTTGTGCAGCCACGCCGGCTGGAAGGCCGCCCGCGCGCAGTGGACCGAGCCCCACGGCGTCATCGAGTTCCCCGGAGGCACCGGCCGCTGCACCGTCACCGCGGAACCCGACTGCCTCCTGCTCGCCGTCGAGGCCGCGGATCCACAGGAACTCGCCACCATGCAGCGGATCATCGGCGCCAACATCGAGCGCTTCGCCGCCCGCGAGGGACTGACCGTTCGATGGGTACCCGACTGAACCCACCGGCAAGCAGGCGCATCGCGCGTCACGGAGCGCACCGTGCGACGCGGATCGTGTCAGCGAGGGTGCTCCTCGCCGTGGCCGGTCCGATCATCGCCGCCCGGGGGAACCTAACGCCGGGGCCAGGTTGTCAAGGGCATGTGGAGACACTGGCGCGCGCGGGGAAGGGTGATCGGTGGACGTTGGCAGACAAGCACGTGACGCGGAGTTCGCCGAGTTCGCGGCAGGTGCCTACCCGTCTCTGCTGCGGACGGCCAGGCTGCTGACAGGTGACCGTCATGCAGCCGAGGACCTCGTGCAGGCGGCCTTGGTGCGGGTGTATGTGCGCTGGAGCCGAGCAGCGAGTTGGGAGGCGCCCAGGGCGTACGCGAGGAAGACACTCGTCAACCTTTACGCGACGTGGCGTCGCCGCCGGTGGCACACGGAAGTCCTCAAAGCGGAGCCGGCCGGCCAGGCCGGCCGGGACGACACCGCCGATCAGGTGGTCGCACGCCATGAGCTCGGCCGAGCGCTGGCCGACCTGCCGCGTGCCCAGCGGGTGGTGCTGGTGCTGCGCTTCTACGAGGACCTGTCGGTCGAGCAGACCGCCGATCTCCTCGGCTGCTCGACCGGGACCGTCAAGAGCCGGACCAGCAGAGCACTGCAGCACCTCAGATCCACGGACGCACTGGCCAACTACGCGGGAAGGACTGGGCGATGAACGACCCGACTCCTGAAGAGGAAGACCTGCTCAGACGTGGACTGCACGACATGGCGGCAACCGAGGCCGGCCCGGTGACGGCTCCTGTCGGCGCGCTGGTGCAGGGCGGCCGCCGAGCCCGCCGGGTCCGCCGCGCCGTCCTGGTCGGCTCCGTGGCCGTCCTGGTCGGGTGCGGATCGGTGGCCGGAGTGAACGCGACGACCGGCACAACCTCCACGGTGGCACAGCCGGCCGTATCGTCCTCCTCGAGCGCGGCGGCGAGCACCACGCCGCTTCCGGCGCGCACGGTCGACCCGGCGCACCAGCAACTCGGCCCGGCCCATCCCGTCGTCGGGCGGACCTACCCCTACGACCTGCTGGTGCACTGCGAGATCCGGTACGCCGTGTTCGGCGGTCGGAGCTGGCAGACCGACCACACGATCGACGCCCCCACGCCGACCCCTGATCCGCGCACCGGCATCACCGCGGTGACGGGCATGCTGCCGGGGTACATGACGCTCGTCTCCGACACGGAGGCCCGCTTCCAGGGGCCGGGGCTGGCGTCACCCGTCGTCTTCCGCGTGATGGACCACGACGCTCCGCTGTGCGCGTAGACCTACCCGGAAAGCGCTGGTGGGGTTTCCCGAACTCGGGCTGTACGGGTACATGCAGCTGTTCGTGTAAGGGTGCGGGTCCTGGCGCCCCGGTGACAACGCGCACGGTCGACCCGTTCTGGCCGGTCGGCGGCAGATTCCGGATGCCGGCCGGTGACGGCGGGACTCGGCCCCGAGGGTCGGCCCCCGCCAGCGCGGTCCGGGTCTGCACTGCGGCGTCAACTCCTGCTATGAGTAGTCGAACAGGTGCAGGTGCAGGCGTAGAACGTTTGGCCGGGCTGGGTTCCGCTCCGCCTGGTCCTGTGCCTGGATGACACGCTTGGAGGGGTGGGGGAACGGATGATTGCTCAGAGCATCGTGTTCATCCTCTTCGGTGTCCTGGTCGTGGTCTTGGGCGTCCGGGTCGCCGCCGAAGGCGGCAACCGGGCCGCACGGGCGCTGAAGAAGGGGCGCGCGGTTACCGCGCAGGTGGTCCGGACCGAAGCGGGCGGCACCACCAAGTACCAGCCGTACAACGCCTATCCGCCGAGCCTGTGTGTGCGCTACGAGTTGGACGGGAAGACCCGCGAGGGGACCCTGTGGCTGGAGAAGTCCCGGCACACGGACTACCAGGTCGGGCAGACGTTGCAGGTCTACGTGTCCGGATCGCACATGAGGAGGCTTCGCACCATGCGTGAAGCGAGCACATACAGCAACGGGTGGGAGGCCGGCGGACTGCTCCTGATCCTGTTTGGCCTGGTGGCGGTCATCGCCGGAATCGTGACGATCGTGCGAGGGGCGTGACACCCGGCGAGCTACGGGGCTGCTCACCCTGCGGACCGACGAGGCCGCGGTCGCACCTCCGCATTCCAGGATCCCTGACATCAGGTGCTTGTTGATGACAGCCGGCCTGGTCTGCCCGGGCCCGAGCCCGCGCCGCTGACGTCAGCGTGCTGTATCTCGCTCCCGGCCGATCGACTTCACCGCGCTGCGCTGGTGACCTGTGCCTCGCGCTGCCCGACGCCTGACGTCGTGCCTACTGACGGCTGGGGAGCATCGCGAGCGCCTGCGACCGCTGGGCGACCAACTCGTCGTAGGTGCCGTCGCGCTCGGCCCACCGGTGCATCAGCACCCCTTTGACGAGGATCTCGTGCGGAGTGGGGTTGGTCTGGAGCAGGTCGAACACCTCGGTGGCGAAGTCGGCGAGGTCGAGCGCGCGGGGGTTGGCCAGTGCGAGTTCCGGCGTGGTGGCGACAGCCGGGGGGACGAGTTCGGTGACCTCGATGCCGGTGCCGTCCAGTTGCGCGCGCAACGCCTCGGAGTAGGCGTGTACGCCGGCCTTTGAGGCGGCATAGGTCGGCATGGGCGGGAACGGCAGGAATCCGATGCCCGAGGTGACTGTGATGACGGTGCCGGTGCCGCGTCCGAGCAGGTGCGGGGTGAACGCGTCGATGACGCGGACGGTACCGAGGAGGTTGACGTCGATCGTCTTCTCCGCGGCACTGAAGTGTGCGGGATCGCGCAGGTCCTCGGGGATCATGACCCCGGACATGGTCACGATCGTGTCGAGGCCCGGGTGGCTGCGGAGGATCGTGTCGCGGGCACGGGCGACGCTGTCCTGGTTGGTCACGTCGATGGGAACGGTGGCGAATCCCTCAGCCGCGAGTCGGTCGAGCAGGTCGGTTCGTCGGCCGCCGACAATGACGGCGCTGCCGGCCGCGGCGAAGCGGCGGGCGAGCTCAAGACCGATTCCCGAGGTAGCGCCGGCGATGAAGACGGTGCGGTTGCTGATGTCCATGGATCACTCCTGCTCAGGGCGCCGACTTCCACGTGCGGCGACACCCTCAGTGTTGATCTGTTCTCCGGCATGAGGCAGTACCCCCGTCTTCCGGGGTCCCAGCAGGGCCCCCTCGGCGGAGAGGGTCCTGAACTACGATGCGAATATGAGCGACGACCGCGCCAACCTGCTCGGCAGCTACCTCCGTGCCCGGCGGGCGCTGGTCACTCCGGAGCAGGCCGGGCTTCCGGCGGGTGCGAATCGCCGCGTGCCCGGGCTTCGCCGTGAAGAGGTCGCCATGCTCGCGGGAATCAGCGCCGACTACTACCTGCGGCTGGAGCGCGGCCGCGACAAGAACCCCTCGGCGCAGGTCCTCGAATCGCTCGCGCGGGTCCTGCACCTCGATGAGCTCGAACAGGAATACCTCCTCGGCCTGGCCGCCCCGCGCCCGAGGCCGCAGCGGCGCCGGAAGCCCGAACGCGTGCCCGCGCGGTTGCATCAGCTGTTGGCGAGCGTGCAGGTTCCCGCGTTCGTGGAGGGACGCGCGTTCGATGTGCTCGCATCCAACCGGCTCGCAGCCGCGCTCTCTCCGCGCCTCCAGCCCGGGTACAACCGTCTCCGGTCACTGCTCCTCGATCCTGAGGAGCAGGCGTTCCAGCAGGACTGGGCACGCTCCATGGAAGGATTCATCGCTGCCTTCAGGAAGTCCATCGGCGACGACACCGACAACCCGCGATTCGTGGAACTGGTGGGCGAGCTGGCCCTGTCGAGCGAGCGGTTCCGAACTCTCTGGGCGCGCCACGACATCCGCAGCCTCGAAGGCGGCACCACTACCGTGAACCATCCCGCCGTCGGCGAGCTGCGCCTGCACCGGGACAAGCTCCCTGTCGGGGATCTGCTCCTGGTCCTCTACTACGCCGATCAGGGCAGCGAGAGCGACGAGAGACTGCGCCTCCTCGCCTCCATGGCGCAGGCGACACCCACCCCCGTCAACTGAACGTCCCCAGAGACAGCAGGGCGCGGCGGTCACGATTCCGAAGAGCCCCAGATCGGGCTTGGGGGGTGCGTCGGGGTCGGCCCCTCACTGCGGCGCTGGCCCGCGCGCTGCAGCTCACCGACGCCGAGCGGGACCATCTCTACCGGCTGGCCGGGCTTGCCCCTCCGGCCGGCGGGGAGATCACGGAGTGCTGGACACGCTGCGTGAGCTGGGCATCGGCTTCGTGCCGTTCTCCCCTCTGGGGCGCGGGTTCCTGTCCGGCAGTATCCGTACCGTCGACGACCTTGACGCCACCGACGCCCGGCGTAACCTGCCCCGCTTCAGCCAGGAGAACATCGACGCCAACCTGAAGATCGTCGACAGGCTCCGCGAGCTGGCCGAGCAGCGGGAGATCGAAGTCGCCCAGCTGGCACTGGCATGGGTGATCAGCCAGGGCACGGTGCCGATCCCCGGTACCAAGAAGCGCCGTTATCTGGAGCAGAACGCGGCAGCGGCAGCGATCGAGCTGACCGCGGAGGAGATCGCCGCGATCGACGACGTCTCGCCCCGGGGCGTGGCCGCCGGCGCGCGCAACACCCCCGCGGGGCTCAAGCGCGACCGCCTCTGACCTGCGCCGGTGGTGCCGCCCACGGGAGGGGCCTTCGCGCTCATCATGTCCGGCGTGCTGATCCCCTCCTCACTGGGCCGCTTCTGGCGCTACGGCTTGTCCGCCGGCGGCCTCAAGGGCTGACGACGCTCATCGGTTGTCCAAGTACTGACATAATTGTGCGTCATAAGCTGGTTGAGGTGGGGCGGATGCGTTCGACGGACGAGCAGGAGCAGGCGGCCACCGCGATGGTGTCCGCGGCGCGGTCCGGTGACCGACGGGCGCTGGAGCAGCTCGTGGAGGCCTATCTTCCCCTGGTCTACAACATCGTCGGGCGGGCGCTGGGCGGGCACGCCGATGTCGACGACGTCGTCCAGGAGACCATGCTGCGAGCCGTGGCCGGGCTGCCGGGGCTGCGCGAACCGGAGCGGTTCCGCTCCTGGCTGGTCGCCATCACGGTGCGTCAGGTCCGCAACCGCTGGCACGAATGGCAGGCACGACCGTACCCGGGCGTGCCGGAGGACGGAGCCGGAGACGCGGCGGCATCGGAGGCCGACTTCGCCGATCTGACGATTCTTCGGCTGGCCTTGTCCGGGCAGCGGCGCGAGGTGGTGGAGGCGACCCGCTGGCTGGACGAGGGGGAGCGCGAAGTGCTCTCGCTCTGGTGGCTGGAGGCCGCAGGCGAATTGACCCGCCGGGAGCTGGCGGAGGCCTGCGAGCTGCCGCCGCAGCATGCCGCGGTGCGGGTGCAGCGGGTCAAGCAACGACTGGAGAGCGCACGCGCCGTGGTCCGGGCACTGACTGTGTCGCCGCGTTGCGGGGAGTTGCTGTCGCTGGTGACCTCCTGGGACGGCCGCCCTTCGGCGCTGTGGCGCAAGCGGCTGGCCCGCCACGTCACGGACTGCCCGCAGTGCCTCGTCAGCGCGTCCGACCTGGTCCCGGCGGAGGGGCTGCTGGCCGGCCTCGGGCTGGTGCCGGTGCCGATCGCGCTGCTCGAACTGATACCGGCGGCCTCCACCGGGGTCTCCGGCGGCACGGCCGGTGGGGCGTCGGGCGGATCCGGGCACGCGCCGGGCAGCGCCACTGGTCGGGCGACCCGGCTGCTGAGCAGGCTGGCGGTCAAGCCGGTGGCCGTGGTGGCCGTCGGTGCGGTGGCCGTCGCGGGAGGTGTCTCGGCGGCGTACATCCATACGCGACCGCACTCGTCGGCCCCGGTCGCCGCCGCTGGCCGGGCGGTGCCGACGCCTTTGCAGACCCTGCCGACCCCGGTGGCGTCCGCCACGCCGACCAACGAGCCGGCCGTGGCACGGCTCTCCGGGCCGCACGCCCTGCAATCGGTCGAACACCCCGGCCGCTTTGTCCTCCAGGTCGGCCGGCTCGGCTTCCTGGACCCGGTCAGCGTCGGCAGTTCGACGCTGACCAGGCAGGACGCCACCTTCACGTTCGTCGCCGGGCTGGCCGACCGCAGCTGCTACTCGCTCAGGGACGCCAGCGGCAGGTACCTGCGGCACTTCGCCTTCCGGGTCCGGCTGGACGTCGACGACGGCTCGTCCATCTTCAGACTGGACGCCACCTTCTGCCCCCGCCCCGGTGCGGTGGACGGTTCGATCTCGCTGGAGTCGTACAACTACCCGGGCCGGTACCTGCGCTACCGCTCCGACTACCAGCTCTGGCTCGACCCCGCCCAGAACACCGACGCCTACCGTGCCAGCCGCTCCTTCCGCGCCGTCGCCGCCTGGGCCTGAGTCGAACCGGGCCTGTGCCGGCGGGTGGACTCAGTTGCGGGTCCACTGCTGGTTGCCGGCGCCGTTGCAGGTCCACAGTTCGAGTGTGGTGCCGTTGGCGGTGCCGGCGCCGGTCGCGTCCAGGCAGAGGCCGGAGAGGTTGCTGGTGATGGTGCCGTTGGTGTTGACGGTCCACTTCTGGTTGGTTCCGCTGTTGCAGTCCCAGATGTCCACCACGGTGCCGTTGGTGGTGCCGTTGTTGTAGGCGTCGAGGCACTTGTTGCCGTAGACGACGAGCTCGCCGCGCGAGGTGGCGGCGTAGCTCTGGTTCTGGCCGCCGGAGCAGTCCCACAGTTCGGCCTGGGTGCCGTTGGTGATGGTGTTCTGGTACAGGTCGGCGCAGCGCCCGGAGCCGGTGCCGACGATCTCGGGGCCGTTGCTGCCCGGGATCGCCTGGATGTGGAGGCCGTTGACGGTGGGGGTGGTGCCGGTGGCGGCGGAGAGGGCGACGGTGTTGGCCGAGCCCTTGGCCAGGGACAGCAGGACGGAGACGGTGCCGGAGGCGGTGGGCGGGAAGGAGACGACGGTGGAGTACTGCCCGTTCACCTGGAGGGTGGCCCTGCGGGCGGTGCTGCCGGTGTTGCTGTAGCTGATGTCGGCCAGCGCCGTGCCGGTGGCCGCGGCGGTGACGGTGTAGCTGGGCAGGGCGGCGGTGCTGGTGTAGGTGGTGCCGGTGGCCTCGGTGCCGGAGACGGTGAGCAGGACGGCCTCGCCGGCCGGCACGGTGGTGCTGTAACTCGTGGCGTAGCTGCCGAGGTTGGCGGCGGACCAGACGTTGCGCACGGAGGCCGATGCCGTGGTCAGGCCGAGGTCGGCCCAGCGTGCGGTGATGGTGGCGGCGGTGGAGGTGCGGTTCAGCAGGACGACCGCGCGTTTTCCGGTACCGGCCAGGATCTTGCTGTAGACCTGGAGACCGGTGCTGTCCTCGGCGACCTTGGTGCCCTGGAGGCCGCGGCTGTCCTGGTCGACGGCGATGGCCTCGGCGTTGCTGAGGATCGCGGCGGTGGCCGAGGTCATCGTGGTGAGGTTGTTTCCGGCCAGCAGCGGGGCGCCGGAGATGGCCCACAGGCTCATCTCGGTGCGGTTCTGCGCGGCGGTGAAGCCGCTCATGCCGACGGTGAGCATGTCGGGGTCGTTGTAGTAGCCGGTGTGCTGGGCGGCGGGGTGCAGTGCTTTGTCGAAGTTGGCCAGCATGGCGGCGGTGGTGGGGGAGCTGCCCCAGTAGATGAGGTCGGTGCTGGTGCGCCACAGGTCTGCTGTCCCGGCGCCCCAGTTCCAGGGCTTGCCGGTGCCCCACTCGCAGGCGGACAGGACCAGCTTGCGTCCCGTGGTCGCCGTGGCCGCGGCGTTGGCGGTGCTGATCGCCTGGTAGGTCGTCTGCTGGTCCAGGCCCTCGACGCTGCCGCCGCACCAGTCGACCTTGACGTAGTCGAAGCCCCAGTTCTGGAACCGGGTGAGGTCCTGCTGGTAGTGGCCCTCACTCCCGGTGTTGGCGGCGGCGGGCTGGGTGGTGGGGTAGTAGTAGCCGCAGCCGTTCTTGCCCGCGTCGGTGTAGATTCCGGCCTTCAGGCCCAGGCCGTGGATGTACGACGCGATGGCGGCCATTCCGCCGGGCCACTGCGTGGTACTGACACTGATGTTGCCGCTGCTGTCGCGGGCGCCCTGCCACCAGCCCTCGTCGATGTTGACGTACTTGTATCCGGCCGCCGCCATACCGGACGAGACCAGGGCGTCGGCCTGCGCCTTGATGGTGGCGTAGGTGATGCTGCTGGCGTAGGTGTTCCACGAGGCCCAGCCCATCGGCGCGGCCGGCACGGCGACCTGGCTGGTGCTCACGGCGGTGGGCGCGGCGGCCAACGGGACGGCAGGCCGGCCGAGGGCGGCGAACCCGGTCAGCAGCAGACCCAGGACGAGGGCCCGGATCGCGGCCTTTCGCAACCAGCGGCGGGCGGCGCGGCGCAGTTGTGATCGAGGCATGACATCTGATCCCTTCGGGGTGGACGAGGGTGCCCGCTGCTCGCGGGTCGGGGATGTTAGCGCTAACAAATGTGTCTGCAGGCCCGACTGCCGCAGGTGATGCTGAGATCGAGTGAATTGTTGACACTGGTGTGACGTGAAGTCAATGAGCTGTACACGTAAGCTCTTTCGGCGCGCCCGGCTTGCCGTCCGAAATCCGCGCCCCGACCCTGAGGGCTGCGCGCCGACGGGCCGCCCCGCCGGCGCGCAGCCCTGTCCGTCAGTCTCCCCGGTGGGCCCCGCCGCGGCTCCGGCGGCCCCGCAGGGCGAGCACCCCGCCGACGGCGACGGCCAGCACACCCGCACCGGCGGCGTAACCCACGCTGTCGCTCGCGCCGGTGGCGGCCAGCGCTCCGTTCCCGCCCGCGGCTGCACCGGTGGCGGTGCTCCCGGCCGAGGCGGAGGCGGACGACGACGCGGACGTCGATCCGGCCGTGGCCGCCGCACCGGCCCCGGCGGACGCGGACCCGCCCGTCGAGGCCGTCGGCGAGGCGCTGGACACCGTCGCCCTGGCCCTGCTGAAGGTCAGCGTGCCGTAGCCGAGCTGGTCGAAACCGCCGCTGGCGCCGCCGTAGTTCCCGCCGCCGCCCTCGGGCCGGACCTTGGCCGCGGAGGCGCTGACGTACGGGGCGGCCAGGCCCCGGCGGTTGACGTAGTGGTTGTAGATCATCTCCCAGATCGGGCGCTCCGCGCCCCGGCCGTCCGGGGACGCCGCGGTGAGGGTCTGCGATCCCGACCACACGCCGGGCGCGCCGTAGTTCCAGGTCCAGGCGGTGAACGGCACGTCCTGGCCCAGGTTCCACTTGGCGACGTACTCGAAGCCCTTGAGCAGGCGGTTGTCGTCGTAGCCGTACAGGTCGATGCCCTGGTTCCAGGCCATCTCGCAGATCGCGCCGGCCAGGCCCACACCGAGGGTGGCGTGCCCCTGGTCCCGGCCGACCTCCACCCACTGGCCGAGGCCGCCGGGGTGGATGAAGGGGATGAGGTGCTTGATGGAGCCGTTGCCCGCACCGGACTTGAAGTAGGTGATGGCCTCGTCGACCTTGGCCTGGTCGTCGCAGAGAATGCCGATCGACAGCACGCAGGCCACGCTCAACAGGTCCCAGCTGCCCCAGTAGTTGGTGGCGAACGCCCCGTTGTGCCGGGCCAGGAAGTCACTGCTCATCGGGTAGAAGATGTCGAGCATCATCTTCTTGAACCGGGCCAGGTCGAAGCCGCTGTATCCGCGCATCAGCTCCGCGGCGTTGGCGAACTGGTACCCGTAGATGCCTGCGGCGATGAACCGGTCCCCGCTGCCGGACAGCGTCTTCATGGTCGCGGACCAGGCGTTGAGGATGTCACGGGCGGCGTTCCCGTGCGCCGTGTCCCCGGTGATCTTCCAGCGCAGGGCGTTCTGGTAGGCGGCGTGGATGTCGTAGAACATGGCGGCGTAGTTCTCCGGACTGCCGGACCCGCGGTAGACCGTGACCTGCGGGTTGGCCTTCCAGGTGCTCTGCGAGACCGAGTTGGCCGCCAGCCGCTCCCAGCCGGCCGTCCACGGCTGCGCGGCCGCCTTGACCTTCGCGGCCATCCGCTCCAGGTCGGATTGCGTGTGCAGCATCCCCGGATGCGCGAATGCCCCGGTGGCCGCCGCCGCAGTGCCACCGCCCAGCGCCATGGTGCCACCGGTCAGGGCCACGGTGCCGACACCGGTCGCCAGGCCGCCGGCGATCTGCAGCAGGCTCCGGCGCTTGAGCATCTGCTGGCTCGTGTTGTGACTCACTGTTCTCCCAAGTCGGATTCGGTCGGTACATCAGGGGAGACCGGTGGGCGGAGCGGAGCTAACAGAAATTCCGGAGTCGGATTCAGAAGGCCTGCGAAGCCTGGATCCGCGGACGGGGCGCCGGCCGCAGTGAATCTCGCACGAGGTCAGGCAAGCGTGATCCGTGGCATTTCGTAGCCGCTGATGAACCGGGCACGGACCGCACGGCAACCCCCTCAGCTCACCTGGCTTCGCTGTGGCACCGTCAGGGGATCTGCCGACGTGGCGCGGGTGAGGTATTGGGGGACCGGGGCGGAATCGGTGCCGGTGTCGCGGACCAGGCCGTAGCGTACGGTCCCGGTTGCTGGGTGATGGGCTCGGTGGCGGTCAGGTCCAGGGTGACGGTGTCCCCGTTGACGGCCTTGCCCGCGACGGGATCGTCGGACGACAGTTTCGCGACCGAGACGGCCTGGGCCGTCTCCTGTCGCATCCGAAGAACACCCGGCCGAACTGGCGGCGCTGTTCGGCTGACCGTCCCAGGACATCAGGACGCCAGGTCAGAAGCTGCCGGGGGTCGGGCCGAGGGTGTTCGTGGGGTCGGCCGGGTCGGGGCCCTGGACCTGGCCGACGTAGAGCTGGAGTTGGGAGCGCAACCGCTCCACCGCGGCGCGGTCGTGCATGAAGGCGACGAATGCGGCGGGGTCGGTGTTCTTGTAGGTGGCGAGAGGCTTGAGGCCGGTCGGGGGCGCGACGTCGGAGCGGGTGGACCAGGTCCAGGAGGCGATGTCGCTCTTCTGGGTGGACCGGGAGAGCAGCCAGCCACGACGATCCCGGCAGCCACGAACGCGCCGAGGTCGGCGATGTGCATGCTGATGGCAAGGCCGATCACGCCCACGGCCTGAGCAGTCGGCCCGACAAGGGCGCGCAGCCGGGCGTTGAGTCGGCCCGTCAGCGTCTGTGCGAGAGCGGCGGCGCCGAAGAACGACGCTGAACACGACCAGACCGGCCAGAGCACGGGACGACTGGGGCAGGGTCCCGCTGATGAAGCCCGGGGCCACCGAGGTGAACAGTCCGAACACGGCGAACGCCGCGAATCCGGCCGCGCAGGCGCTGATGTAGCCCACCGGGTCGCCGTGGTCGACGCTGATCCGCTGGGGGCGGGGCAGGGGTTTCAGGGACCTCGTGCCGACGGTCTCGGGCGTCAGTGCGACCGCGGCCACGGCGATCAGCAGCAGCGTGCCGAAGACGAGATAGGGCATGCGCAGTGGTGCGCCGAGGTACTGGGCGAGGATGCCCGAGACGAGCGGTCCGACGCCGAGGCCGCCGATGTTCGCCGCGGTGGACACGATCTCGAACCGCTGCGGTGCGGCGCCACGCTCGCCCGCGAGGAACTCGGCCTCGACCCGGACGCGCTCGGATCACCGTGGTCTGCGGCGGGCTCGAGCCTGCTGGCGTTCGGACTCGGTGCCTTCGTGGTGGTGCTGCCCTACCTGATCGGCGCCGGCACCGCGGCGCTGCTGAGCGCTGTCGGCTTGGCCGTGCTCGTGATGTTCGCCGTGGGTGGCAGGTGCTGGTCGGCATGCTGGCCGCAGGCATCACCTACGCGGCGGGCCGACTGATCGGCACCTGAGCGGCCTGACTGCTTCAGAACACGCACGGGCCGGAGCGCGACGGAGCGTAAGCCGGAATCAACGGCCTGATCACACGGAAGCTTCACATTCGCCACCGGGGTTGCTTCACGCCTGGTGGATGAAGTGGGCGCCATGAGAACTTCTTCCACGAGGGACCAGGCGACTGGCGGATCCCCTGACGAGTCGCCGGCGCCGGTGGCGCGACTGGTCGGGGCGGTCAAGACGTACGGCTCAGGGCCTGGCGCAGTACGCGCCCTGAACGGGGTGGACGTGGCCTTCGGCGCCGGGGCGTTCACCGCGGTGATGGGCCCGTCGGGCTCGGGCAAGTCCACGCTGCTGCACTGCGGAGTCGGCCTGGACCGACTGACCGAGGGCACGGCGCTGATCGGCGGCACGGATCTGGGCCTCTTGCGCGACCGGGAGCTGACGCTGCTGCGTCGGACCCGGGTGGGCTTCGTGTTCCAGGCCTTCAACCTGATCCCGTCGCTCTCCGCGCGCGAGAACATCACCCTGCCGCTGGACCTGGCAGGGCGCGCGCCGGACCAGGGGTTCTTCGACGAGCTGATCGGAGCACTGGGCCTGTCCTCCCGTCTGGCCCACCGGCCCAGCGAGCTCTCCGGCGGCCAGCAGCAGCGGGTCGCCATCGCCCGGGCCCTGCTGGGCCGGCCGGACATCGTGTTCGCCGATGAGCCGACCGGCAACCTCGACAGCCGGGCCGGCGCGGAGGTGCTGGCCTTCCTCCGGCACGCGGCCCGCGAACGGGGCCAGAGCATCGTCATGGTCACCCACGACCCCGTCGCCGCCGGCTACGCGGACCGTGCCGTGTTCTTGAGTGACGGGAACCTGGTAGCGGACCTGGCTGCGCCGACGCGCGAGAGTGTGCTGGCCGAACTGCAGCAGGTCGCCTCGTGAACGCGGTCGTTCGTCTCGCGGCCCGTGGCGCCTGGGTCAACCGGGGGCGGTCGGTGCTCACCGTACTGGCCGTGGTGCTCTCCGTCGGATTCATGTCCGCGGTGCTGATGCTCAGCGGCGGCCTGAGCAGCCAGTCCGCCAGCGGGGTCACCGCCGCCTACCGCAACGTCGCGCTCGTCGTGCACGGGCAGCAGGTCATGTCCAATCCGCCGGGCGAGTTCATCACCCAGTCCGGAGCGCCCGTATCGGCGGCCGCGCTCGCCGCGGTGCGCGCGGTCCCCGGCGTCACCGAGGCGGAGGGGCTGCGGTCCGGCTACGCGGTGCTGCAGCGCTCGGACGGTACGGTGATCGGAAATCCGGGCACCGGCGGTGGTGTCGGGCAGAGCTGGCTGGGCGACAGTTCGCTCAACCCGTATCACCTGCTGGCCGGGCAGGGCCCGACCACAGCCGGCCAGGTCGCGCTCGACCAGGCGGCAGCTACCGCCTCGGGCGTGACGATCGGTCAGCAGCTGACGCTGGTGACCGCCACCGGACGCCACGCGGTGACGGTGGTCGGCATCGTGGGCTACGGCTCGGCCGACGGCCCCTTCGACACCGCGGCGGTCCTGCTGCCCCCGTCACAGGCGCAGTCGCTGCTGGGCATCTCCGACAGCTACGACCAGATCCTCGTCTCGGCACCCCCCGGCGCCCAGTCCGCCGTCGCCCAGGTAGTCGGACCGTGGAGGGCCCAGGTACAGTCCGGCGCTGCGTGGGCCGCGACGGAGCGTGCGGCGGTCGACAACGCCCTGTCCTTCGAACGGGTCTTCCTGTTCGGGTTCGCCCTGGTGGCGCTACTGGCGGGCGGCACCCTGATCTCCAACACCTTCACCGTCACGATCGCCCAGCGCGCCCGCGAGCTGGCGCTGGCCCGTGCGCTGGGTGCCACCACGCGCCAGGTGCTGGCGGCAGTCCTGGCCGAGGCCGCGGCGGTCGGTCTGGTCGCCTCGCTGGTCGGCGCCGCCGTGGGCGTGGGCGTCGCCGCGCTGCTCCGGACGGTTTTCTCGCTCCTGCACCTGACCTTGTTCGACACCCACGCGGTGTTCTCGATCAGTTCGCTGGCGCTGCCTGCCCTGATCGGCATCGCCGTCACCGTGCTCGCCGCGCTGCTGCCCGCGCTGCGCGCCGCACGAATGGCTCCGATCGCCGCGCTGCGCGAGCCGCAGATCGACGAATCCGGGCGCTCCCGTAGGCGCGCGGTGATCGGCGTGGCACTGCTGGTTCTGGGAGCGGTCGGCACGGTGGCCGGGGTCTCGGGCAGGAACAGCGGGCTGGCCGTCGGCGGGGTGGCGGCCCTGCTCATCGGGGTGGTGACCGCGGGCCCGTTGATCGTCGCGGTTCTGGCCCGAGCCGTTTCCGGCCCCCTGCGTCGGCTGGCCGGCCCGCCCGGGCTGTTGTCGGGCCGGGCGTTGGCGCGCAACCCGCGCCGCTCGGCCGCCACGGCCGGCGGCCTGATGATCGGCGTGCTGCTCGTCTCGTTCATGGCCACGGTGGTCGCGTCGGTGAACCAGGCCACTGGCAGCGCCGCTGCCCAGGGGAACCGGGCCCAGTACGTGGTCACCACGGCCTCGCCCTGGCAGTGGCAGGTCAGCGACGATGTGGTCCGTCGGGTCAATGCGGCACCGGGGGTGACCTCCACCGCCGCGGTCTATGCCGCGCCCGCGCTGGACAACGGCTCCGGGGTGACGGTCGGCACGGTCGATCCCGGGCAGATCGACGCAGCGTGGGACTTCGGCTGGACCGCAGGCTCGCTCACCTCACTGACCGGTGATCAGATCGCGGTCCAGGACACCGCGCTGCAAGGCCACCACCTCGGGGACACTCTCACGCTGACCCTGGCGGACGGCACCCCGCACACGGTGCGCATCGCAGCCGTCTACAGCTACGGATATGTCGGCTTCGACGCCCCGACCTACCTGCTGCCCCCGGATCTGTTCCACGCCCACGCCACTCAGCCGGGCGCCGAACTGCTGCTGGTCAACGCGCCGCACTCGAGCGTGAGCGCCATCAGCGCCGCGCTGGGCGGCGACCAGTCCGTCACTGTGCGGACCGCGGCCGCCTGGATCGGGCAGGGCAATCCCAAGGTCAGTCAGATCGCGAACCTGTTCTACGCCCTCGACGCCCTCGCCGTGCTCCTCGCCGTCGCCGGTGTCACCAACACCATGGCGCTCGCGGTACGCGAACGCCGCCGCGAACTCGGTCTCCTGCGCGCCGTGGGCACACTGCCCCAGCAGATCGGACGCATGGTCACGGTGGAGGCCGCAGTGCTGGCGGCGTACGGCACCGCAACGGGCACACTGCTTGGTGTCCTCGGCTGCTGGGCGCTGACCAAGTCGTCGACCTCGTCCGACCTGTCCCGCTTCCAGCTCCCGGCCGGTCAGCTCGGTGTCATCGCCGCCGCGGCCGTCGTGGCGTCCGTGGTGCTGACCGCGCTACCGGCCCGCATCGCGCGACGCAGCCCAGTCCTGGAGGCGATCACCACGGAGTGAGGGGACATATCAGCGACAATGCACGCTGAGCCCAGACGATGGCGGTGGCCCGCGAACCGGGCCACCGCCCACACCGCCGCACACCGCCGCACACCGCCGCACACCGCCGCACACCGCAAGGAAACCCCTCATGACGCTGCCCCGGCTCCGCGCGACCGGCCTCGCGCGAGCCCGGCTGCGCACGCAGCTGATGCTCAGCTACGCACTGGTGCTGGTCGTCAACGTGGTCGCCTTCGCCCTGACGGTCCACAGCCTCACCCCGATCGGTCCCGATTTCCCGGCGACGATCCCCACGCCCGAGGCCATGAACGCGTTCCGGTTGAGCCTGGACAAGGGGCTGGCCGGGGCCGTCTTCGCGGGCATCGCGCTGAGCCTGACCGCCGGCGCGATCACAGCGGTGCTGATCAGCCGCCTGATCGTGCGCCCCATCGAGCAGATGCGGACCGCGGCCCGGCTGATGACCACCGGTCACTACGACGCCCGGGTGCCCGCACCCAGCACACCCGAGCTGGCCGGCATCGCCGCCGATCTCAACACCCTGTCGGGCAGGCTGGACGAGACCGAGAGACGCCGGGTCAGGCTGGTCTCCGATCTCGCGCACGAACTGCGCACCCCGCTGACCATCCTCCGCGGCCAGCTCGACGCGCTGGCAGACGGGCTCTACCAGCCGGGACCGGCGCTGGTCGGCTCGATGGGGGAGGAGGTCGAGCGGCTTCGCCGACTGACCGACGAACTGTCCCACCTCTCCCGCGCCGAGGAGGACGCCTACCGGATCCAGCCCCGCGACACGGACCTGGGCGCCATCGCCCACGACATCGCCGACCGGCTGCGCCCGGAGTTCGAGCAGCGCGGCATCGCACTGTCCGTCACGTCGGCGGACGCGGTTCGCGCGTGGGCCGACCCGGATCGGGTCAGCCAGATCCTGGTGAACCTGCTCACCAATGCCCTGGCCGCCTGTGAGCGTGGCGGCCGGGTCGCCGTCACCCTCGGCTGCGAGGGCGAGCTGGCCGAGCTGCGGGTGACCGACAACGGCTGCGGTATCGCGCCCGAGGACCTCGACCTGATCTTCGAACGCTTTGAACGCCGGGTTCCCGCCGGGCATCCGGCCCCGCACCAGGGCAGTGGGATCGGATTGACCATCGCCCGCGCGCTGGCCCGCGCCCACGGCGGCACCCTGACCGCCTACTCGCCCGGCCCCGGCCGCGGCGCGGTGTTCACCCTCGCCCTGCCCGGCCCGCCGAGAACGGAATAGCCGACCGATGCATCAGCCCACCGTCCTCGTCGTCGACGACGAACCCAAGATCCGCGACATCGTGCGCCGCTATCTGGAGGCCGACGGATTCGCCGTCATCGAGCAGGCCGACGGGCCCGGCGCCCTGGACGCCGCCCGCGACCAGCGTCCCGACCTGATCGTCCTGGACGTCATGCTGCCCCGCCTCGACGGGGTCGAGGTCCTGCGCAGGCTGCGCGAGGGCAGCCAGGTCCCGGTCATCCTGCTCACCGCCCGCGACGAGGAGGTCGACACTCTCATCGGCCTGGCCGTCGGCGCGGACGACTACATGACCAAACCCTTCAGCGGTCGGGAGCTGGCCGCCCGCGTCCGGGTCATCCTGCGGAGGGTGAACCCCGCCCGTTCGGCTCCTGAGGCCACGGTGATCCGCCACGGAGCGCTGACCATCGACACGGCCCGCCGCGAGGTCTCCACCGCCCGCGGTCCCGCCGCCCTCACCGCCCTCGACTTCGACCTGCTGCTCACCCTCGCCCGGCACCCCGGCCATGTCCTGACCCGCCGTCAGCTCCTGCAGGCCGTCTGGGGCGCCGACTACTTCGGCGACGAGCGCGTTGTCGACGTGCACATCCGAACCCTGCGCAGGGCCCTGCGCGACGACGCCACCGACCCGGTCTACCTCGAGACCGTCCGCGCCGTCGGCTACCGTCTGATCGCGCCCCCAATCGCCTAGTGCCGATCAACTTGATGATGGGAATTGCTTGCTGTGAAGAGGGCTTGCGCCCGCCCCGCCATGACGAAACCACCACCCTGCGGAGGAGCGCAATGGAGTACACACAGATAGCTTGCGCGTTCCCGGCGCTGCTCGAACAGGAACGCCTCGCGCTGACGCGGACCCGCACCACGCGCCCCCTTACCCGACACCAGGAAGCGTCCCCACTGCCCGGACTCCCGGTGCACGTCCGTGACGCGCACCCCGCACAGCTCGGCCGCCCGCACCCCCGACAGGTAGGCGACCTTCGCCATCGCATAGTCCCGGCAAGCCACCGCCTCCTTCCGTGCAAGCGGCAACGCCTCGCGCCGGTGCGCGAAGAACTGCGTCATGGCCTGCTGCGATGGCGGGACCCGCAGCCCGAAGTCCCCGCGGTGCCGCGGCCGGTTGAACGGATCGACCGGGGACTCCACCGTGGCCCCGAAAAGGCGCCCGATCTCCCCGGCGTACCGCTGTTCCAAGAACATGTAGAAGCCATCGATCTTGCTGATCTTCGACCGCACCGTCGACCCTGCCCGCTTGCCCGGGCCAGCGAAGTAGCGGTCCAGATCCTTGGGCTCCAGCCGTCAGGCACCGCGTCGTAGTGGTCGCACAGCTCGATGACCGGCTTCACCAGCTGCTCGATGGTCCCCGACATCAGCCCGGCAGCGTTCCGGGCCCTCTGTACCCGGCAAGGGGGGTCGCCGCTGAGGATGACAACCCGCTGATCACGAGTCCGACAGCCGGTTCGCGCCCTGGCACGCAACGCGGTGAGACGCCTACGGCGATGCGACGGTGCTGCAGAGGCGGAGTGCGCGCGCCCTGAGTGGGGCGCGCTGTTTCCAGAGCTCATGGAAACCGATCTGTTTTGATTCCGTCCTAATCGGGTTAACCTCGCAGTATGAGCACCGTAGTGAAGCCAAGTCCTCGAGAGCGGCTGCTGGATGCGGCGGCCTCGCTCACCTACCTCAACGGCGTCGGTATTGGCATCGACGCGCTGTGCAAGGCGGCGGGGGTGTCGAAGCGCTCCATGTACCAGCTGTTCGAGAGCAAGGACGAACTGCTGGCGGCGAGCCTGGAGCAAGGCGCCTCCGCGTTCGTGACCACGCTCCTGCCCGCGGTGGATGACGGCGGTTCGCCCCGCGAGCGGATCCTGCACGTCTTCGAGCAGGTGGAAGCGCAGGCGGGTGCGCCCGAGTTCCGGGGATGCCAGTACCTGGCTGTGCAGATCGAGCTCAAGGACCAGAGCCACCCCGCGAGCAAGGTGGCCCACCGGGTCAAGGGGAACCTGACGGCCTTCTTCCGGGCCGAGTCCGAACAGGGCGGCGCGAGCGATCCCGACCTGCTGGCCCGACAGCTCAGCCTGGTCTTCGACGGCGCCAGCGCCCGCGCGGGGATCGGAGCCGACAACCTCACCGGCCTCATCGCCCCCACAGTGGCCACCTTGCTCGATGCGGCCGGCGTGCGCTGAAACGGGCGGAGTCGCTTCGCATCACGCCGTCAGCCGTAGTGGGGAGACCACATGCGCGCAGCGGTGCGCGCTTCGGCAAGGTCGTGATCACCCACTGGGCCCGGGGTGCGTCTACGGCCGGCCTTCAGCCGCCGACCGACCCTTTCGGGGATCCCGACAGGACCCGGCGTGGTGGGAGTTCGCTTGGTCGTGCCCCGACTTCAGGCCCCCGACAGAAACCTTCGTCGGGGACGAGTCCGATGGCGGTGAGGATGTTGCCGAGCATGCCGTGCGCGAGAAAGGCCCTGGCGCGGTTTTCATCGGCGCCCAGCGGCAACCGCACGGATTCCCACAGCCGCATCCAACCGTTCCGTACGAGCTCGCCGATCCGGTCATCGCCCTGTGCCTCTGCAGCTGCCACGAACAGATACCCCTGCACCTGCATCAGCAGTGTTTCCGGGTGCGTTGAGATCAACTGCATGTAGGCGCCCGCCATGGCATGGCGGGCCCGCTCGCTGCCCGCCATGCCCTCGGCCGCCGCTGCGAAGGCCAGGCGGGTGTCTTCCGTGCTCCGCGCCAAGGCCGCGACGAAGATCGCCTTCTTGTCCGGGAAGAGTCGGAAGAGGTACGGCTGGGTGACACCGACCCGCTTGGCGATCGCCTCGGTGGACGTGCCGTGGTAACCCCCGCGCGCGAACTCGACGATCGCTGCGCGGATGACGCTCTCGCGCCTCTCCTGTGCGCTCATCCTGCCCATGCCGCCATTGTGTCCTCTGAGTTTGCATGCTGAAACCGATCGGTTTACGGTAGCGGAAACTGATCGGTTTTGCATTGCTTGGAGGCAGTTGTGACAACAATCAAGGGCGCCACCGTTCTCGTCACCGGAGGCGGCCGGGGCATCGGCAGGATGCTGGTCGAAGAGCTCTACCGGCGCGGTGCCGGCAAGGTCTACGCCACCGCTCGCGACCCGCGCACGGTGACCCACCCCCGTGCCGTTCCGCTGGCGCTCGAGGTCACCGACCCGGCGTCGGTCGCAGCGGCCGCCGAGCAGGCCCAGGACGTCACCATCCTGATCAACAACGCCGGCGCCTCGGTCCGCGCCTCCTACCTCGACTCCCCGATGGAGGACGTGCGCCGGGACCTGGAGACCAACTTCTACGGGCCGCTGCTGCTCACTCGAGCCTTCGCGCCGATCATCGAGCGCAACGGCGGCGGCCACATCCTCAACGTCCACTCCGCCCTGTCCTGGCTCGCCGACGGCACGCCCTACAGCGCCTCCAAGGCTGCTCTGTGGTCGCAGACCAATTCCCTGCGCCTGGCGTTGCGGCCGCGCGGCATCGCGGTGACCGGGCTCCATGTGGCCTACGTGGACACCGACATGACGTCGGGCCTCGACGCACCCAAGGCAGACCCCCGCGACGTCGCCCTGGCGGCCCTCGACGGCATCGAGGCGGGAGCCCACGAAGTCCTGGCCGACGACACCACACGCTGGGTCAAGTCACAGCTGTCCGCCGACCTGGAAGCCCTGTACGCGCAGCTGACGTAGCACGCGCTTCACGCCTTTGCCAGGAGAGTCCTCGCGGGAGAGCACCCGCCGCCTGGAGCGCGGCGATGCTGCTGGCGGTTCGGTGTGACGTCGCGGACAGGCGGAGCGGTGGTACGGGCCGGGATCTCAGTTCCGGCGGAGGTCCTCCCAGGTCGCGGCCTCACCCGGGAGTTGCGAGTGGACGGGCGTCATCAGGCCGTCGAGGAACACTTGCAGATGGCGGTGGACGAACCGGTCGAATTCCGGACAGTCGGATCCTGGCAGCGGCCGGGTGAGCTGGGAGAGGGCGACCGTCAGTTCCCCGACGCTGACGTCGGCGCGCAGCTCACCGGATGCGCGAGCCCGGTCGGTGAGCTGCGCGATGGCATCGGTCAGCCGGTCGCTTGCGGCCGGCACTTCGGGGTGGCCCTCGTCGAAGGGCGGATCGAGCATCGGGCACAGGGCGCCGATGCGCTCGTCGGCCGCGGCGTGCACGAACGAGCGAAGCGCGCCGAACGCGGTCGTCTCGCCGGCTTCCTCGGCGGCGAGCGCCTGTTCCGCGTGATCGGTGACGTGGTCGGTGACCGTGAGGACCACGTGGTGCATCAGCTCGCCGCGATTCTTGAAGTGCCGGTACAGCGTGGCGTTGCCGACGCCGGCGCGGCGCGCCACCTCGTCCAGCGGGAGCTCTGTCCCGTGCTCCACGAGCAGTTCGCGTGCGGCGGCGACGATCCGCTCTCGGTTGCGCACGGCGTCGGCCCGCAGGTGCGGGAGACGACGCTGCGGCTGTTCGGTCGCGGTGGCCACGGCGGCCTCCTTCGGTGCGGTGTGCGACGACTTCGATGTTCGGCCGACCTGACTCACAGCGAAGCCGACCAGCTTGGTCAGCAGCCCACGGCTCAGTCCGAGCAGGTATCCCCGGTCTACTGGGAGCTGCACACCACCAGCCGCGACCAGGCCGAGCGTGTCTTCGGTCTCTGAACGCCGTCGGACCGGCGCCGGCGTCAGGAGCGACGCTGCCGGGTCCGACCGGGTGGCGCGGTTGCGAGCGCCGACCACGTGGACCTGCCCAAGCACGTGCCCTGATCAACAGCACCGCCTCCTGCCCCTGCCGACGGCAAGGTCACGGCCTCGCCGTCGGGAGGGGCGGGGCGGCCAAGCTCCGGCTCGGCGCCTCAGTGGGCGATCACGGGCTCGCCCTCCGACGGGGCCAGGGCCGCATTGGGTATCAGGAACGCTGCGAGCAGCGCGCCGACCACGAAGAACCCGGCGCCCCACGCCAGGGTGGCCGTGTAGCCGTGGACTCCGGCCTGCGCCAGGGTCAGCGCGCCGGGCTTGTGCGAGGTCAGGTAGTGGGTGGTGGCCGATGAGGCGACAGTGGTCAGCAGTGCGGTGCTGATCGAGCCGCCCACCTGCTGGCCGGTGTTGATCAGCGCCGAGGCGACGCCGGCGTCCTCGTGGTGCACGCCCGCGGTGGCGCCCTGGAACGCGGTGCTCATCACCCCGCCCAGGCCCATGCCCAGCAGGATCAGGCCGGGCATGATGTCGGCGAGGTAGCCGCTGTCCAGCTTGAGCTGGTTCAGCAGGAGCATGCCGGTCGCGGCGACCAGGAAGCTGGCACCGATCACGATCTTCGGCCCGACCCTGGGCAGCAGCAGCCGAGGCGCCGTGGTCGACGCGAGAACGATGCCGACGACCATCGGCAGGAACGCCAGACCGGTCTTGATCGGCGAGTAGCCGATGCTGGCCTCCAGGTAGTAGGTCAGGAACAGGAAGATCGAGAACATCCCCATGCCGATGACGAACACCGCCAGGAACGAGCCGCCGCGGGTGCGGTCCAGCACGAGTCGCAGCGGCAGCAGCGGATGCGCGACCCGGGCCTCCAGCCACACGAATACCGCGAGCAGCACCACGCCGGCGACCATGGAGCCCAGGACGACCGGGTTGGTCCAGCTGGTGGACTCGACGTGCGCGAACCCGTAGACGATGGCGAACACTGCGGCGCTCACGGTGACGGTGCCCGGGATGTCGAGTTTGGGCCGCTCGGTGACCGCGGGCTTGGCCAGCAGCAGCAGCGCGCCGACCAGCGCGACGGCCGCGAAGCCGACGTTGACGAACATCACCCAGCGCCATGACGCCCACTCGGTGAGCATGCCGCCGAGCAGTAGTCCGATCGCGCCGCCCGCACCGGCCAACGCGCTGAAGATGCCGAAGGCCTTCGCCCTTTCGACCGGGTGCGTGAAGGTCACGCTGAGCAGCGAGAGGGCTGCGGGCGCGAGCAGTGCGGCGAACAGGCCCTGGGCCACGCGTGCCGCGACCAGGACCTCGAAGCTGCCGGCCGCGCCGCCGACCACCGACGCGCCCGCGAAACCGATCAGGCCGGTCACGAAGGTCGTCCGTCGGCCGAACAGGTCACCGAGTCGGCCGCCGAGCAGCAGCAGGCTGCCGAACGCCAGGGCGTAACCGGTGATGACCCACTGCCGGTTGCCGTCGCTGAAGCCGAGGTCGTGCTGCGCGGCGGGCAGTGCGATGTTCACCACGGTCGCGTCCAGGGTGACCATGAGCTGCGCCACGCCCAGCACGACAAGCACCCACCAGCGCACGGCGTGTGAGCCGCGGCGGCCCGAGTCTGTCTTCCCGGGGGCAGGCGCCCGGTGATCGAACGTGGCAGTCATGTCTTCACCTTTGTCTTGTCGCTGGCCGTAGGCTGGCACAGATCGGAAACCGATCTGTTTCACCACAGGAAAACAGATCGGTTTCAGCGGCGCAAGTGAACACGTGACCCCGGCCTGCGGGGATGCGCGGTTGCCGATGCCCGTGCTCGCCCCGATCGCCGGTGCCGTCTTGGCGCCTGACCGGCTGTCTGACGTCGCCGTGCAGTTGTTCTGCGAGCCGGGCGTCCACGTCGGCGTCGGAGCGGCGCGGTGGGGTTCCATCGACCTGCTGCCCAAGTCCGCGGTGGCTCATGAGCCCCTGCGCTTGCGGGTGGAAACCGATCGGTTTACAGTGAAAACCGACCGGTTTCCACGTCGGGGGCAACCATGCCTGCCAGGGCCGGGAGTGAAGGAGTGTGCGACATGCCCCACCAGGAGCCGACGCATCCCACGATCCACATCCCCGGGACCACCAGCCACACCGTCGCCGCGCGCTCAGGACGCCACAACGGCGAGGGGACACTGCGCTACCTCAAAGCAGGCACCGGAGCCCCCCTGGTCCTGCTCCACACCGTGCGCACGCAGGCCGAGCACTTCCGCTCCCTCATCCCCATGATCTCGGACCGGTACACCGTGTACGCCCTCGACCTCCCGGGGATGGGCTACTCCGAGATCGTGCCCGGTGCGTCGTACGACGAGCCAGCGATGCGCGCGGGCGTCGAACGACTCCTGACCGAACTCGACCTCCACGACGTGACGTTGGCCGGTGAGTCCATGGGGGCTGTGCTCGCCCTGACCACGGCGGCCGACCTGCCGGAGCGGGTACGGCGCATCATCGCGGTGAACACGTACGACTTCCGCGGCGGCATCGCCCGGTCGAGCCTCCTCGCGCGGCTGGTGGTGGGCGGGGTACTCGCTCCCGGGGTGGGCCCGGTGGTCGCCGGGGTGGAGCCCAAGCCGATCCTGCGCAGGGTCCTCCAGGGTGGCCTGGGTGACAAGAGCGCTTTGCGGGTGGACTACGTGGACGAGCTGCTCCAGGTCGGCAGCCGCCCTGGCTACCCCACCGTCGCGCGGGCGGTGTACCAGAGCCTGCCCAGCCTCATCGCTGCCCGCTCGCGCTACCGCGACGTCAAGGCCCCTGTCCACCTCGTTTACGGCGAGAAGGACTGGTCCCGGCCGTCAGACCGGGAAGCCAACAAGCGACTGCTGCCCGCCGCCGGCTTCACGCAGGTGCCCGGGGCGGGCCACTTCATCGCCCTGGAGAGGCCCGACGTGCTGGCAGGCCTGTTGAACGCGGCGGCGTGACTGGGAAGCGGCATGATCCCGTGGTCGCCTACCAGGCCGGCGCGATTGACTCGGTCGCGGCGCTGGCGCGCAAGGTGGAGCCGACCGACTTCGCACGTCTGACCGCCGCGCTGGTACGGGTCCGTTCGAACAGCGGCAAGCTCCGGGACAGGGAGCCGGAGCTGGGCCGCTACCGCCTCGTCGTCGCCCCGGCGCTGTTCCCCCTCTCCGACGCGGGCACCGCCAACCTGCACGGCTCGCCCGCCACATCTGGAGCGAGTCCCTGCGCGCCGAGGGCGCCGAGACGCTCGCCTCCTACACTCACGGCCTGCTCGCGGGCAGTCCCGCGCCCACCAGCGATCGCTTCGGCGCGGGCCAGGGCTGGTACCCGTCGAAAAAAGTCCGCGCGGGTCGGCAACCTTTCCGCCCGCGGCGGCAACGGAGAGGTGGAACACCGACTCGACCGGACCGACCGAACGGATGGGCATGAGGGGAACAAGGCACGCCGCGCCGCAGTCGCGGCGCAGGCGCGAGCGCGGTCGCGGGTTGGTCACGGGCATTCCGGCGGCGCTGCTGGCCGTCGGGGTGCTGGCGTGCCTGGCGGCCGCCCTCCTGTCGGGCAGGGGCCCCTCCGGCGCCGGGCGTGTCGTCGCGGCGGCCCAGGCGGGCGCCGTGCCCGGCGTCGGACCGGTTACTGAGTCCGGTGCTGCCGGGTCCGCGAGCGCGGCGGCGCGGCCGTCCGGCACCCGCACGCCGTCGGCGTTGCGGTCGGCGTCGACCGGCTGCGCGACGGCTGCGGGGTCAGCGGTGGCGCCGCTGGCCGGGCGGATCAAGCCCTCCGTCACCTACCACGGCGTCGCGACCGCTTACGCCGCCGCGAACGGCAACGGCTCGTGCCTGTTCGGACCGACCAGCGACCTCATGATCGCGGCGATGAACTACACCGACTACGAGTCGTCCAAGGCGTGCGGGGCCTACGTGCTCGTGCGCGCCGCCAACGGCGCCTCTCTGACGGTGCGGATCGTCAACGAGTGCCCCCTGCCCTGTGCGCCCGGCCAACTCGACCTGAGCCAGCAGGCCTTCGCACGGCTTGCCAACCTCTCGGTCGGCCGCCTGCAGATTACCTGGACGCTGCTGAGCCCCGCCTGGCCGGGCCCGCTCTCCCTCCGCTACCAGACCGGCTCCAGCCGCTGGTGGTGCGGCATCCAGGTGATCGGCCACCGCAACCCGGTCGCACTGCTGGAGGTCCGCACCGCGGGCGGTTGGCGCCGGCTCCCGCGCACCGACTACAACTACTTCGTCTCCAGCCACGGCAGCGGGTGCGGCGGGCCGATCAGGATCACCGACATCTACGGCCAGCAGCTGACCGTCAACGGGCTCGCTCTGCGGCCCAACGTCGCCCAGCCCACCGGTGTCCGGTTCGCCCGCCATTGACCGGGCGGCCATCTGGCCGCCCGGCCTTGTTGACGACTGCTGTTACCCTCATGCGTTGTTAACGCGCACATGCAAGAAAGGGCGACCGAGGGAGATGCTCCCCGACGACGCGTCCGCAGAGTTCCACGACTTCTTCGAACGCTACTACGCCGAACTGGCGCGCTTCGCCCACCTGCTGACCGGGGAGACGGACGCGGCCGAGGACCTGGCCGCCGACGCCCTGATCACGCTCTGGCAGCACTGGGACCGGCTCCGTACGGCCGAGCACCCGCGCGCCTACGCGCGCGGCGTGGTGGCCAACATGGCACGCGAGCGAATCCGGAGCACAGTCCGGGAGCGCCGCCGGATCACGCTGTTCTGGTCCCGCACCCCGGAGAGGACGGAAGGTCCCGACGTGGCCGCGGTGCTGGACGTGCGCGTGGCACTGACCCGGCTGCCGTTCCGCAGGCGGGCGTGCGTGGTGCTGCGCCATGCCTTCGACCTGTCGGAGAAGGACACCGCGATGGCCCTGGGCATATCGGTCGGTACGGTGAAGAGCCAGACTTCGAAGGGGCTGGCCGAGCTGGAACGCATACTCGGCGTACGATCCGCCGAGGCACTGGTGGCAGGGAGGAGGATTCCGTGAGCGAGGAGATCACCCGGCGGCTGCGTGAGTCCGCCCAGGCCTACCGGCCCGACCGCGCGAGGATGCTGGCCCGCGTGGAGCGCGGCCTCGCCGGCCCCGTCGTCCGGCACCGCACCCGCTCGTTCACCAGGTCGGGTCCCAGGACCGTCCTCGCCGCTCTCGCCACGGCCGGCCTGCTGGCGACCGGCGGTTTCGCCGTCGCCGGCATCGTCCAAGGCCCATCGCCATCGACCACCGTCACCACACCGATCGTCTCCCCGTCGGCCACCCCCCGTCCGACTCCGTCGGATTCCGCCGCCGCCCCCGGCTCATCGCCGACCACAGCCGCGAGCAGTTCGCACCCGGCCCAGACCACCGGCGCACGGCCCCAGGCCGGACCTCTGTGGTCGGCAGGCTCGGTGGACCGGCGCAGCATCGTCTACTGGTCCCAGAGCGACGTCGTCCTGAGGTCCACCCAGCCGGTCACCGCGCTCACCCTGGAGCTGCGCATCGCGCAGACCGGCGGCGTGCAGAGCACAGGCAATTGGCGCACCCTGCCGAGCGATGACTTCACCGTCACTGTGCGGGAGGTCGCCGGCGCGCTGGTCTACCGCTGGGTGCTCAAGCCCGGCCTGACCGTGCCGCCCGGCCAGTACGAGTTCGCCGCCCAGTTCAACCACGCCACGGGCTTGCGCGACGCGGGCGGCGACAGCTACCGCGTCGACGCGCGGACCCCGGCCGGCTCCCCGGTCGCGGTCTGGGGAGGTTTCGTCCCGACGCGGTAGGGCTGAGTGGGAATCCGTCGGGCCTTGGTGCCGCCTGCCGTCGTGAGAGGCGAGGCCGCCCCCCGCTTCGTCGTCGACCACGTTCCCTGCCCCGCCCTGCTGTCGGCACGCGCACGCGCACGGGCACGGTGCGGCGTCAGCTGTTGCGGGTGTTGGCGGCGAGGGCTGCGCTGAGCGTGTGGCGGAGCTGGGTTCGGGCGGCCTCGTCAATCTGGGAGAAGACCTCCGCCTCGACCTTGGCGGCCAGCGCATCCGCCTGCCGCAGGGTGCGTTGGCCGTTGTCGGTCAGGGTGATGACGTGTCGGCGACGGTCCTTGGGGTCGCGTTGGCGGTCCAGGAGGCCGCGCTCGTACAACTCGTCCACCAGCGCCACGACGATCGCCGGCAGCACGCCCAGGGCGGCGGCCAACTCCAGCTGGGACCCGGGCTTGTCGTCGGCCAGCACTGCGAGGGCGTGGTACTGGCGACCTGTCAGATCCAGCGTGGCGAGCCCGGGCGCAGCCCGGGCCAGGATCTCCTTCTCGGCGCGGGCCAGTAGAAGCGACAGGCGGCTGCTGACGGCGGGGGACGCCGAGCCGGCGGGCGAGCGGTCAGGATCTCGGCGAGTCATGACCGGAGTCTACCAGCGTGTGAATCATTCAATATTTGACTGATTAAGTCTCGCCATGTACCTTTCCCCTATCGTTCAAAATATGAACCATTCACCCAAGGGGTATGAGATGCGAGACTTCACGGCTCAGCGGGCGCTGGTGACCGGTGCCTCCTCCGGCATCGGTGAGGCGTTCGCCGTCGAGTTGGCCGGCCTGGGTGCGGACCTGGTGCTGGTTGCCAGGTCGCACGACAGGCTCGATGCGCTGGCCGAACGATTGGAGCGGGAGTCCGGCGTGAGCGTCGAGGTGATCGCCTGCGACCTGGCCGCCCCGGGGGCCGGCGAGCGGCTCGCGGCGGAGGTCGCCGGACGCGGGCTTCGGATCGACGTTCTCGTGAACAACGCCGGCTTCGCGATGCACGGCCTCTTCCCTTACGCGGACCCGGCACGGGTGGCCGAACAGATCGCGCTCAACACCGCGGCGGTCGCCGACCTGACCGGCCGCTTCCTGCCGGCCATGGTCGAACGCCGGCACGGAGCAGTGGTCAACATCTCCTCGACCGCCGGCTTCCAGCCATTGCCGTACATGGCGGTCTACGGCGCGACCAAGGCGTTCGTGCTCTCGTTCTCCGAAGCACTCTGGGCCGAGGTCCGCCCCATGGGGGTGGATGTACTGGCGCTCTGCCCCGGCGCGACGCAGACCTCGTTCTTCGATGTGGTGGGCGCCGAGGAGGCATCGTTCGGCAGGCGACAGACCTCGCAGCAGGTCGTGCGCGCCGGACTGCGGGCGCTGGCGAAGCGCCGCCCGTCGGTGGTGAGCGGTACCGCAAACTCCGCTCTGGCGAAGCTGCCGAGGTTGCTGACCCGAGCGGCCATGGCACGGGTCACCGCACGCACGCTCCGCCCCCGCGCGCAGGGCTGAGGCCCGGGGGTGACGGATTTCGCGGTGCGTTGAACGAGGGAGCGCGGACTCCGGTGCGCCGGTGGGCACTTGGCCGGACCGAAGGCGGCGTCGAAGCGGGCTTCGGCGCCGTCGGTGGCGGGTCCGGCTGTCCGCCATTGCATCCTGCTGGGATCCAGTGGCGAGGAGGCGTGCTCAAACGCTTGATCTGGGGTGCGGCTGGTCATATGCTCCCGTTCAAACGTTTGATCAGAGGAGTTTTGGGCGATGGTGCCTTCGGTGTTCTTCCAACCAGCGGACGGTTGGGTGGGTGACGTCATCCCGTTCGAGCAGGACGGAGAGTTCTGGCTCTTCTATCTGCATGAGCGGCGTGCGTCGCCGAAGAGCGGGATGCCCTGGCATCTGGTGACGACCCGCGACCTGGTCACGTTCACCGATCGCGGTGTGGCGCTCGAGCAGGGCACGGGCGATGACATCGACTTCAACGCCTACACCGGCAGCGTGGTCCTGGACCGGGAGGGTGTGCACCACCTGTTCTACACCGGGCAGAACCCTTCCCGGCTCGGCGCCGACGGCCTGCCCCTGCAACTGGTGATGCACGCCACCAGCACCGACGGCATGCGTACCTGGGTCAGGCGCCCGGAGCACACCTTCGGCGCCCCGGACGGCTATGAGACCGCGGACTGGCGCGACCCGTTCGTCTTCCAGGACGAGCGCACAGGGCAGTGGCAGATGCTCGTCGCCGCCCGCCATCGGACCGGCCCGGAGCGGCGGCGCGGGGTCATCGCCAGGTGCGTGTCACAGGACCTGGCGTCATGGTCCCCGGCGGAGCCGTTCTGGGACCCGCGCCGGTACATCACGCACGAGTGCCCTGAGGTGTTCGCGTGGGGGGACTGGTGGTACCTGGTGTACTCCGAGTTCTCCGAGTCCTTCGCCACCCGCTACCGGATGGCGAAGAGCCCGGACGGTCCCTGGCTCGTACCCCAGCGGGACACCCTGGACGGTCGTGCGTTCTACGCCGCCAAGTCCGCGGAGCGGGACGGACGCCGCTTCTTCTTCGGCTGGATAGCCAGCAAGGAGGGGGAGTCGGACGGTGGGGCGTGGCAGTGGGCCGGCACGATGTCCGTCCTGGAGGCACGTCAGAATCCGGACGGCACGCTGGCCTTCGCGCTGGCCGATGAGCTGGTGGCGAGTTTCGACACCGACGTCGACGTCGCTTTCGACGCCGCAGTCCCGGCCGCGCTGGAGGCCCCGGACGGGTATGCCGTCCTGACGTCCCGACAGGACCTGCCTTCACAGTTCTACGCCGTAGCTCGGCTGCAGATCGACGGGGGCACCACGGAGTGCGGGCTGCTGCTGCGATCGAGCGAGGACGGTGACCGGTCCTACGTCGTCCGCCTGGAGCCGAAGCGCGGACGCATGGTCTTGGACCGGTGGCCGCGAACGGCTCCTGGCAGGGAGCAGTGGCAGATCGCGGGCGACGTCCCGTTCGAGATCGAAGTGGAACGCCCCGCGGACCTGTCGGCCGGAGAACACACCCTGGAGATCGTCGTCGACGGAGATCTCTGCGTGGTGGTCCTGGACCGCCAGGTCACCCTCAGCACCCGCCTCTACGACCACCCCAAGGGCCGCCTCGGTGTGTTCGTCGGCGAGGGCGCGGCGACCGTCCGCAGCCTGCAGGTACGGCACCGCGCACAACAGTCGAACCCGGCAGCGCCGGTGTCCAGTCAAAGGAGACGGAGACCATGAAGAAGATCCTCAGTGCCGCGGTTGCCCTGGCCACCGCGTTCGTACTGGCCGGCTGCGGCGGCGGTGGAGGTGGCAATGCCTCGGAGGTGAATCCCGGCGGACCGGTCAAGGCCCGTCAGATCTCGTGGCTGCTCTCGCGTCCCGCCGACGGTGCCGTGATCACGGTCATGAAGCAGCTGGCGGGGGAGTACGCCACGTCGCACCCGGGTTTCTCGCTCAACCTGATCACCACTCCGGACCGGCCCTCGTACATCCAGAAGTACGAGACCCTGGCCGCCGCGAACAAGCTCCCGGAGCTGTTCGACACCGACGCCACCCCGTACGCGCAGAAGCTCGCCAAGCAGGGCCGCATGCTGGACGCAGGCGCACTGTTGAAGAGCCTGGGCCTGTACGACACCTACCGCGCGAGCGCCCTGGACTACCAGCGCTTCGACGACGGGACCCTGTACACGATCCCGTTCGAGTACCAGATGGAGTTCTTCTGGTACAACAAGGCGCTCTTCAAGCAGGCGGGCGTGACGGTTCCCACCTCGCTCGACCAGATCCCGGCGATGTGCACGGCGCTGCGCAAGGCGGGGGTCACTCCGATAGCGCTGGACGGACAGGACCAGTGGCCGCTGGAGCGGTATGTCGCCTACCAGCCGTTTCGGGTGGCGGGGCCCGGCTACATCCAGAAGCTGAAGAAGGGGGACGCCAGGTTCAGTGACCCGGCCGGCCAGAAGGCTGCCGACTGGCTGAGCGCCATGGGGTCGGCCAAGTGCTTCCAGAGCGGCTTCTCCGCCCAGGGCTACTCCGACGCGCAGAACCTGTTCACCTCGGGCAAGGCGGCGATGTACAACATCGGCACCTGGGAGCTGTCCAGCCTGGCGACCACCGCGCTGAACCCCGCGGTGCGCAGCGATGTCGACTACTTCACGCTGCCCACCACCGCGGATTCGGTGACGACCGCGAACGAGTCGGTGACCAGTTCCGGCATCGGCATGGCCGTGAACGCCAAGACGTTCGACCCGCTGGTGCGCGACTTCCTGAAGTTCGCGCTGACACGCTACCCGGCGGCCTACGCGGCCACGGGCGCGCTGTCCCCGACGACGAACGTGCGGACGACCATCCCCGCCAACGCCACCCCGCTGTACAAGAAGGCGGTGGCCCAGGCGAACGACGTGGGCCCCAAGCTCGCGATGCCGTGGGACACCCAGCTGGACCCGACCACCAACACCCGGCTCCAGCAGGAACTCGTCCTGCTCGCGCAGGGCAACACCACCCCCGGCAGCTTCACCGGCACGATGGACTCGGCGATCGCCCAGAACGCGCCCCGGTTCTTTACCAAGTAACAGCCTTTACCAGTAACAGCCTTCACCACGTATCAGCGAGGGGTGGGGTCCGGCGGGCGGGCCCCACCCTGAAAGGGGCACCGCCTTGCTTCCACAACGATCCCGGCTGTCGGTCGTCATCTTCCTGACCCCGCCGCTGCTGCTCTACGGAGCCGCTGTCCTCTTCCCCATCCTGCAGTCGCTGTTCCTGAGCTTCTTCTCCTGGGACGGGCTCAGCGCCATGCAGTTCGTCGGCCTGTCGAACTACACGCACATGCTCACCAGTGACCCGGTCTTCTGGCGTTCCTTCTTCAACGCCCTGGGCTACCTGGCGATCTGCCTGGTTCTGCAACTTGGTGGTGCGCTGCTGGTCGCCAGCCTGCTCACCACGCTGCGACGCGGTCGCGAGGCGATCAAAACGCTGTTCCTGCTGCCGGCTGTGATCTCCACCGTCGCCATCGCCTTCCTCTTCCAGCGCATCTACTCGATCGACCCGGTCGGGCTGCTCGACCAGCTGCTGGGAGCCGTCGGCCTGGGCGGACAGGAGCGACCGTGGCTGTCGGACGTGCACACCGTGCTGGTGGCCGTGTCCGCGCCGGAGGGATGGCGCTTCGTCGGCCTCTACACGATCATCATCTACGCCGCGCTGCTCGCGGTCCCGCGCGAGCTGGAGGAAGCCGCGCGGCTGGACGGCGCCTCACAGTGGCAGGTCTTCACCAAGATCCGATTCCCCTACATCCGGCCGGTATGGACCACCACCACGATCATGGCCGCCACCTACGCGCTGCGCGGGTTCGACATCCCCTACCTGCTGACCAACGGGGGACCGGGCCAGTCCTCGGAGCTGCTCACCACCTATATGTACAAGACCGCCTTCACCAGTACCGACTACGGCTATGCCAGCACCATGTCGGTGTTCATCGTGGTCGAGTGCCTGGTCGCGGTCGGGCTCATCCTCCTCGTTCTCCGCCGGAAGGCGTACTGATGACCACTCACGCCACTGCGGCAGAACCAACCGCTCGGACCGACAGCCCGCGCCCGGCACGGTCGCCAGGACCGCGGCGTCCGCCGAGCATGGGCCGGATCGTGTCCCGCGCCCTGGTCGGAGCGCTGGTCGTGGTGCAGGTCTACCCGCTGCTCTGGCTCTTCCTGACGAGCCTGCGCACCGAGCGGGACTTCGCCGGCGGCAATCCCTTCGCGCTGCCGACCTCGATCACCTTCGACAACTACACGCGCGCCTTCGCCCACGGGAATCTGGGACGGAACATCGTCAACAGCCTGATCGTGACCATGGGCGCCAACGTCCTGATCGTGCTGTTCGGGATGATGGGGGCCTACGCGTTGCAGGTCCTGGGATTCCGGTTCAGCAAGGTCGTGCGGGGCCTGTTCCTGATCGGCATCGTCGTTCCGGTCCAGATCGCGCTCGTCCCCCTGTTCATCGACTACAGCAAGGTCGGCCTGCTGGACACCTACCAGTCGATGGTCATCCCGCTGGCCGGGTTCGCCCTGCCGATGTCGATCTATCTCTTCTCCTCGTTCTTCGAGTACATCCCGCACGAGACCTACGAGGCCGCCTCGCTGGACGGCGCCGGCCCGTACCGGATCTTCGCCAGGATCACGCTGCCGCTGTCGGTGAACACCATGGTGACGGTCGTCATGGTCAATTCGATCTTCATCTGGAACGACTTCATCTTCGCCAACACCTTCGTGCTGTCCGACGGGCTGAAGACGATCCCGCTGGGCCTGCAGAACTACATTGGCGCGATGGGCAAGACCGACTGGACGGCGACGTTCGCGGCCGTGTGCGTCACCGTCACGCCGCTGCTGCTGATCTTCCTCGTGCTGAACAAGGCCATGATCTACGGACTGGAGAGCGGGGCGTCCAAGGGATGACGGAATCGAAGAACTCAGGACCCGACGACGACAAGGGCCCGGCCTCCTCGGCCCGGGGGCGCAGCCGGCGGCCGGTGACCCTGCGCGAGGTGGCCTCCGCCGCCGGAGTGTCGGTCTCCACCGTGTCGCTGGTCATCAACGAGAAGAAGAACGCGCGCATCGGCGCCGAAACCCGGCAACGCGTTCAGGCGGCCATCCGAGAACTGGGCTACCGGCCCAACGCGATGGCCAAGAACCTGGTCGAGGGCAACTCCCGCTTCATCGGCCTGGTCGCCGACGCGATCGCCACCACCCCGTTCGCGGGGCAGATCATCCACGGTGCCCAGGACGAGGCATGGAAGCACGGATACGTGCTGCTGGTGGCCAACACCGAGGCCGACGACGACGCCGAGGCCGAATCCATCTCGATGATGCTGGAGCACAAAGTACGCGGCATCCTCTACTCGACCTGGTACCACCGGCTCGTCGAGGTGCCGGCCGCACTGACCGAGACGGACTTCGTCCTGGTCAACTGCTTCGCCGCCGAACCCGGCCCGCGGGCCGTGGTGCCCGACGAAGTCGCCGGCGGCCGGGCCGCGGCCGAACTCCTGCTGCGGCAGGGCCATCGGCGGATCGCCTTCGTCAACACGACCACCCCCTCACCTGCCCGTGAGGGCCGACTGCGCGGCTACCAGGACGCGTTGACCGCTGCGGGCATCGCCTTCGACCCGGCCCTCGTCCTGGATGCGCAACCGGACCAGGGCGGCGGGTACGAGATCACCGACGCCGTGCTCGCCCAGCAGGTGACCGGGGTCTGCTGCCACAACGACCGCGTGGCGATGGGCCTGTACGACGGCCTGCGCGACCGAGGCCAACGGGTCCCTGAGGACCTCGCCGTCGTCGGGTTCGACAACCAGGAAGTCATCGCCGCGCACCTGCGACCGGCACTGTCGACGGTCGCACTGCCCCACTACGAGCTCGGCGTGGTCGGCATGCGGGTACTGCTCGGTCTCGACCAGGTCGGCGACCTGGGCCGCATCGCCCTGGACTGCCCACCGGTCGAACGCGACTCGATCGCCACCCCGCCTGCCGCCACACCCATCAAGAGGTGACCCAGATGCCGAACTTCGCCCTCTCCCGCCGTTCCCTCCTCCAAGGCATAGGCGCCACCGCCGCCGTGGCCGCGGGACAAGCGCTCCTCGGGCCGGTCGGCTCGGCCGCAGCCACGACCTCCCTGCGCGCGGTCTACCACCTGACACCGCCGGCCGGCTGGCTCAGCGATCCGCAGCGCCCGATCCACGTGGACGGCACCTACAACCTGTACTACCTGCACAGCGACCAGGACAACGCGCCCGGCGGCTGGCAGCACGCCACGACCACCGACAACGTTGCGTTCACCGACGCCGGATCGGCGATCCCGTTGGCGCCCAACTTCCCGGTGTGGACCGGTTCGGGTGTCGTGGACACCGACAACACCGCGGGATTCGGAGCCGGCGCGGTCGTGGTCCTGGCGACGCAACCGACCGGGGGCGACGCCTACCAGCAGGAGCAGTACCTGTGGTACTCGACCGACGGCGGGACCACCTTCACCGCGCACGGGGCCCCGGTGATCACCAACCCCGACGGCAGCAACTGGTTTCGGGACCCGAAGATCCACTGGGACTCCGCCCGGCAGGAATGGGTCGTCGTCATCGGCCGCCAGCAGGCCCTGACCTTCTACACCTCACCGGACCTCAAGCACTGGACCCACCAGTCCGTCTTCTCCTACAGCAGCCCCAACATCGGCGGCTTCGAGTGCCCGGACCTCTACCAGATGACCGCCGACGACGGCACCAGCCACTGGGTCCTCGGCGGCAGCACCCAGGGCGACTACAGCGGCCAACCCGACACGCACGCCTACTGGACCGGAAGTTGGGACGGCACCACCTTCACCCCCGACGGCACCGACCCGCAGTGGCTGGACTGGGGCTGGGACTGGTACGCCGCCGTCAGCTGGCCCAACGCCGCCAGCCCGGACACCAGCCGCTTCGCGATCGGCTGGATGAACAACTGGCACTACGCCGCCCGAACCGTGCCCACCGACCTCAGCGACGGCTACAACGGGCAGATGTCCATCGCCCGCGAGCTGCGCCTGGCGAAGCAGCCGGGCGGCTGGTACACCCTGCTCTCCCAGCCGGTCCCGGCACTGGCCGACCACGTCACCGCCACGGTCCGCCCGGCCGACACCACGGTCAACGGCAGCTTCGACCTGAGCTACCACGGTTCGGCCTACGAACTCGACCTCGACATCAGCTGGCAGCAGCTGAACAACGTCGGACTGTCGGTCGGCAGGTCCGCCAACGGAACCCGGCACACCAACATCGGCATCTACCAGGGCACGGTCTACGTCGACCGCCGCGGGTCCGACCAGCCGGACTACTCCTTCGGCTCCTACGGCCAGTCGCAGGCCCCGATCGACCCGTCGGCGAGGTCGGTGCACCTGCGGATCCTGGTCGACCGGCAGAGCGTCGAGGTCTTCGTCAACGCCGGCTTCACGGTGCTGTCCCACCAGGTCTACTTCGAGACCGGAGACACCGGCATCTCCCTCTACACCGACGGCGGCGCGGCGACCTTCGCCAATATGACGATCACCGGGTTCGCCGACATCAACGGATAGGCAGGCACCCACCGCTGACCGCACCGTCCACGAAAGGCACTTGGGCGTGTCCGCTCCTGATCCCCACTTCCCGGCGGTCCATCTGCGACCGCCGGGCAACTGGGTCAACGACCCCAACGGGCTGGTCCTCCACGAGGGCCAGTACCACGTCTTCTTCCAGTACAACCCGCACAGCGCACGCCACCAGGACATGCACTGGGGCCACTTCCGCAGCCCCGACCTGCTGCACTGGGAACACCTCCCCATCGCGCTCACACCCACCCCCGACGGCCCGGACGCAGACGGCGTGTGGTCCGGCAACGCCGTCAGCTCCGGCGGCCGTCTCCACGCCTTCTACTCCGCCAAGCGGGACGACCGCTGGTGGCAGCCCGTCACCTCGGCCCATTCCACGGACGGCGGGCTGACCTTCACCAAGAGCCAGGCTCTGCTCATCGCCGAACCCCCTGCTGCCACCTCAATGTTCCGCGACCCCTACGTATGGCTGGACGGAACCCGCTGGCGCATGCTGGTCGGCGCCGCTCTCGCCGACGGCCGCGGAGCTGCCCTGCAGTACCAATCCGAGTCCCTGGCGACCTGGCAGTACGTCGGCCCCTTCCTCGCCCGTCCCCCCGAACCGCTACCAGGCGGCGCAAACACCGAAGCGGGCTGGGAATGCGTCCAGTACGCCGACTTCGGAGACAACCGCGGAGCCCTGCTGCTCAGCGCCTGGGATCCGCACCGCGGCGCCTGCCACACCGCCGCCTACCCCGGCCGCGACCGGGGCACCACCTTCGACGCGCAGGCACCACAACGCCTCGACCACGGGCCCGAGTTCTACGCCCCCGCGCTCCTGCCCGCCGCCGACGGGCGCTGGCTGCTGTGGGCCTGGTCCTGGGAAGCCCGCGACGCGGCACAGGTCGGCGCCCCCAGCACCTGGACGGACGAGGTCGGTTGGGCCGGGATGCTGACCCTGCCGCGCGAGCTGACCCTGGCCGAGGACGGCACCGTAAGCCAGCGGCCCGCCCGCGAACTCGACGCACTGCGTGGCACGCAGATCACGCACGAGCAAGGCCGGGCGACATCAGGAGCGCCGCACGACCTGGGAGAGACCGGTCGCAGTTTCGATCTGACAGCCCGCCTGCACTGCTCCGCCGACGGCCGGGCCGCCACCGGTCTGCGCCTGCTGACCTCCGCCGACGGCGGAGAACACCTCGATATCGCGCTCGACCCGGCCACCGGTGAACTGGTCGTCGACCGCACCCACGCCTCGTGCGAGCCGCGGGCCAAGCGCGGCTCCTGGCGCATCCCGCGCGCCGCCGGGCCGGGACAGGCCGTCGAACTACGACTGGTGGTCGACCATTCGATCGCCGAGGTGTTCCTCAGCACCGGCGAGGCACTCACCCTGCGCTTCTACCCCATGGGTAACGGGCCGTGGCGATTGCAGGCCCGAGCCTCCGGTTCGGGCACCGCCGGCTTCGAGGTCCGGGCATGGGAATTGAACCCCCTTCAGATCCAGGACAAGAGCAGCACCGAAGGGAGACTGTCATGACAACCACTGCACCGATCGCCGTGGTCGGCGAGTCCCTGGTCGACCTGGTCTGGCGCAGCGACGCGCAGGCCGTTCACCCCTACCCTGGCGGAAGCCCTACCAATGTGGCCATCGGCCTGCACCGCCTCGGCCGCCCCGTCACCCTGGTCACCTGCTGGGGCGAGGATCCGCCCGGCACGATGATCGAGGAGTACCTGGGCAGCAGCGGCATCGACGTACTCCGCGCACCCAGCGCCTCAGGGCGCAGTACCGTCGCGCTGGCCTACGTGAACCAGACGAGCGGCTCGGCGACGTACGACTTCCTGACGGCCTGGGACCCTGTTCGGATCCCGATCAGCAAGCACACCATACTGCTGCACACCGGTTCACTGGCCGTCGTCGTGCAGCCCGGAGCAGCTCAGGTCCTGGAGGCCTGCCGGCAACTGCACGACCGCCCGGGCCGCGCCGTTGCCGTGGACCTCAACGTGCGCCCCGCCGTGCAACCCGACCGCGCCGCCTACCGGTCCGCAGTGGAACAACTCGCCGGGGTCGCCGACGTCGTCAAGGCCAGTGACGAGGACCTGGGCTGGCTCTGGCCCGACCAGCACCCGGCCGACGCGGCCCGGGCACTGCTGCAGTACGGACCGCGCCTGGTCGTGCTCACCCGCGGCGCTCAAGGAGCCACCGCATTCACCGCCGACGCCGAAGTGTCCGTGGCCGCCCCTCAAATCCAAGTGGCCGACACCATCGGTGCAGGAGACGCCTTCCAAGCCGCGCTGCTCGCCGCCCTGCTCGCCCCGGCCCCCGACGGCAACCAAAGCGTACGGATCCCGACTGCACCGCACGAGCTGGAGCAGGTCCTGCGCCAGGCCGTCGTGGCCGGTGCCCTCACGGCCACCCGAGCCGGGGCCCAACCGCCCGACCTGGACGAACTGCGAACCGCCACCGCCGCGCACACCTGGCTCGGGCAGGCTCTCGCCGCAGGGCCACGTCCATGACCACGCGGATCCCCGCTCGCGTAGCGCCAGAACTGCACATCCACGGGCGCCCCCGCACGAAGCCCATCAGCCGAAGCGCGGGGGCGCCACCGCCGGTGCGCGAAGGCCGGCCGGATCCACCGATCCTGGCGCTCGACGTCGGCCCGACACGCATCACGGCCGGCATCATGAGCCGGGACAACACCTGGATCCACACCGAGAGCCGCCCCTCCGAAGCCTCGCAGGGACCGGCTGCCGTCGTCGACGCACTCCTGGAATGTGCAGCCCACCTCACCGCGCGCTACTCGCCCCGCGCCGTGGGCATCGCCGTACCCTGCGTCGTCGACGAAGCATCAGGGATGGTCGTGTACGCCGGGAGCTGTGCCGGCGCGACGTCCCGATCCAGATGTGGCTCGCCGAAGAACTCCGGACCGGTCCCCGGGTGGTCCACAACGGCAACCTCGCCGAGCTGCCCGAAACGCGGCAAGAACAGTCCGGCCGTGGAATGCGACGGCACCTGGACCGTGGCCGGCCACAGCTACCCGGGCTCCCTTCCGCTGCGCACCGCACGCCCGGGCGACCGCGTGGCGATCCTGGTCCGCAACGACGAACCGACGCAGGTGTTCGGAGCCCAGACCCTCCAGAACGCCGTGGTCGGCACCGTCTTCGGCCTGCTCGGACTCACCCTGGGTCTGACCGCGGCCGCCGCGCTGCTGCGCCGCCGGCGCTGGCTCAGCAGCCGACTGCGCGACGCCATCGCCTCCGAGCAGCAGCCGCCCGCCGTGTTCTGATCCTGAGCCAAGCCGAGACGGCGGAGCCGTGACGGACCCCCGCAGCACCCGTCTGGCGATGACGCCTGACCCTGGCCGAGAACGAGGACGACATCCGCGTCGTGATCGGCGGTGCCCTGGCGGACTTGGTCATCCTGGAGACAGCCTGACCGGCGGTCGTTCCTACCGACAACCGGGACGTGACGACCGTTGTATACACGAATGGTGTACAAAAGTGCCCTGTGCGGGTATCGCCTTCCGCACAAGCGACAGCTCTCACATTTCGGTGCCCAGGGCCGTGCAGAAGGCTCGCTTGAAAGGATTCATCCGTGGTCGAAGCGTACAGCGGCCGCCCACTGGAACAAGCGGGCAAAGTGCCGTTCGTCGGCAGATCCGCCGAGATCGGTCTGCTGGACTCGGTGCTGGACCAGTTGGCGGAGGGCCGACCAGCGGTCGTCGATGTAACGGGCGATGCCGGGATCGGCAAGAGCCGACTACTGGCGCAGTTCTGCGCGCGGGCCCGCAGCCGTGGGCTGACCGTACTGTGCGGACAGGCCACGGAGTACGAACGGCACAGCCCGTTAAGGCCGTTCGCCGATGCCTTCGCCGATCTCGAGCCCGCGGCGATGCACCGCTTCCCCGCGCTGGCGGAACTGCCACCGGCCCTTAGAGGCACCGGCGAGACACCAGCCGCGCCGGGCACCGCCGACCGGTTCGGCCTGTACCAGGCCACCGCGGCCCTGCTGGGCCGTCTCGGACACAGCCTCGTGGTGGTACTGGACGACCTGCACTGGGCCGACCCGGCATCACTGGAACTGGTGGACCACCTGGTCCGCCATCCTGTACCGGCTCCGCTCCTCCTGGTCGTCTCACGCCGGGAACGACAGACCCCGCCGGTACTCAACTCCGCACTCGCCCGCGGACTCGGAACCGGGGCCGTGTCCCGAATCGTCCTGGGCCCGCTGGCCGAGAGAGACTGCGTCAAGGACCTGGCCGGCGACCTTCCGCAACAACAGGTCTCCGAGCTCTACCGGGCGAGCGACGGTAATCCCCTGTACTTCCTCACCCTCCTCCACGCCCGCCACGAGGGCCGCCCGATCCCAGGGCCCGCATCTGCATTCGCGACCGCGAAGCCTGCCCGATCCGGTCCACCGCACGGTCTGCCGAGCGCGCTCGGATCACTCCTGCTCGACGAACTCGCCGGGCTCAGCTCGATCGAACGCAGGATCCTGGAGGCCACCGCCGTCCTCGGCGACCACGCCGACACCGCGATGATCGGCAGACTCACCGCCCTCGACCACGATCAGGTCATCGACTCATTGAGGGAGTTGATGCAGCGTGATCTCCTGCGGCCAGGACCCGACGGGCGGCAGATGGTGCTGCGTCATCCGCTGATCCGGGCACTGATCCACGAGAACACCGACCCTTGGCAGCGGGAGGAGTTCCACCGTCGTGCCGCGGCAGAACTCGCCTCCGCCGGGGCCCCGGTCATCGAGCAGGCACACCATGTCGAGCAGTCGGTGACCTACTGGGACGCGCAGGCCGCCGCCGTACTCGTCGCGGCCGCCGAGCAGAGTGCCGCGACCGCCCCGGCCACCTCGGCGCACTGGTTCGGCGCCGTCCTGCGACTGCTCCCGGACACCCCCGACCACCTCACCGCACGGCGCGAGTTGACGCTGCGCAGGGCCAGTGCACTCGGGGTGAGCGGCGGGCTGCAGGAGAGCCGGGACCTACTGCGCCAGGTGATGGACATGTCCGCTCTGGACCGCTACGACGACATCCACACCACCGCAGTCACCTTGCGCGCCCTGATGGAGCGGCTGCTCGGACGCCACCGGGAAGCCGAGGCACTGCTCCGTCGCGAACTGGCGCGCAGCCCCGGACCGTCGCCGTCCCAGGCCGTCAGGATCGGACTGGAACTGTGCTCCTGCGCCCTGTCCGCCTGCCGCTTCCCGGAGGTCCGAGCAGACATCCACAGGGTCCTACGGACAGCGCGTTCCATCGGCGACCGGATCGGCGAAGTGGGCGCCCTGACGCTCATCGCCATGGGCGAGGCGTACGAGGGCGACACCGCCACCGCCCGCACCTTCGCCACAGCAGCGGCCGCACAGGCCGATGCCCTGACCGACACCGCCCACGCCGAGCTGTGCGAGCTCCTGTGCACACTCGGCTGGACCGAAGCATTCCTGGAGGACTACGCAACCGCAGAGGAGCACCTGGACCGCGGCCTGGACATCGCCCGCGCCACCGGCCAGCTCTATCTCGTACCGTCTTTCCTGACGGCGCAAGCCTACGTTCACCTCTGTACCTGCCGGATCACCACCGCGCTGGAGCTGGCCGAGGAGGCCGAGCCGATCGCACGTGCTCTGGGCAGCGGCGACCTGCTCGCCTTCACCCTGGCCTTCCAGTCCCAGATCCTGCTCCAGGCCCGCTCGCCGGAACGTCAGAGCGCACTGGTCGTCGCCGAGGAAGCCACGGCCTCGGCCGCCGGCACCAACGAGAGCTGGTGGGCGGCGTTGGCCTGGTGCATGCTGGCCAACGCCGCCCTCGATGCGAACGATCCACAGCGAGCCTCGGACATCCTGCTGCGCATCGGTGGCGGCAGCGACCTGCACCGCTTGCAGCCCACGGTCCGCCCCAACTACCTGGAGGCGCTCACCGGCGCCGCCCTGGCCGTAGGCGACACCGACGCTGCCGCCCACTGGGCCACGCGTGCCCAGCAGGAGGCGGAGCAGCTCGGCCTTCCGGCCCAGCGCGGGGCAGGGCTGCGCAGCCTCGCGCTGGTCGCCGCGCACCGCGGCGACTCGGCCCGGGCCGCCAGGCTGTACACCGCAGCAGCAACGCACAGCGCCCGGTCCGGTGCGACGCTGCGTGAGGCACAGTCACTGCTTCTCGCCGCTCCGCACGCGCAAGCCATGGGTGACGGAAACGATGCAGCCGACATGTGGCACCGGGGATCCCGTCTGGCCTCGGAGGGCGGGAGCCGACTGCTCGTCGCCCTGGCCGAACGGCTGCGCCCGGCGGTCTTCGGCCCCGCAGACAAACTGGAGTCCCTGAGCACCCGGGAGCGGCAGGTCGCCGGTCTGGTTGCCGAGGGGCTCACCAGCCCGGCGATCGCCGACAGGCTCTATCTCAGCCCGCGCACCGTCGAAACCCACATCGCCCGGATCTACCGCAAGACCGGAGTGTCCTCCCGCGCGGCATTGGCCTCCATCGTGACCCGCGACGGGAGGTCGTACCACCCCCTCCCACCGATGCAGCAACGCGCCGCCCACGGACGTCGACTCGTCGGGCGGGACATCGAAGTCGATTCAGTGATAGGGGCGTTGGCGGATCTCAAGGCGGGGGTGGGCCGAGCGATCGCGCTGGTCGGGGAGCCTGGTATCGGCAAGAGCTCGTTGCTGAGGACGGCCGCGGCGCACGCCCGGGACGAGGGAATCCCGGTACTCACCGGACACGGCAGCAGCTCGGCCCTGCCCACCCTTCCTGGCGGGCCGGGCATCGGGGACCCGCAGGAGGTCATGGCGCACGCTGTTGACCGCGCTGCCGTCATGACCGTGGTCGACGACCTGCATGATCTCGCTGGCGACCGCATCGCCGACATCGAGCGGCTCCTAGCGACGACAACTGCCGGGCCGGTGCTGTGTCTCCTCTCCTATCGGCAGCGCCAGCTCTCGCCGGCGCTCGCGGCAGTGCTCGCCCGTGCGTCGTCCGCCGGATTCCTCGAGGTGTGGAACCTGGGGCCGCTCTCCCAGGAGCAGGCCCGCGAACTGCTCGGCGACCGGCCGAACCTGGACGAGGTGCACCGCGAGGCCGAGGGCAATCCCCAGTACCTCCAGATCATGGCCGCCGACGACCGGACAGCGGTCCATGCCGACACCGCGATCCTCGGCGAACTCACCGGCCTCGATCCAGGAACGCTGACCGTGGTCCAGGTCGCGGCGGTCCTCGGTGGGCAGTTCCACCCGGAGCTGCTGGCCGCCGTCGCCGGCCTGGAACTGCCGACGGCCGTGATCGCGTTGGACTCACTGGCCCGTCTGGACCTGATCCGCCCCGCAGAGCCAGCACCGCAGTTGTCGCTGCGCCACCCGGCGGTCGGAAAGGTCGTCTACAAGCACCTCGAACCCGGCCGCCGCACCGAGCTGCACCAGCGCGCCGAGGCCGAACTGGCCAAGCGGGCGGCACCGATCGCAGAACGGGCCCACCATGTCGCGCGGGCCGCGGATCCGCGGCGGCCGGAACACGCGACGACCCTGATCGCGGCGGCCCGTGGCATGATCTACACCTCCCCGGCCGTCGCGACCGGCCATCTGCAGGCCGCGCTGTCGCTGCTGCAGGAGGGCGGGGCGCACTGGTACGAGGCCAAGGTCCTGCTCGCCCGTACCCGGCTGCTGACCGGGGACGCGTCCGAGGGCAGAGCGCTGCTGGAGGCGCTGCGGTCGGACATCCCAGGCAGTCCCCCCGATGACGCCACCGCACTGGCCGACTCCAGCCGGATCGAACGGCGACTGGGCCGGTACACCGAAGCCGGCGCCCTCGCCCGCGCCGGACTCGCGGCGCTGACCGACGACGACTCGGCCGCCGCGGCGGCTCTGCATGCCGAACTGGCCGACTACGCCTACGACGTGCAGGACTACGAGACGTCCCGGCAACACGCCGAGACCGCCGCATGGCTTGCGCGCGGGCACGGTGACCGGGTCGGCGAGGCCAACGCCCTGGGCAAGGCGGCCCTGGGCCATCTGTTCACCAGCGACCAGCCCAGCGCCCTGACGACGATGGCCGGGGCCGCCGAGCTCCTCGACGCCGTCCCGGACGCGACTCTCGTGGCCAACCTGGAAGCCGCGTTCCAAGTGGGCATGGCCGAAGGGATGCTGGGACTGCTGGTCGACTCCGAACGCCATCTCACCCGTGGCGCGGTCCTGTCCCGTCGCACCGGGCAGACCTATATCCATCCCCAGATGCTGACAGTCCTGGGCAACGCCCAGCTACGTTCGGGGAACCTGCGCGGCGCACTGACTACCCTGGACGAAGCCGACCACCACGTCAGACGCATCGGCGACCTGGCGTCCGAAGCGGTCCTGATGACGCTGCGGGCCGAGGCCCTGTTCTGGCGCGACGCCCCCGGGGACCTGGAGGAAGCGACCGGCACCGCCGAACGCGCCAGGGCAGCCGTCAGCAGCAAGGTGACCTCGTGGGCGGTCGCTGTCCGCTGCGCCAACGCCGAGTTCATCCTGCACACCGGCGACCCGGCCCGCGCCGGATGGCTGCTGCTGGACGCCGCGGGCGGAGACGAGTTGCCGAGGATCACCACCTGGCGCCGACCCCGCTGGTGCGAGAGCCTGGCGCAGGTGGCCGCCGCCGAGGGCGACCAGGTCTCGGTCGACCGCTGGGCGCGGCTAGCCGAGGAGAGCGTCGAACAGCTGCCCTCCGCAGGCCGACGGGGCTTCGCCCTGCGTGCGCGGATGCGGGCACATGCGCTGCACGGGGACACCGACAGCGCACTGCGCTGCGCGCAGGACGCAATCGCGGACTTCGCCGGCAGCGGTGACCGCATCGAGGCGGGCCGCACCCTGCTCGCGGCGGCGGCGCTGGCTCTGGACGCCGGTCGGACCGATGCGGTGGGCGGTTGGCTGGACCGGGCCGCGGCGCTGGCCGACCAGTGCGGCTCGGCCCGCATGGCGGCCTACGCCGGCGACCAACGCCTCCGACTCGCCTCGAAGGACAAGACGGCCCGAACCCCCGGCCTGCTGTCCGCACTCACCGCCAGCCCCGCCAGCGCGCCCCATGACAGGAGAACCCGGTAGTGGGTTGGAGGGCCGGTCGGGCCGGATGTGTGGGAGACCTGCCGGGAGTTGATCCCGGCAGGGAGGGTGTTCGCGTTCTCGGCCGAGCACTGTGAAGTGCTGTTCCCGGCAGAGATGTTCGCGGACATGTATCCGTCGGCCAACGGCCGCCCGAGCATGCCGCCGCAGGTCCTGGCCGCAGCCGTGGTGTTGCAGAGTCTGTACCGGCGCTCGGACTTCGAGGCCGTGCTTGAGCTGCGGTGCGACCTGCGGTGAAAGGCGGCCTACGGGCTCGGCCTGCTCGACACCGCCTTCGACCCCTCGCTGCTGACCTACCTCCGCTGCCTCCAGCACTCCGCCGATCCGAGCCGACTGTTCGCGAAGGTCAGGGAGGTCGTGGCAGCCACCGGCGCGATCAAGAGCAGGCGCAGAGCACTGGACTCCACAGTCCTGGACGACGCGGTGGCAGCCCAGGACACCGTCACCCAACTGGTCGCCTCGATTCGCGCGGTGATCCGCGAAGTACCTGGCGCGCACGCGGTGACGGCCCGCTGGTGCACCGCGCACGACTACACCGACCCCGGAAAGCCCAAGATCGCCTGGCACGACTAGCAAGCCCGCGCGACCCTGGTCGACGCGCGGGTCACCGACGCACTGAACCGACTGGGCCGCCTGCCCTCCTTGCCGGGGTTGCTGCCCCACGACGCGCTCCTTACGGTCAGCGAACTGGTGAGCAACGCTGTCCGCCACGCACCGGGCCCCTGCACTGTGGATCTGCTGTTCTCCGGGCACCGACTGGTGATCGCGGTCACCGACACCAGCCCCCAGGTCCCGGTGCGGCGCGACCCGGACCCGGCCACCGGGGCCGGGGGCTTCGGGATACACCTGCTGGGACACGTGGCAGCCGACATCACGGCGCGTGCCCACCGCCAGGGCAGAACCGTCATCGTCAGCCTGGCTACCCCACGGCCCTGACCGCATCCGCGCTCCGTCCCACCGGTCCCGCCGCGGGTCTGGGGCGCCTGTGCACCCCAGCCCAGGTAGCTCGGGCGCCGTCGCTGCGAAAGGCCAGTGCGGTTCGGCATGTCTGGCGGAGGAGGTCGACCGCGAGCGCGGTCGACTCGCCGCGCGGCTCCGGCCGGCCGACGTGCACGGTGCGCCGGCCATGCTCACCGCCCGGGAGCGGGAGATCGCCGACCTCGCCAGCACCGGAAGGACCAGCAACGAGATCGCCAAGGTGCTGTTCCTCAGCGTGCGGACCGTCGACCGCCACCTGGGCCGGGTGTACCGCAAGCTCGGTGTCTCCAACCGCACCAGCCTCAACCACGCGATGCTCAACAACGGTGCGCCGGACGCACCGTGACCGCGTCCCGCACTCACCACGGTCCATCAGTGACAGGTCAGTGGTGGGTGCGGGGGGCTTAGCAAACGATATATCCGCTGCTCACAGGCATGGGCAGGGGGCCGATGAAGTGATGGCGCAACCGTCCGGCAGGCCGACATCGCCGGTGACGTGGGTCGATCCCGTTTCCATGCGACCGCCGGCCCGCTGTCGGACGCCCGCCTCCTAGCGTTCTGTCTCGTCGGATCGGCAATCCTGCCGTCGACAGCACCGCAGCTGAGGAGAACAACATGGCTGAGAAGATCGAGTTCATCGTGGAGTCCGACGGCGCGTCGGTCCGGGAACTGCAGGAGCTGAGCGTCGGTACCCCCGACCACGAGGTGAGTAACATGAGTATCACCAGCTACTTCATCTGCACCAGCGGCGGCGGCGGCACCGAGTTCGTCGCCTAGAAGATCACTGAAGATCTTGTCTGGTCAGCGCCGGTTTCTGGGGGTGGCGGCCCCTGTTGTCAGGGGGTGGCCGGGATGAGTGTCCAGGTGTTGCCGGTGCGGGTGAGTCCGAGGTTGATCAGTCGGCGGAGGTTGAGGGCGGCGGCTAGCAGGGCCTGCGGGGATGGGCGTTGAGGGTGCGTCCGGACTTGGAGGGGTGCAGCGGCCCCGTAGCGGGCAGGTCGCGCACACGGCCTTTCACGCTGCCCTCCACCGGAGAACTCATCCCGCTCCTGCACATCGCCCCGCCCAAGACCGATACCGAGCGTCTCCTGGTCATTTCCCCGGATCTGGCCGATGTCCTGTCGGTGATCGTCTCCCGCGTCCGCGACAGCAGCTTTACGCTCCAGAGCCTGCCGCGACCTGACCCAGACGAACCCCTCCGCCTCGAGCAGTTCCGACAGCCATCGAGCACCGGCCTGCACGACGTCAGCAGGCTTCTCGGCCTTCACCGAGCGGGCAGCGAGACGAGCAGTTTCCCCGGAGATCACCCGCACATGATGTCGCATCGCAGTGACACAGGCGGTCGTCCGAACGAGTCTCCCGAGCAGTCTTCAAGATCAAGAAATCAAGTTCAGAGAAGACTCCGCATCCCCGTTCGCCTGCCTGCTGATCGGCCAGCCCACCCTGCGACGCAGGATCAAGATGGGCACCTTGGCAGCCCTGGAGCAGCGCATCGCGCTGCGGTTCGCGATGCCCCCGATGACCGGCGAGGAGACTGCCGGCTACCTCAAACACCACGTCGCCCTGGCCGGCCGCTCCGATCCGCTGTTCTCCGACGACGCGACCGCGCTGATCCACACCACCGGACGCGGCCTGCCCCGCGCGGTCAACAACCTCGCCGTCCAGGCCCTGCTCGACGTCTTCATCCAGAACAAGACCATCGTCGACGAGGCATCAGCACGCGCCGCCGTCGCCGAAGTCACGACAGGGTGAGCACCACCGCGACGACATGAACACCAGGGCCGGTCCGACTCCGTCGGACCGGCCCTTCCCGTCACTGCCCAGCACCATATCCAGTGACGCCGACATCACCACATCGAACGTCGTGCAACACCCTCCGGGAGACCATGGCCTCGGTGGAGCACCACTCCCACAAAGGCTTGAACAACCGGGCCGAGAACTCCCACCAACCCACCCGGGAACGGGAACGGGCGACGAAGGGCTTTCGCTCCGCCGGCGCAGCCCCACGGTTCCTCGGGGCGTTCAGCTACATCTCCCCGCACTTCCTACCAAGCCGCCACCTGCTCACAGCCAGTGACTACCGCCAGGAGATGAAGGCCCGCTTCGCCGAGTGGAACACCGTCACCGGCGTGCCCGCCACCGGCTGAGCCAAGACCGGCCCCACGGCCGCCCGCGCCCCGATCCGGATCATTCCGCCCGGGCACGGGCCAGTAGACCCGGCCATCGCTGTGCTCGGAGGCCGCCAGCAGTGCGTCGCCCCCAGCTCGGCGCGCTCGAGGAGCTCGGCGCGGCCTGTGGCCTGCCACAGGTGGATCTGGGTCAGGACGGAGCCCGCGACTCCGTGGCTGACGTGGCGGCTGGTCCAGTCCGCCACCCAGGCGACACCTACACGCAGGTTCTCCCGCGGCAGCAACCGGTCGGCCAGGGTGAGCACGCCCAGGACGCTGGCGGAGCCGTTCTGGACGTTGCACGGGTCGGTGGCATCACCGAAATCGGTGCTGACCCAGAGCCGGCGCCCGTCGTCGGGGGCAGCCATGGTAGCCAGCAGATGGGCCGGTGGTGGGTGCGGGGGGCTTAGCAAACGATATATCCGCTGCTCACAGGCATGGGCAGGGGGCCGATGAAGTGATGGCGCAACCGTCCGGCAGGCCGGCATCGCCGGTGACGTGGGTCGATCCCGTTTCCATGCGACCGCCGGCCCGCTGTCGGACGCCCGCCTCCTAGCGTTCTGTCTCGTCGGATCGGCAATCCCGCCGTCGACAGCACCGCAGCTGAGGAGAACAACATGGCTGAGAAGATCGAGTTCATCGTGGAGTCCGACGGCGCGTCGGTCCGGGAACTGCAGGAGCTGAGCGTCGGTAGCCCCGACCACGAGCTGGGTGACACGAGCACCGCCAGCTACTTCTTCTGCACCAGCGGCGGCGGCGGCAAGACCGCGTTCGCCGCCTAGCAGTCGACGGGGTGGGCGCGGCTGCGTGAACGCGCCGCGCCCACCGTGGTTCTGGCTCGCAGTCACCGAATTGGTCCCGGCCCCGCTTCCCGCCCAGGAGAGTTCATGAACGCGCCGTTGTGGTACGCCGTCGCCGACCCGGATTTGTACGCGCCGTTGGAGACTGTCCCGGACCGGGGCGAGGTCTACCGGCCTGCCCGCGTGGCCGAGGGCTGGCAGGGGACGGATTCGGGGATCTGGACCATGTGGCGCCGTGACGGGCTCGGCATCGCCGGCGAGGGCTGGAAGGTCCATGTCTCGGCCCGCTCGGACCGGGTGGCAGCGGTGCTCGACACGGTGGCCGATGTCTGCTTCGAGCAGGAGGTGCCCTTCAAGCACCTGTCCGCTCGGTTCTTCTACGAGTGGATGCACTACAAGCACGCCTCCCGCCCACAGGGCGGCAAGTTCGTCGCGGCGTACCCGGCGGACACGGACGCGGCTCGCGTGCTGATGCGGCGGCTGGCCGACGAGCTGAAGGACGAGGAGGGGCCGTACATCCTGTCCGACCGCCGCTTCCCGGGGTCGCATGTCGTGCACTACCGCTACGGGGGGTTCGCCCAGGTGGAGCGGACCAAGCCCGACGGCACCCGCTCGATGCTGGTCCGCGACGGGCATGGCGAGCTCGTCGAGGACCGCAGGGACATCGCCTTCCGGCTGCCCGCGGGCGTGGCCGACCCGTTCGCCGCACCGGTGGACCGCCCACGGGCCAAGGCCAAGGCGCCGTCCTCCTTCGGCGGTTTCGCCTTCGAGGAGGCGATCCAGCACAGCAACGCCGGAGGGACCTACCGTGCGCGGGAACTGGCCACCGGACGGACCGTGTTCGTCAAGGAGGCCCGGGCGCACATCGGGATCGACAAGGACGGTCGTGACGCCCGGGAGCTGCTGCGCGGGGAGTGGGAGACGCTGCGGGCGCTGCACCGGGTCGCGCCCGGACTCGCACCGGAACCGGTCGCGTACTTCAGCGAATGGGAACACGAGTTCCTGGTCACCGAGTTCATCGAGGGCACCACGCTGCAGCGCTGGGTGGTCGCCAACAGCCCCCTGATCCGGGCAGGTTCCACGGCAGACGACTTCGCCGCCTACTACCTGCGCTACGAGAGGGTGATCTCCGGCGCCGAGCAGGCCATCGACCGACTGCACTCCTGTGGCTACCTCTTCGTGGACGTCAGCCCCGGCAATGTGCTGGTTGCCGAGAACGACGCGGTTCGCTTGATCGACTTCGAGACCGCCCAGCGCCTGGGCGGTGCCCTCTCCCTGGCCGGCACCCCTGGGTACACGCCCCCCGCCGAGCTCGTGGCGGACGATATGACGGTGTACGACAGCTACGGGCTCGCCGCACTGGCCCAGCTGTTGATGGCGCCCATGCACGGCGTGGTCCAGCGGAACCCCGACGCACTGGCCCATCTGCACCACGACCTGTCCGGCATCGCACCGGTCCCGCCCGCGCTGTGGAAGCGCGTCACCGCCTTCCACGCGCCGGGTGACACCACGGGCCTGCCCAGCCTGCCGACCCCCGAGCGCGTCGCGGAGGACCCGCTCACCCATCTCAAGGAGCTGCGCGACCGGGTCGGTGACGCCCTGGTGTCGATGGCGGACGTCGACCACCCGGCCACGATCTTCCCCACCATCCCGCAGGGGTTCAGCACCAACACCCTGTGCGTGGCCTACGGGGCCGCAGGCGTGGTCCACGCCCTGCACCGGGCCGGCCGGGCCCTGCCCGAGGGAGTGCGCGAACGCCTGCGGCGCGATGCGCTCGCCACGATGGAAGAGCTGGGGCCCGGTTTCCATGTCGGGACCGCGGGGATCGCCCGGGTCCTCGCCGACCAGGGCGACCTGGCGGAGGCCCGCACTCTGCTCGACGCGGCCGATCGGCACCCGCTCACCGCGCGGCACGCCACGCTCTTCGGCGGTGCGGCGGGCGTCGCACTGAGCCACCTCGCGCTGTACCGGCACACCCGCGACCAGCACCATCTCGACCGGGCGGCGGCTCTCGCCGAGGCACTCCCGGCGGACGGCGAACTGGCGTCCCAGCTGGGCCCGGACGACGCCACCGGCCTGCTGCACGGCCGCACCGGGGTCGCACTGATGCTGCATCAGCTCGCCGCGGTCACCGGGGACGGCGCCCTTCTGGTACGCGGGCTGCGACTGCTGCACGCCGAACTCGACCGCGAGAGCGACCCCGACAGCCCTGGGATGGCCTTCCCCGTCTCCAGCACCGACCGGCGCCAGATGCCCTACCTCTACTGCGGCTCCGCCGGCCTGGTCCACGTGGCCACCCGCTATCTGCGGTCGGTGGAGGACACCCGGCTCACCCTCGCCATGCCCCGGCTGCTGACGCAGCTGCAGGTGCCGTACACGGTGATGTCCGGCCTCTACCAGGGCATGTCGGGCCTTGGCTTCGCCCTCGCGGACCGCGCGGTGTTCACCGGCGACCAGGCGGAACGCGAGGCCGCCGTAAGGGTCGGCCAGGCGCTGTTCAAGTTCGCCGTACCGCACACCACCGGGGTGCGGTTCCTGGGCGAGCACCTGCAGCGGCTGAGCGCGGACCTGTGGAGCGGTTCGGCCGGGACGCTGCTGTTCCTGACCCAGCTGCTCGATCCGCGCCCCGACACCCTTTTCACCCTCGACCCGGCAGCGCACCGTGCGGCGTGACATCACGCTCTACTGGTGCGGCCAGACCACCTCCGCCTTCGGCTCGGTCTTCACCGCGGTCGCGCTGCCCGTCATCGCGATCCTCCATCTGGGGGCCTCCCCGGGCCAGATGGGGCTGATCGGGGCGGCGTCCACCGTGCCCGGCCTCGTGGCCGGGCTGCCCGCCGGGGCGCTCGCGGATCGGATCACCCGGCCCCGCAGAACCCTGCTCGCCCTGGACACGGTGTCGGCACTCGGCGTGGCGCTGCTGGCGCTGGGGGTGGCGAACCGGGTCGCCACGATCGGGTGGCTGGTCTGCCTCGGGGTGCTGGAGGGCTGCCTGTCGGTCCTGGCCGGGTCCCTGTACTTCGTTCATCTGCGGCAGCTCGTCGACTCAGCGGGTGCCAGTGACGGCGGGATCGGGCCGGTCCGGGCCCGGCTCCAGGCAGGGCAGTACGGGGCCGCCCTGCTCGGCCGAATCCTGGCCGGACCAGTGATCGTGACCTTCGGCAGCCCGGCCGCCCTGGCGATCGACGCCGCCAGCTATCTGCTCAGCGCCACCGCGCTGTTGGGCATGAAAGCCCCCGACCGGGCACCGGCCACGGCGGCCGACCGGGACAGCGGTGGAGGCTTCCGCCGTGCGGTCTCGGGCCTGCGCTTCTTCGCCACCCACCGCTACCAGCGGGCACTGCTGGTCTTCATCGTCGTCCCGGCCGCCGCCATGACCGGTGTGGGCACGCTCACCGGCCCGTTCCTGCTGCGCGTCATCCACCTGCCGACCGCCTACTACGGCCTTGCCTTCGTCCTGGCCGGGGCGACCGGCCTGGCCGGCTCGATGGCGGCCGGCCGGGTGCTCGCACCGCACCGGGACCCGCGGCGGCTGACCATCCTCGCCTTCGGCTGCGGGATGACCTGCTGCCTGCTGCTGCCGCTGGCCGCAGGACCGCTGCTACTGGCGGCGGGGTGCGCCGCCCTGGGGATCGGCCTGCCGGTCTTCTTCGGCGCGATCGCCAATGTTGCGGTGTCCTCGGTGCTCACCGCGGACGTCGAGGAGGGCGAGATGGGCCGCGTGAGTGCGGCCCTGCAGCTCGTACTGGGGCTGGCGGCGATGCTGGGGGCGCTGGCCGGGGGCATGCTCGGCGACCGGCTCGGGATACGCCCCGCTCTCTGGACCCTGTGCGCGGTGTCGCTGGCCGCCGCCGCGCTGGCCGGCCCGCAGGCGCTCCGCTCGGCGCGTTCCGCGCACCTCGGCCCGGTGACGGTGCCCGCCGCGGTCGCCGAGGTCTCGGGCCGACCCTCATGATGCCTCAGAGAGCATCAGATCGTCCGAGGCGGAGACCGAAGCTGCCTCACGGGCGTAGAGGTGGGTCAGATAGGGGAGCGAGTAGGCGGCCGCGTGCGCGGTCACCTCGCTCTCCGGCGAGACCAGCGCACCGGCCTCGATCATCAGCTCCAGCTCCCGCCGGGTCTCCCGCTGACTCGACGACAGGACGGCGGCGGCGTCCGCGACGGTGAAGGTCCGCGACAGTGGCAGCCTCGCCAGCTGCCGCAGCGCGAAGCGGCGCGGGGTGTCCAGCTGCCGCCACGCGTCGGCCGCGTGCGAGCGCACGTCGACATCGCCCACGGCGAGTTCGTCCAGCACCGCCTGGGGATCGGCCAGCCGGTCCGCGTACTCGGCGAGCGGGAGGTGCCGCAGCACCGCGAGCTTGAGTCCCGCCACCCGCACCGCCAGCGGCAGCAACCCGCAGGCCGCGACGATGCGTTCGGCGGCGGGCCGATCGCAGAGCACCCGGCCCGTGCCGATGAACCGGCCGAGCAGTTCCAGGGCCTCGGCAGCGGACAGCGGCGGTAGCTGGACCCGACCGGCCGGGGCGAGCCCGGCGAGCTGGGTGCGGGCGGTGACGACCACCGCGCTCCGCCCGGTGCCCGGCAGCAGGGGCCGGACGCAGGCCTCGTCGGGGGCGTCGTCCAGCACCACCAGCGCTCTGCGGTCGGCCAGCCAGGCACGCCAGTGCGCGGCGGCCCGGTCGGGATCGTGTGCGGCCTCGCCCGGCCCGCGCATGTGCGCGTGCAGCTGGGCGGTCACCGAGGCGAGGGAACGGGGCGTTCCGTCGATCCCGCGGAGCCGGACATAGATCCGTCCGCCGGGGAACTCCTCCGCCAGGCGATGGGCCGCCCGCACCGACAGGGCGGTCTTGCCCGCGCCGGCCGGGCCGACCACCACCGTGGTGCCGCCTCCGACCGCGGCACCGAGCAGCTCCGCCAGGAGCTTGCCGTGACCGGTGAAGTCAGCGGTGTCGGTGGGCAGTTCCACCGGAGCCCGGCGTCGCCGGTCGGTCCCGACAGCGCCGGTCGGACCGGAGTCCGCGCCCTGGTCGGCCAGGATCGAGCGGTACACGGACTCCAGTGCCGGGCTCGGCGACAGGCCCAGTTCCCTCGACAGGCAGTGCCGCACCTCGTCGTAGTCGGCCATCGCCTCGGCCCGGCGCCCCGAGCGGTGCAGGGCCGTCATCCGAAGTGCACGTAGCCGCTCTCGCAACGGATGTTGTTCCGCCAGCTCGCCCGCAACCTCGGCGACCTCACGTGCCTGGCCCGCCTCCAGGGCGACCTCGGCCCAGTCCTCGCAGAGGGCCACATGACGCAGCGTCAGCCGGGCGACCTCGTTCTGGACCGGCTCCGAGCAGGCCAGCTCGGGAAGCGGCGGCCCGGCCCACAGGTCCATGGCCTGGTGCAGCAGTCGGGCGGCGCGTTCGGGATCCCCGCTGTCGGCAGCCTCGCGTCCGGCCCGGGCCAGTGCCTGGAGTTGCATCGAGTCGAGTTCCGATTCGGCCAGCCTGAGCAGGTATCCGCCGGCATGGAGCACCAGACGGCCGTCGGCGCCCGCCTCGGCCAGCGTCCGGCGCAGCGCCGAGACGTAGACCCGGAGGTTCTTGCGGGCCGTCTGCGGCGGACCCTCGTTCCACACCGCATCGGTCAGCAGGTCGAGCGGAACGGGCGCGTTCGGGTGGCACAGCAGCATGGCGAGCACCAGCCGCTGTTTGGGGGGACCAAGGGGCAGTGCACGCCCGTGTGCCTCAGCGGCGAGCGGGCCCAGAACGGAGAAGCGCAGGGCGGGCGGGTGTGGTGCGGCGGATTCCTTCAGGGAGTCGTACACGTGTACTCCTGAGTTGCGGAACGTACGGCGGACGGGTCCGTCGTGGCCCCACGCTCGCCGCCGAGGTGACAGGTGCGCGCTCGACGGAACTGGGAGCGGGCCCGGGGGCCCGCCCCCCCGGCGCCCCCCCCTTACCGGGGGGGTCTAGGTGGGGGGGGGGGGGGTGGTGGGGTTTGGGGGGGCGGGGGGGGGGGATGCGGGGGTGCCGCGGGGCGAGCCGCG